>JBDHSO010000190.1:0-6978 GCA_039808125.1 Rhodobacter sp. | reverse complement strand
AACGCCGACGAATCCGAACCCGCGACCTGCAAGGACCGCGAGATCATGCGCCACGATCCGCATACGCTGATCGAGGGTGCGCTGATCGCCTCTTTCGCGATGGGGGCGAATGCGAGCTACATCTACATCCGCGGCGAATATATCCGCGAGCGCGAGGCGTTGCAGGCCGCCATCGACGAATGCTATGACGCGGGGCTTCTGGGGCCGAATGCCGCCGGTTCGGGCTGGGATTTCGACCTTTACCTGCATCACGGCGCCGGCGCCTATATCTGCGGCGAGGAAACCGCCCTGCTGGAAAGCCTTGAGGGCAAGAAGGGCATGCCGCGGATGAAGCCGCCGTTTCCGGCCGGCTCGGGCCTTTATGGCTGCCCGACCACGGTGAACAACGTCGAATCCATCGCTGTCGTGCCGACCATCCTGCGCCGCGGCGCGGAATGGTTTGCCTCTTTCGGCCGGCCGAACAATGTCGGCACCAAGCTTTTCGCCATGTCGGGCCATGTGAACGCGCCCTGCGTCATCGAGGAATCGATGTCGATCGGCATGCGGGAGATGATCGAGAAGCATGGCGGCGGCGTGCGCGGCGGCTGGAAGAACCTGAAGGCGGTGATCCCCGGCGGCGCCTCCTGCCCGATCCTGACGGCCGAACAATGCGAGAATGCCATCATGGATTTCGACGGCATGCGCGAGCTGAAGTCGAGCTTCGGCACCGCCTGCATGATCGTGATGGACCAGTCGACCGATGTCATCAAGGCGGTGTGGCGGCTCTCGAAGTTCTTCAAGCACGAAAGCTGCGGCCAGTGCACGCCCTGCCGCGAAGGTACCGGCTGGATGATGCGGGTGATGGAGCGGATCGTGCGCGGCGATGCCGAGATCGAAGAGGTCGACATGCTGCTTGCCGTGACGAAGCAGGTCGAGGGCCATACGATCTGCGCCCTGGGCGATGCGGCGGCCTGGCCGATCCAGGGCCTGATCCGCAACTTCCGTGGCGAGATCGAGGACCGCATCAAGGCGAAGAAGGCGGGCCGCATCTCGGCGGCGCTGGCGGCGGAATAGTCATGATCCGCGCCGCCGCCCTTCTTGCCGCGCTGCTTCTGGGTCCGGGCCTTGCCCGGGCCGACGAGGCAGTTGCGCCCGAGGGCGGGCAGGACGGTGCCGGCAGCGCCCCGGTCGTTGCGACGGGCCGGGTCACGGTGGTCGAGCCGCCGGCCGGGGCCGAAGCCGCTCCCGCGGGCGCGGCGGATGCGCTGGCCGTCGATCTGATGCTGGATGGCACGGGCTATGGCGCCTCGCTGACGCCGGGCGATCTGGGCATCGCGCTGCGGATCTGGCGGGCGGATCACGCCTCGATGGCGGACGAGGGCTATCTCGTCG
The DNA here is from genome assembly GCA_039808125.1 of Rhodobacter sp. Classification (GTDB taxonomy): domain Bacteria; phylum Pseudomonadota; class Alphaproteobacteria; order Rhodobacterales; family Rhodobacteraceae; genus Pseudogemmobacter. The sequence continues at coordinate 5,607 of JBDHSO010000190.1, read as the reverse complement.
CCGAACTGGGCGAGGCCTCCTGCGGCGAGGCCGGTCACGATTTCGACGCCGGTGCGGTGATGATCCTGGATCATGGCGCCTGGCTGATCGAGGGGGGGTGCAAGTGATGCCGTCGCGTGCCGCCCGTCTGGTTCCCGTCCTGGTACCGGCCGCCCTGGCGGCCTGCGTCGCGGCGCAGGCTCCGGCGGTGCCGGAGGGGCCGCGGCGGGTGGATCTGGACGGCGCCGCCTTCCTGGCCGAGATTTTTCCCGGCCCCCCCGGTGCGATGCTGACCGCAGACGGTGCGCGCCCCGTGACCGGCGCCACATTGCGGCTGACGCGCGAGGGGCGGACGCTGGCGCGCGACGAGGGCGCGCTGGCCAAGAAGGCGGCGCGTGCCGGCTGCACCGCCGCGGGCGGACGGTTTGCCGAAGCCGCACTCGGCCGTTTCGACGGCGCCGGCGCCTGGGTCTTTCCGGGGGGCTGCGCATGATCACGGCATGTTTCAGCCCGGGCGGCTCACGGAAACGACACGGCAGCGTGGCTTCGGCCGGTCCCGGCGGTCTGGCAGGATGGCGGCGCCCGGGCGGGGCGGGGCAGCGGCCCCGGTTCGCGCGGGCGGTGCAACCCAAGGAGCAGACCGCATGACCCGCCTTTCCCTTCTGACCGCGCTTTTCCTTGTCGCCGGCCCCGCCTTCGCGCTGGAGCCGCTGGCAAACGAGCGTCATATCAACGACTCGCTGCGCGCCGGTCGCATCGGCGACGTGATCCGCAAGACCTGCCCGACGATCAAGGCGCGGATGTTTGTCGTCATGGCCAAGATCGACGACCTGAAGAGCTATGCGCTGAAGAAGGGCTATACCCGTGCCGAGGTCGAGGCCTTCCTGAAGGATCCCGCACAGAAGAACCGGCTGAAGGCCGAGGCCGCCGCCTGGCTGAAGGCGCAGGGCGCGGTCGAGGGCAATACCGAAAGCTATTGCCGCGTCGGCGAGGCCGAGATCGCCCGCGGCAGTCTGGTCGGCAGCCTGATCCGGAGCACGCGATGACGGGCCGGCTGAACAGATCCGCCTGGCGGGATACCGGCCTGACATGGCCGGCCTCGACGGTGCGCGCGGCGATGGGGCGGGGGCGCCACGGACCGGCGGGTGCGCGGGATCCTGGCCGGAAAATGCGGCGCCCGGCGCGCGGGGGGGAATGCGGAAGTGGCTGAAAAGATTGCTATTGATAGACTGCTGACCGTCCGGTGATCCGGCTTGGCGGGCATGGAAGGCGCAAGGCGCCGCAAGGGCTTCTGGTCGGGATGATGGGTACTGCGAAATGACCAACCTTAAGAAAATCAGCATCGACGGCCAGGTGGTCGAGGTTGACGGGGCGATGACGATCATCCAGGCGGCCGAGGTCGCCGGGGTGGAGATACCCCGCTTTTGCTATCACGAGCGGCTGTCGATCGCCGGCAACTGCCGGATGTGTCTGGTCGAGGTGGTGGGCGGCCCGCCCAAGCCCGCCGCCAGTTGCGCCATGCAGGTGCGCGACCTGCGGCCCGGTCCGAACGGCGAGCCGCCGGAGGTGAAGACCAACTCGCCCATGGTCAAGCGCGCCCGCGAGGGCGTGATGGAATTCCTGCTGATCAACCATCCGCTCGACTGCCCGATCTGCGATCAGGGCGGCGAATGCGACCTGCAGGATCAGGCCATGGCCTTCGGCGTCGATTTCAGCCGCTACCGCGAGCCGAAACGCGCCAGCGAGGATCTGGACCTTGGCCCGCTGGTCAAGACCGCGATGACGCGCTGCATCTCCTGCACCCGCTGCGTGCGCTTCACCACCGAGGTGGCGGGCATCACCCAGATGGGCCAGACCGGCCGCGGCGAAGATGCCGAGATCACCAGCTATCTGAACGAGACGCTGCATTCCAACCTTCAGGGCAATATCATCGACCTCTGCCCGGTCGGCGCGCTGACGTCCAAGCCCTATGCCTTCACCGCCCGGCCCTGGGAACTGACCAAGACCGAAAGCATCGACGTGATGGATGCGCTCGGCTCGAATATCCGCGTCGACACCAAGGGGCGCGAGGTCATGCGCATCCTGCCGCGCAACAACGACGGCGTGAACGAGGAATGGATTTCCGACAAGACCCGCTTCATCTGGGACGGGTTGCGCCGGCAGCGGCTGGACAAGCCCTATATCCGCGAGAACGGCCGCCTGCGCCCGGCAAGCTGGGCCGAGGCGCTGGCCGCCGCCGCCGCCGCGATGCAGGGCGGAAAGGTCGTCGGCCTGGTGGGCGATCTGGCGCCGGTCGAGGCGGCCTTCAGCCTGAAGCAGATCGTCGAGGGGCTGGGCGGCCATGTCGAATGCCGCACCGACGGCGCCCGGCTGCCGATCGGCAACCGCTCTGCCTATGTCGGCACGGCGCGGATCGAGGATATCGACACCGCGAAGACCATCCTGCTGATCGGCACCAATCCGCGGATCGAGGCGCCGGTCCTGAACGCCCGCATCCGCAAGGCCTGGGCCGCCGGCGCCCAGGTCGGGCTGATCGGCGAGGCGGCGGATCTGACCTATGATTACAAGCACATGGGCACCGACCGCGCCGCGCTGACCGAGCTGGTCGGCCGGGTGAAGGAAAAGCCCGACACGCTGGTGATCCTGGGCCAGGGCGCCCTGACCGAGGCCGATGGCGAGGCGGTGCTGTCGCAGGCCATGGCCTATGCCGAAGGGGCGGGGGCGAAGCTTCTGGTGCTGCATACCGCGGCCGGCCGGGTCGGCGCGATGGATGTGGGCGCTGTGACCGAGGGCGGGCTGGCGGTCGCGACCGACGGCGCGCAGGTGGTCTACAACCTCGGCGCCGACGAGATCGAGATCAGCCGCGACGGGGCGGCCGCGCCCTTCGTGATCTATCAGGGCAGCCATGGCGACCGGGGCGCGAACCGGGCCGACATCATTCTGCCGGCCGCCGCCTATACCGAGGAGAACGGCCTGTTCGTCAACACCGAGGGCCGGCCGCAACTGGCCTTCCGCGCCGGCTTTGCGCCGGGGCAGGCCAAGGAGAACTGGGCCATCCTGCGCGCCCTGTCGGCCGAACTGGGGGCAAAGCTGCCCTGGGACAGCCAGGCCGGCCTGCGTGCGGCCCTGGTCAAGGCGCATCCCCATCTTGGCCGCATCGACGCCGTGCCCGAGAACCCCTGGACCCCGCTGGAGCGGCGCGCGCCGGCGAAAGCCACGTTCCGCAATGCGATCAAGGACTTCTATCTGACGAATCCGATCGCGCGGGCCTCGACCGTGATGGCCGAGCTTTCGGCAATGGCCCGGGCGCGGACGGCCGGGAAAGTGGCGGCGGAGTAGGTTTCGATGCGTCATCTGCCCCCCCTCGCGCTTCTCGCGGCCGCCTCTGCGGCGGTCGGGGCTTGCGCGCCGGAGCGGGAGGTGACAACAGGTCCGGCAAAGGCGGAGTACCTGGGAATCCAGACCGTGCTTCTGGACGGCGACATAGTGAGTTTCCGCGTCGCCATGCGGGGCGCCCGCAACGAGGCCGATGTCGAGGCCTATGGCCGCTGCGCGGCCGCGCAATATGCGCTGATCCGGGGCGCCGGTTTTGCGCGCCACGTTCGCACGAATGTGGCAAGAACGGGGGATGCCTGGCGGGGGGATGGGGTCTACCTCATCTCGGCCGCCCTCCCCGAGGGGTTGCAGACGATAGACGCCGAGGTGACGGTGCAGGACTGCGGCGCTCTTGGGATACCGACGGTGTGAGGAGACGGAAACGAAGATGGAAGCCTTTCTGAACACGAATCTCGGCATGCTGCTCATCATGGTGCTGCAGAGCCTGGCGATCGTCGCCTTCGTGATGATCTCGCTCCTTTTCCTCGTCTATGGCGACAGGAAGATCTGGGCGGCGGTCCAGATGCGGCGCGGCCCGAACGTGGTTGGCCCCTGGGGCATGCTGCAATCGGTGGCGGATGCGCTGAAATTCGTGCTGAAGGAAATCGTGGTGCCCGCCGGGGTCGACCGGCCGGTCTATTTCCTGGCGCCGATGCTCAGCTTCGTGCTGGCGATCCTGGCCTGGGCGGTGGTGCCCTTCGATGCCGGCTGGGTGATGTCGGACATCAACGTCGCCATCCTCTTCGTGCTGGCCGTCTCCTCGCTGGAGGTCTACGGCGTGATCATGGGCGGCTGGGCGTCGAACTCGAAATACGCCTTCCTCGGCTCTCTCCGATCCGCCGCGCAGATGATTTCCTACGAAGTGTCGCTGGGCCTGATCATCATCGGCATCATCATCTCGACCGGCAGCATGAACTTCGGCCAGATCGTGGCGGCGCAGGACGGATCCTACGGCCTGTTCAACTGGTACTGGCTGCCGCATCTGCCGATGCTGGTGCTGTTTTTCGTGTCGGCCCTGGCCGAAACCAACCGCCCGCCCTTCGACCTGCCCGAGGCGGAATCCGAACTCGTCGCCGGCTTCATGGTGGAATATTCCTCGACGCCGTATCTGCTGTTCATGGCCGGCGAATATATCGCCATCTTCCTGATGTGTGCGCTGATCTCGGTGCTGTTCTTCGGCGGCTGGCTCAGCCCCATCCCGGGCATCGCCGATGGCTGGTGGTGGATGGTGGGCAAGATGTGGGTGTTCTTCTTCATGTTCGCCATGGTGAAGGCCATCGTGCCGCGCTACCGCTACGACCAGCTGATGCGGATCGGCTGGAAGGTATTCCTGCCGTTGTCGCTGGCCTGGGTGGTGCTGGTGGCGTTCCTGGCGAAATTCGAAATCCTCGGCCATTTCTGGGCCCGTTATGCAATGGGGGGCTGACCATGCGCTATTCCAACAAGATCGCCGAACTTCTTGCCGTCGCTTCGGAAACCGACAAGGTGGAGCTGGCGCATTTCATCGCCAACAATGTCGAGCAGGGCGACCATGCCCATGACAGCGCCTTCGTGCGCCAGATCGTGGCCGCCTTCGACATGTTCGCCGCGCCGCGCAAGGGGGAGCGTTTCTGATGGCCAACATCGATTGGAATCGCGCCACGCGCTATTTCCTGCTGGTGGATTTCATCAAGGGATTCGGTCTTGGCATGCGCTATTTCTTCGCGCCCAAGGCGACGCTGAACTACCCGCATGAGAAGGGGCCGCTCTCGCCGCGCTTTCGTGGCGAACATGCGCTGCGTCGCTATCCGAATGGTGAGGAACGCTGCATCGCCTGCAAGCTCTGCGAGGCGATCTGCCCCGCGCAGGCGATCACCATCGACGCCGAGCCGCGCGAGGATGGCAGCCGGCGGACCACGCGCTACGATATCGACATGACGAAATGCATCTATTGCGGCTTCTGCCAGGAGGCCTGCCCGGTCGATGCCATCGTCGAAGGCCCGAACTTCGAATTCTCGACCGAGACCCGCGAGGAACTGTTCTATACCAAGGAGAAGCTCCTTGCGAACGGCGCCCGCTGGGAGGCCGAGATCGCCCGCAACCTCGAACTCGACGCGCCCTATCGGTAAGGAACAGTGCCCGCGATGTCGCCCGCCATGTCCAGGATCCAGTCTGCCGCGTTCGGAGCGTTGGGCGGCGCCGTCGCGCTTGCCGCCGCGCTCTGGCTGGGCGACCTGCTGCGCGGCGGGCCGGGATCGGAGGGGCCTGCGGGTC
>JBDHSO010000189.1:0-7002 GCA_039808125.1 Rhodobacter sp. | reverse complement strand
CCCTGCTGGAGGACCGGCTGCGCGCCGCAGGCGGCCTGATCGCATGACCGCGCCGCCGGTCGCCGAGGACTGGAGCGTGCCGGAACGCCTGTCGCCGGCCGCGCGGCTGGCCGCCGAGGCGCTGATCGTCGATGTCGACGGGTTCGAGGGGCCGCTCGACCTGCTGCTGACGCTGAGCCGCACCCAGAAGGTGGATCTGCGCCGGGTCTCGGTGCTGCAACTGGCCGAACAATACCTTGCCTTCGTCGACCGCGCGGCAAAGCTGCGCATCGAACTCGCCGCCGATTATCTGGTGATGGCGGCCTGGCTTGCCTTTCTGAAGTCGCGCCTCCTGCTGCCGCCGGAGCCGGGCGAGGAGGGGCCCACGGCCGAGGATCTGGCGGCGCATCTGGCCTTTCAGCTCGAACGGTTGCAGGCTATGCGCGAGGCGGCGTCGGAACTGATGGCGCGCGACCGGCTGGGCCGGGATTTCTTCGCCCGCGGCATGCCCGAACGCCTGGGCCATCACCGCAAGGTGGTCTGGGCCGCGACGCTGATCGACCTGATGCGCGCCTATGCCCGGATCCGGACCAAGGACGAGTTTCGCCCCTTTGTGATGGACCGCCAGCATGTCTTCACCATGGAACAGGCGCTGGACCGGCTGCGCGGGCTGATCGGCTTTGCCGGCGACTGGGCCGATCTTGCCGGTTTCCTGCCGCCGGGTTGGGACCGCACGCCGATGGCCCGCCGCTCGGCCACGGCGGCGCATTTCGCGGCGGTGCTGGAACTGGCCAAGCGCGGGCAGGTGCAGATCCGCCAGGGCGAGACCTTTGCGCCGATCCAGATCCGCCGGCGCGAGCCATGAGCGAGGACAGCCTTTTCGACGCGCCGCCGATGGGCGAGCAGGAGCGCATGATCGAGGCGATCCTGTTTGCCAGTTCCGCGCCGGTGACGCTGGCCGATCTGCAGGCGCGGCTGCCGCACGGATCCGATCCGGCCGAGGCGCTGGTGCATCTGCGCCGGCGCTACGAGGGACGGGGCGTCAACCTGGTCAAGGTGGGCGATGCTTGGGCCCTGCGCACCGCCCCCGATCTTGGCCATCTGATGGCGCGCGAGACGGTCGAGACGCGCAAGCTGTCGCGCGCGGCGATCGAAACCCTGGCGATCGTGGCCTATCACCAGCCGGTCACGCGGGCGGAAATCGAGGAAATCCGCGGTGTTGCCGTGTCGCGCGGCACCATCGACCAGTTGCTGGAAATGGAATGGATCCGGCTTGGCCGCCGCCGGATGACTCCGGGCCGCCCGATCACCTTCGTCGTGACCGAGGCCTTTCTCGACCATTTCGGCCTCGAATCCGCGCGCGACCTGCCGGGGGTGAAGGAGTTGCGCGCGGCGGGCCTTCTCGACAGCCGCCCGCCGCCTGGGGGCACCCTGCCGCGCGACGAGGACGACGAAGGCCAGACCGGACAGAGCGAGCTGTTCGAGGATTAGGCCCCGTCCCGCGCCGTCCCGCCCGGCGATGGGGCGCATCGCCCGCCAGGGGGCTGGAGCACCCGGGGGCTGCCTGCTTGATCTGCGAAAATGATATATCTGGCGATGCAAATCCGCACAGTCGATGCAGCGGAGAAGATTCGGCCGCCGGCTTTCGGCCGGAAAGTTGTATTCCTGAGGCAGGTTCCACGACGACCGGCCGTTGCACCCTGGTCGCGCAGGCGCCGGGAATCGCGGGCGGACGCGAGGGCAAGCTGCAAATGTGGTTGACGATCCACGGGGTTATCATCAATTTGATGTGCTTGAGCGTGCGCGCGCCATCACTCTAGAATTCCGGGAGCACTCCGATTTTCAAGCGTCTCATCATAGCGATCCTTCTGCTGGGTGGCATCGTCGGCGGCATCGTCTGGTTCAAGTATTTCCGCGACGACATGATCGCCAAGTACCTCTCCGGCATGACGCCGCCGCCGGTCCCCGTGTCCGCCATCACGGTCGAGCCGGTGACATGGGAGCCGGGGATCGATGCCGTCGGCACGGCGCTCGCGGTGCAGGGCGTCGATCTGGCCGTGGAATCGGGCGGACTGGTCCGCGAGGTCATGTTCACGCCCAACGACAGGATCGCGGCCGACCAGCCGCTGGTGCAGATCGACGACGATGGCGAGACGGCGTCGCTTTATGCCGCAAAGGCGGCGCTGGTTCTGGCCGAGGCCGAGGCCAAGCGGGCGATGACGCTCTCGGAACGCGGTGTCAGCGCGGCCTCGCAGGTGGAATCCGCCACCGCGCAGGTTGAAAGCGCCCGCGCGCAGGTGGCGCAGGCGCAGACGATCCTCGACAGCAAGAAGATGGTGGCGCCCTTTGCCGGGATCGTCGGCATCAGCCATATCGAGGTGGGGCAATATGTCGTCACCGGAACGATCTTTGCCACGCTGCAGGACATCAGCCGGATGCGGGTCGATTTCTCGGTGCCCGAACAGCAGCTTGAGGAAATGGCCCTCGGCGGCCGCGTGACCGTGACCAGCGAGATCGGCGATGTTTCGGAAGTCGGCAGCATCACCGCCATCGAGCCCCGGATCGATCCGAATTCGCGCATGGTGTCGGTGCGGGCCGAGGTCAGCAACGAGGGCGGCCGGCTCTATCCGGGCCAGTTCCTGCGCGTCCGCATCTCGCAGCCCAAGGAAGACGGCGTGATCGCGGTGCCGCAAACGGCGGTGTCGTCCTCGCTCTATGGCGATTCGATCTTTGTCATCCGCCCGGGCGATGCCGCGGGCGAGCTGAAGGCGGAACAGGTGTTCGTCAAGCTCGGCCGCCGGGTCGAGGACCGGATCGAGGTGCTGGAAGGGCTGCATGCCGGCGACCAGATCGCCACCTCGGGCCAGAACCGGCTTTCCAACGGCTCCAAGGTCAAGATCGACGATTCGGTCCAGCTGGTGGAACCCGATGGTGCGGTGCACCCCGACGAGACGCCCAAGGACCAGTCCGTACCCCCGCTGGACGACAAGTCCGCCACGGGGGACAAGGCTGCCGCCGGGGACAAGTCTGCCACGGGGGACAAGGCCGCGGCGGGAACCGCCGCGCCGGACGGCACCTCCAAGCCTGAGGCCACATCCGCGTCCGGGGACAAGTCCGAGGCCGCGCCCGCGTCCGAAGGCAGCGCCGCCCCTGACGCCACCGTCAAAGAGTAAGGACGGCCATGCATTTTTCGGAGATATTCATCCGTCGCCCCGTCCTCTCGACGGTCGTGGCCGCGATGATCCTGTTCGTAGGCCTCGTGTCCGCGCTGAACCTGCCGGTTCGCCAGTACCCCGAGGTCGAAGAGACGGTCATCACGATCTCGACCGTCTATCCCGGCGCGGCGCCCGACCTGATCCAGGGTTTCGTCACCTCACCCATCGCGGCCGCGGTCTCCACGACCGAGAACATCGACTATGTGTCCTCGACCTCGCGCCCCTCGGCCTCGGTCGTGACGGTGCAGATGCAGCTTGGCGCCGATGCCGATGTCGCGCTGACCGAGGTGATGTCCAAGGTGCAGCAGGTGCGCGGGCAACTGCCGCAGGATGCCGAGGACCCGGTGATCACCAAGGGCACCGGCATGACCTTTGCGCTGATGTACCTGGCGGTGCAGAACCCCAACATGACGCCCGAGCAGCTGACCGAATATCTGGAGCGCGTGGTGCGGCCGCGCGTGACCAATATCGACGGCGTGGCGCAGATGGAGATCATGGGCGCGGCCGAATATGCCATGCGGGTCTGGCTCGATCCGCTGCAGATGTCGGCGCGCGGCGTGACCGCTTCCGAGGTGCTGGCGGCGATCCGGTCGTCGAACTTCCTTTCGGCGCCGGGCAAGACCGAGAACGACTATTTCGTCTATTCGCTGGCGCTCGATTCCACGATGCAGACGGCGGAAGCCTTCGGCGCGCTGCCGCTGGTGCAGGGGGCGAACGGCGTGGTGCGGCTGCGTGACGTGGCGCGGACCGAGCTTGCCTCCAGCGCCACCGACGCCATCGTCACCTTTGCCGGCCGGCCCGGCATCTTCATCGGCATCATTCCGGCGCCGGGCGAGAACCAGCTCGATGTCGCGACGAATGTCCTTGCGGAACTGCCGCAGCTGAGCGCGACGCTGCCCACCGGCATGTCGATCGAACTGGTCTACGATTCGACCGAGACCATCTCTGCCTCCATCGACGAGGTGTTCCGGACCATCGCCGAAGCCGTGGCCATCGTGGTGGTGGTGATCCTGCTGTTCCTCGGCTCGTTCCGGTCGGTACTGATGCCGGTCGTCACCATCCCGCTGTCGCTGATCGGCGTCTGTTCGGTCATGCTGGCGCTTGGGTATTCGATCAACCTCCTGACGCTTCTGGCCATGGTTCTGGCCATCGGCCTTGTGGTCGACGATGCCATCGTGGTGGTCGAGAACATCCACCGGCATATCGACGACGGGATGACACCCGCCCGCGCCGCCATCACCGGGATGACGGAAATCACCGGCCCCGTCATCGCGATGACAATCACGCTGGCGGCGGTGCTGTCGCCGCTTGCCTTTACCGGCGGCCTGACCGGATCGCTCTTCACCGAATTCGCATTGACGCTGGCGGGCTCGGTCGTGATTTCCGGGATCATCGCCCTGACGATCACGCCCACGATGTCCGCCCGGGTGCTGAGCGACAAGGGCGCCGGGCGGTTCGAGAAGATCGTCGAGAAGGTGCTGACCGGCCTTGCGAACTGGTATGAGCGGCGGGTGTCCTCCTCGCTCGCCTACTGGCCGGTCACGCTTCTGATGGTGATCTCGCTGCTGGGCGCGACGGGGTTCATGTTCCTGAACACCTCTTCCGAACTGGCGCCCGAGGAAGATCAGGGCGCGCTCTTCGCCATTCTTCAGGCGCCGCGTTATGCGACGCTGGAATATACCGATGCCTTCACCAGGGAAATCGGCCGCCGGACGGCGGATATCGAGGAAACGCGGACCTCGTTCTCGGTCGCGGGCATGGGCGGGGCCACCAATACCGGCTTCTACATCTGGGCGCTGAAGGACTGGGCCGACCGGACCCGCAGCCAGGCCGAGATCCAGACCCAGATCCAGGGCACGCTGGACAATGCGCCGGGCGTGCAGGGCTATGTCTTCGCCCCGCCGTCCCTGCCGGGTGCCGGCGGCGGCCTGCCGATCTCGATGGTGATCCAGTCGATCTATGAGCCGGACCGGGTGGCAGAGATCGCGGACGAGATTCGGGCGCAGGCGATGCAGACCGGCATGTTCATCGTCGTGCAGAACAGCCTGTCCTTCGACACGCCGCAGATCCGCGTCACCATCGACCGCGACCGCGCCGCCGAACTGGGCGTGCCGGTGTCCGAGATCGGCAACACGCTGAGCCTTCTGGTCGGCGGCGGTTCCGTGGCGCAGTTCGACCGCGATTCGAACAGCTATGACGTGATCACGCAGGTCCCGCGGGACTGGCGGAACAATCCAGAACGGCTGCTGGATTTCTTCGTCCGCTCCGGCTCGGGCGACATGGTGCCGCTGTCCTCGGTCATCAAGCTCAACCCGGGGGTGATGGCGGCGGCGATCGAACAGTTCAATCAGTTGAACTCGGCCACGCTGTCGGCGATGACGCCCCCGGGCGTTTCCACCGGCGACGGCCTCGCAAAGCTTGAGGAAATCGCGCAACAGGTTCTGCCCGAAGGGTTCTTCATCGATTATTCCGGTCAGTCCCGGCTGGAGAAGAACGAAGGAAACTCCATCCTTTACGCCTCGGGCGCGGCGCTGATCGTGATCTATCTGGTTCTTGCGGCGCAGTTCGAAAGCTTCCGCGACCCGTTCATCATCCTGATGTCGGTGCCGCTGTCGATTTTCGGCGCCATGCTGCCGCTTTACTTCGGCGCGAGCACGCTGAACATCTACACCGAGGTCGGGTTGATCACGCTGATCGGCCTTATCAGCAAACACGGCATCCTGATGGTCGAATTCGCCAACCAGCAGCGCGAGGAGCATCATCTGTCGCGTAACGATGCCATCGTGATGGCGGCAAAGACCCGGATGCGGCCGATCCTGATGACCACCGCCGCCATGGCGCTGGCCGTGGTGCCGCTGATCCTTGCCGAAGGCGCCGGCGCCGCGGCGCGGCAGGCGATGGGTCTGGTGATCTTCACCGGCCTTCTGATCGGCACGATGTTCACGCTGTTCGTGGTGCCGATGTTCTACACCCTGATCTCGCGCAGCGATGCGTCCTATCAGACCCATCACGCCCATGTCGAAAAGCAGTTCGCCACCGCCTGAGGCGGGGCGGATCCGCGCCGGCCGCTGACGCGGCCGGAGGGTAACAAAAGCGCCGGTGCGGTTCTCCGCACCGGCGCTTTCTCTTGTTGCGCTGCCGGTCGCCCGGTTCGCCGGGCATCCGGCCCCTGGCGGCCTGCGCGCCCCGTACCCCGGCGCGCGAAGCCTTCAGCGGGGCGCCGGCTGGCCGCGGTGCGCGTGCCGCGGCGCCATCCGGCCCGCCGCCATTGCCGCCGTCAGCCCCAGAGGTCCACGAACTCCCGCCATTCGCCCTTCGACATGCCCGAGGAGTCCTGGTCGACCGTTTCCCCGGCAAGGCGGCGCTTCAGCAGCGCGATCGCCCGGGCCGAAAGCGTCACGCCGCCCATGCGATAATCCTCGAAGGCGGCGAAGGCGAGGGGAACCCAGTCGCGCACGGTGGCCGCGATCGCCTCGGCATAGACGCGGATTTCGTATTGGGCATGGGCGTCTGCCCGCAGGCGCAGGAAGTGGAACAGGTTGTGCAGGTCGGTCTTCCAGTACCATTGCGTGTAGATGTTCATCGGCAGGTTCATCCGCGCCAGTTCGCGGGCAAGGCCCTGCTGGCCGTCCTGTGACAGCATCGCCTCGTAATGGTCGTACATCTGCGCGGCGTCGGATTTGAGCATCGCAAGGACGCGGGCGGATTCCTCGCCGGAGAGGACCTCGCCCCGGCCCTGGTTGTTGACGGTGCTTTGCGCGGCCAGTTGGGCTGGGTCGGGGATGTAGAACTCCCGGTCGAGGATCGA
>JBDHSO010000188.1:0-7215 GCA_039808125.1 Rhodobacter sp. | reverse complement strand
GAAATCGGTCGAGCGGAACAGGGTCTGCTCGCGCGGCTCCCAATCCTCGGGCTCCTTGCCCTTGGGGGGCTCCAGCGTGCCTTCGTAGATCAGGCCCTGTGCGCGCAACTCGGCAATCGCGGCCTCGATCTCACCCGTGCCGTAAAGCGCCTTCTCCGAGGAATAGACATCCATCGTCACGCCAAGCGCCGCCAGATCCTCGCGGATCATCTGCATCATCATCCCGGTGGCAAAGTCGCGGATCTCGGCCAGCCAGTCTTGCTCGCCCTTGTCGAGAAGGCTGGTGCCGTATTTCGCCTTCAAGGCCTCGCCCACAGGGATCAGATAGTCGCCGGGATACAGCCCCTCGCGGATTTCAGGCTCCAGCCCATTGGCCTCGCGGTAGCGTTCATAGGCGGAACGCGCCAGCACATCGACCTGCGCGCCGCCATCGTTGATGTAATATTCCCGCGTCACCTGCCAGCCCGCGAAGGCCAGCAGGTTCGACAGCGCATCCCCCACCACGGCGCCGCGCACATGGCCCACATGCATCGGCCCCGTCGGGTTGGCGCTGACGAATTCGACATTCACCTTCTGGCCGCGCCCGACCTGCGAACGGCCGTAATCCGCGCCCTCGGCCAGGATGTCGCGCACCACGCCCTGCCAGACCAGCGGCACGAGGCGCAGGTTCAGAAACCCCGGCCCCGCGACATCAGCGCCCTCGATCCGGGGATCGTCCATCAGCCGCTGCGCCAGCCCGTCGGCAATGGCCCGGGGCGGCTGGCCGGCCGGTTTTGCCAGCACCATGGCGGCATTGGTCGCCATGTCGCCATGCGCCGGATCGCGCGGCGGTTCGACGGCGACGGCGGCAAGATCGAGGCCATGCGGCAGTGCGCCCTCGGCTGCCATGCGGTCCAGCGCATCGACCACCGCCTCGCGGACTTCGGCAAACAGGTTCATCTGATCAAATCCCTATCCTGCCCTAGGCCATGCCAGAGGCCGGCTGCGCGGTCAAGCAAGGGCGCGGGCCAGAAAGGCGCGCACGGCGGCTTCGGTCACGCCGGCACGGGCATCGGGCGGGGCGGCGACATGCAGCGCCGCGGCGGCCTGAGCGAAGCGCGCCGCCTCGGGCAGCGTCGCGCCGCGGCCCCATTCGGCGGCAAGGGCGCCGACGAAACAATCGCCCGCGCCATGGGTCGAGACCACCGGCACCGCAAAGGCGGGCTGGGCAAACCCCTCGCCCAGAAGCCCCTCGCCCCCCAGCGTCACCAGCACCGCCCCCGCCCCCAGCGCCCGCAGCGCCGCGACCGCGCGATCAGGCGCCGCGGCCGATCCGGCCAGCGCGGCGGCCTCGACCCGGTTCACCACCACCAGATCGCACAGCGCCAGCAGCGCCGCACTTCCTGGGCGCACCGGGGCGGCGTTCAGGATCACCCGCAGCCCCGCCGCGCGTGCCCGCCGCGCCAGCGTCAGATTCGCGGCCTCGGGGATCTCGTTTTGCAGCACGATCGCAAAGCAGCCGGGCGGAAAGGCCACCCCCGCCGGATCGAGGCCGAGGTTGGCCGCCGAGACGATGACCGCGCCATAGCTGCCGCCCGACTCGACGATGGCCACCGACATGCCCGAGGCGCCGGCCACCCGCACCACGCCCGCCCGGTCCACCCCCGCGGCGTCAAGCGCCGCCAGCAGCACCTCCGCCGCCGCATCGGTGCCGACCGCGCCGGCCATATGCGACACCGCCCCCATCCGCGCCGCCGCCACCGCCTGATTGCCGCCCTTGCCGCCAAAGGCATAGCGCACGGCGCTGCCCGTCACCGTCTCGTCCGGGGCCGGCAGATGCGGGGCGGTCACGATCACATCGTGATGCAGCGACCCCGCCGTCAGGATGACCGGGAACGGGCCTGCGCCCGAAGGGCCGGACCTAGCCATAAAGCGCCTGCCCGACGATGCGGCCCACCGCCGCCGCATCCTGCCGGCCCCGCGCCTCGGCCAGCGCCGCGTCGCCCGCCAGGCCGGCGGCGATCTCGCGCAGCCGGTCGGTCAGGCGGATGTTGCCGCGCGCCTCGTCCACCGGGTCGAGACCGCCCTGATCGGGAAAGGTGTCGAAATAGATCACCCCGTCATAGCCCCAGCGGATCAGATCCACGAAAAGCTCCACCGTCTGTACCGGATGCACCGATCCCGCCATCAGCCCGTCGTCGCGCTTGCCGTAGCCGTCGTTCAGATGCACGCCCAGGATGCGGCTGTAGCGCGCGGCAAGCTGCGCCGCCTGGGCCGGCATCTCGCCGGCGTAAAGCACATGGGCGAAATCCAGCGTCACCCCGGTGTTCGCCCGCCCCACCTCGCGCAGCGCCAGCAGCGTCGTCGCCATGTCGGGCATCAGCGCAAAGGCGCGTGGCTCGTTCGGCTTGTATTCGACCGCAATGTCCATTCCGGGCGCGTGGTCGGCCACCTCGGCCAGCGCGGCCAGACTGTCGTCCCAGGCCCGGGCGTAATCCATCTGGAAACTGTAGTCGAAACCGTCCTGCCCCAGCCAGAGCGTCATCACCCGCCCGCCCATTTCGGAGCAGGCGTCGATGCCGCGCTTCGTCAGGTCGATGGCGGCGCGGCGGATGGCCGGGTCGGGATGGGTGAAGGCGCCGAGGCGGAAGCCGGCCTCGGTATAATAGCGCATGGCAAGGCCGTTCAGCGCCATTCCATTGTCGGCAAGAAGCCGCGACAGCGCCGCCCCGTCGTGCCGCTCGAAATGGTCGGGATAGTTCAGGTCGGCGGCGGACAGCCCGCCCACCCGCCCCGCCCCGGCAATCATGTCGGCGACAGAGCCGCCGCGGACCTTGAAGGCATTCAGCCGCGCGGCATAGCGCGGGCGGTTCGGAATCATGCGGTCCTCCCTTCTGGGGTCGAAATCACGGGCCGAACAGTTCGGGTCGCTCCCGTTCGAGCGGTTCGAGATGCCGGATCAGCTGGCCCAGATGCAGCCGCACCGCCGCGCGCGCCCGCGGCGGGTCGCGGGCCTCCAGCGCGGCCAGGATCGCGCGATGCTCCTCCAGCGTCCGGGCCACCCGGCCCGGCACCGGCAGGACCAGTTGCCGCGCCCGGTTCACATGCAGCCAGGCGGTCTCGGACACCTGCGCCAGCCGCCGGAAGCCGGTGAAGGACAGGATCATCTCGTGCATCTCGGCATCGGCCTGATGAAATCCGGTAGGGTCGCCATCCGCGACCAGCGCGGCCTGCACCGCAAGGTTGCGGCGCAAGAGTTGCAACTGCTCTTCGGTGACGGTCCGGGCCACCCGCTCCACCGCGGCCAGTTCGATGGCCTCGCGGACGAAGGCGCCCTCGCGGATCTCGCGCATGCAGAAGCGGGCGACATAGGTGCCGGCCTGCGGCACCACATCGACCAGCCCCTCGACCGCCAGCCGCGCCACCGCATCGGCCACCGGGCTGCGCGACACGCCAAGCGCGGCACAGATTTCCGGCTTGCGCAGGATCTGGCCCGGACGATAGGTCAGCGACAGGATCGCATGGCGCAGGGTCTGGTAGACCCGCTGCCCGAGCGAACCCTGAAACCTGTCGAGCGGCAGCAGCCCGCCGGCAACGGGGAGCTCTTGTCGATCGAGGGTTTCAGGCTGTAGCATACTAACATGTTAGCGGGTGCACCCGGCCTGTCAACTGCCGGACGGCCCGCAGAAACGCTGCGGCGCGCGGGTGCGGGACGGGCGTGCGGAACGGGGGTTCGGAGCGGGATATGGCCGGGGAAATCATCCGTCTGAACGATGCCGACAACGTCGTCATCGCGCTGGCCGACCTCAGGGCGGGGGCGACGCCCGCGGGCCTTGGCGGCGCGCTTGCCACATCGGTGCCGCGCGGGCACAAGATCGCCGCCCGCGCCATCGCCCGCGGCGAACGGGTGATCCGCTACGGCCAGACCATCGGCCAGGCGACAGAGGAGATCCCGGCCTTCACCCATGTCCACAGCCACAACCTCGGCATGGGCGCGCATTCCGGCGATTACGCACCGGGCCGCGACTGCCGCCCCCTGCCCGCCCTGCCCCCGCGCCAATTCCTGGGCTACGCCCGCTCAGACGGCAGCGTCGGCACGCGCAACTACCTGGGGATCCTGACCTCGGTGAACTGCTCGGGATCGGTCGCCCGCTTCATCGCCGAGGCGGCAGAGCGCGATCCCGTCCTGTCGGCCCTGCCGGGCATCGACGGCATCGTGGCCATCGTTCACCAGACCGGCTGCGGCATGTCTGGCACGAACGAGGGCTACCGCACGCTGATGCGCACGCTGAAGGGCTATGCGAGAAACCCCAATTTCGGCGGCATCCTCCTCGTCGGCCTCGGCTGCGAGGTGATGCAGGTGCCCGACCTCGTGGGCCAGGGGCGGCTGCGACCCGACGGCAATTTCCGCTACATGACCATCCAGGACGAAGGCGGCACCCGCGCCACCATCGACCGGGCGCTCGGCGTCCTGCGCGAGATGGCGGCGGTGGCCGCCCGGGTCCCCCGCACGCCCGCGCCGGTGTCGAAACTGGTCGTCGGCCTGCAATGCGGCGGCTCGGACGGCTATTCCGGCATCACGGCGAACCCGGCGCTTGGCGCGGCCTCCGACATGCTCGTCGCCATGGGCGGCACCACCATCCTGTCGGAAACGCCGGAGATCTACGGCGCAGAACACCTCCTGACCCGCCGGGCCATCTCGCCCGGGGTGGCGGAGACGCTGCTGGAGCGCATCCGCTGGTGGGAGGATTACACCGCCAGAAACGGCGGCGAGATGGACAACAATCCCTCGCCCGGCAACAAGCGCGGCGGACTGACGACCATCCTCGAAAAATCGCTCGGCGCCGTGGCCAAGGGCGGCACCGCGCCGCTTTCAGGCGTGTACAAATTCGCCGAACCGATCGCCGCACCCGGCTTCGTCTACATGGACAGCCCCGGCTACGACCCCTGTTCGGTGACGGGCCAGATCGCCTCCGGCGCCACGCTGATCGTCTTCACCACCGGCCGCGGCTCGGTCTCGGGCTACAAGCCCAGCCCCTGCATCAAGCTGGCGACGAATTCCGAGATCTATGCCCGCATGAGGGAGGATATGGACGTGAACTGCGGCGATATCCTCGATGGCGTGTCGATCGCTGACAAGGGCGCCGAAATCCTCGACCGGATCGTCACCGTCGCCTCGGGTGCGCGCACGAAATCCGAAGACCTGGGCTTCGGCGGCGCCGAATTCGTCCCCTGGCAGATCGGGGCGGTGATGTGAGCGGCGAACATTACCCGGACCGCATGATCGCCATGCTGGAAACCCTCTGGGGAGAGGGCTTCCTGTCGCCCGGCGGCCCGGCCGAGGTGGCGCGCCTTCTCGAAGGTCACGACATCGCCGGAAAGTCGCTGCTCGACATCGGCTGCGGCGCCGGCGGCATCGACCTCGCCCTGGTGCGGGCCCATGGCGCGGGCTATGTCAGCGGGCTGGATGTCGAGGATCCGGTCCTCGCCCGCGCCCGCGGGCTGGTCGCGCGCGAGGGCCTTGCCGGACGGATCGGCTGCCTGAAGGCCGCGCCCGGCCCCCTGCCCTTTCCCCCCGGCACCTTCGACGTGGTGTTTTCCAAGGATTCCATCGTCCATATCCCCGACAAGGCGGCGCTGATGGCCGAGGTCTTCCGGGTGCTGAAACCGGGCGGCTGGTTTCTCGCCTCGGACTGGCTGATCGGAACCGATGCGATCTCGCCGGCGATGGCCGCCTATATCGCCGCCGAAGGCCTGGATTTCGGCATGGCGACACCGGCGCGCTACCGCGCCGCGATGGCCGCGGCGGGCTTTGCCGACCTGACGCTCCGGTCCCGCAACGCCTGGTATCGGCAGGAGGCGCGGGCCGAACTCCAGCGGCTCCAGGGCGAAACCGGCCACCGGGCCGCGGCCCGCGTCGGCCAGGCCTTCGTGGACCGGAACATCGCGATCTGGCAGCGGATGATCCCCGTCCTCGACTCCGGCGAACATTGCCCGGCCCATCTCGCCGCACGAAAACCCTGACACTGCCCCGCGCAACCACCTGCCCGAACGCGCCGCCTCGATGCGCGCCCGCAACAAACCCCGGCCCGCGCCGCCGCCCCTTCCTCTTGACCGAAATACCCCCGGGGGTCCGGGGGGCTGGCCCCCCGGGCGTTGACGGAAACCCGGCCCGGCCCCGGCACTCGGCGGATCGCCCTTCAGCCCCTGCCGATCAGCTCGGCCATCTCCTCCTCGGCCCGGCGGGCTTCGCCTTCGCGGGCGGCCTCGATCCGTGCCCTTCTGCGGCGGTTCGTCTCATAGATCGCCGCCAGCACCAGCGTGACGCAGATCAGCAGGAAGGCCAGCGCGTTGATCGTCGGCGTGATCCCCGAGCGCACCTTCGAGAAGACATAGACCGTCAACGTATCCGCCCCGCCGCGGGTGAACTGCGTCACGTTGAAATTCTCGATCGACTGGAAGAAGGCCACCGCCGCACCCGCCCCGATCGCGGGATAAAGATGCGGCAGCAGGATGCGGCGCATCACCTGCGCATGGCTCGCGCCCAGGTCGAGCGCCGCCTCCTCCAGCCCCGGATCGAAGCTTTGCAGCCGCGCCAGCACCAGAAGCATCACCATGGCGGCGATATAGCTGACCTGGCCCAGCACGCTCAGATGCAGCCCGGCGCGGAACAGGAAGAACTCTGTCCCCAGCGCATTGCCCATCTTGGTCCAGAGGATCATGGTGGAGATGCCGATCACCACGCCCGGGATCAGGATGGTCGAGATCATCATGCCGTAAAGAGCGGTGCGCAGCCGGCCGGAGACCGAGTTGATCAGGATCGCCGCGGCGGTGCCGATGACGACCGAGATCACCGCCACCGCCGCCGCCACCCAGAGCGTGTTGGCGAAGGCGATCATCATCCGCTCGTCCTCGATCATCTCGACGAACCAGCGGGTCGTCCAGCCTTTCCAGGGCACGATCGAGGGCAGCTTGTTGTCGTTGAAGGCCGCGCCGGACATGACAGCCAGCGGCGCCAGCATGTAAAGGAGGAACAGCCCGGTATAGATGTTCAGAAGCGTCAGTCGGAACCTGTGCATGGCGCCCCCTACTTCGCGATGTCCGAAAGCCGGACCCTGAACAGCTTCATCGCGACGGTCACGAAAACCGTGCAGAGCACCAGCAGCAGGAAGGCGTAGGCCGAGGCGGTGTTCCAGTCGAGCGCATCCTTGAACCACTGGTCGATGGTCTGGGTGA
>JBDHSO010000187.1:0-7258 GCA_039808125.1 Rhodobacter sp. | reverse complement strand
TAATGGTCGAACTGCATCGTGAACACCGCGCGGCCCGACGACATCGAGCGCAGGTTGTTGATGTAGCCGAACATGTTCGCCAGCGGCACCATCGCATTGATGACGTTGGCATTGCCGCGGCTGTCCTGGCCGTTGATCATGCCCCGGCGCGAGGTCAGGTCGCCGATGACGGAGCCGGTATATTCCTCCGGCGTCACCACCTCGACCTTCATGATCGGTTCCAGAAGCTTCGCACCCGCCTTCTTCAGACCTTCGCGCATCGCCGCCCGGGTGGCGATCTCGAACGCCAGAACGCTGGAGTCGACGTCATGGAAGGCACCGTCGACCAGCGCCACCTTGAAGTCGATCACCGGGAAGCCCGCCAGCGGGCCGGAGTCCATCACCGACTTGATGCCCTTCTCGACGCCGGGAACATATTCCTTCGGCACCGCACCGCCCACGATCTTCGATTCGAACGAATAGCCCTCGCCGGGTTCGGTCGGGTCGATCAGCAGCTTGACGCGGGCGAACTGGCCCGTGCCGCCGGTCTGCTTCTTGTGGGTATAGTCGATCTCGGTCGACCGCGAGATGGTCTCGCGATAAGCCACCTGCGGGGCGCCGATATTCGCCTCGACCTTGAACTCCCGCTTCATGCGGTCGACCAGGATGTCGAGGTGAAGTTCGCCCATGCCCTTCATGATGGTCTGGCCCGATTCCATGTCGGTCTCGACGCGGAACGACGGGTCTTCGGCCGCCAGACGGGCAAGCGCGAGGCCCATCTTCTCCTGATCCGCCTTGGACTTCGGCTCGACGGCGATCTCGATCACCGGCTCGGGGAAGGTCATGGTTTCCAGCACGACCGGCTTCGCCGGATCGCACAGGGTGTCACCCGTGGTGGTTTCCTTCAGACCGGCCAGCGCGATGATGTCGCCGGCGAAGGCTTCGTCGATTTCCTCGCGGTTGACGGCATGCATCACCATCATCCGGCCGACGCGCTCGCGCTTGCCCTTGGTCGAGTTCAGCATCTGGTCGCCCTTCTTCAGGCCACCCGAATAGATGCGCGTGAAGGTCAGCGAGCCGACGAAGGGGTCGTTCATGATCTTGAACGCCAGCGCCGAGAACGGGTCGGAATCCGAAGCGTGCCGCGCGATGTTGCGGGTTTCGGTGTCGTCGCCGGGCGCGAAGCCCATATAGGCGGGCACGTCGGTCGGCGCGGGCAGGAAATCCACCACCGCGTTCAGCAGCGGCTGCACGCCCTTGTTCTTGAAGGCGGAACCGGCCATCACCGGGAAGAAGGACAGCGACAGCGTGCCCTTGCGGATCAGGCGGCGCAGGGTCGCCTCGTCGGGCTCGTTGCCCTCGAGGTACTGCTCCATCGCGTCATCGTCCTGCTCGACGGCAAGCTCGATCATCTTGCTGCGCCAGTCCTGGGCCAGATCCTGAAGCTCGGCACGGATTGGCTGACGAACCCAGCTTGCGCCGAGGTCTTCGCCCTTCCAGACCCATTCTTCCATCTTGATCAGGTCGACGATGCCTTCCAGCTTGTCCTCGGCGCCGATCGGCAGGGCGATCGGGCAGGGAATACCGCCGGTGCGGTCCTTGATCATGTGCACGCATTTGAAGAAGTCGGCACCGATCTTGTCCATCTTGTTGACGAAGACGATGCGCGGAACCTTGTAGCGGTCGGCCTGCCGCCAGACGGTCTCGGTCTGCGGCTCGACGCCGGCGTTGCCGTCCAGAAGGCAGATCGCGCCGTCCAGCACGGCCAGCGAACGCTCGACCTCGATGGTGAAGTCGACGTGGCCGGGGGTGTCGATGATGTTGAAGCGGCAGCGCTCTGCCTGGACCGGGGTGAACTCCGGATCCTCGTGCTTCTGCCAGAAGGTCGAGGTCGCGGCGGAGGAGATGGTGATCCCGCGCTCGGCTTCCTGTTCCATGAAGTCCATGGTGGACGCGCCGTCATGCGTCTCACCCATCTTGTGGTTCTTGCCGGTATAGAAAAGGATGCGCTCGGTCGTCGTCGTCTTGCCCGCGTCGATGTGGGCCATGATGCCGAAGTTCCGATACCGCTCCAGCGGGTATTCGCGTGCCATGCTTGCCTTTCCCTTACCAGCGGTAGTGGCTGAACGCCTTGTTCGCGTCGGCCATCTTGTGGGTGTCTTCGCGCTTCTTCACCGCGGTGCCGCGGTTATTCACCGCATCGGCCAGCTCGGCGGCCAGGCGCTCTTCCATGGTGTTCTCGTTGCGCTTGCGGGCGGCGGTGATCAGCCAGCGGATCGCCAGGGCCTCGCGGCGCTCGGTGCGCACTTCGACCGGGACCTGATAGGTCGCACCGCCCACGCGGCGCGAACGGACCTCGACCGAGGGCTTCACGTTGTCCAGCGCCTCGTGGAACGCCTGGACGGGTTCGCGCTTCAGGCGCGACTGGACGCGGTCGAGCGCACCATAGACGATGCCTTCGGCCACGGATTTCTTGCCGTCCTTCATGAGGTTGTTCATGAACTTCGACAGCACGCGATCGCCATATTTGGCGTCGGGCAGGATTTCGCGCTTTTCGGCGGCGTGACGACGGGACATGCTCTATCTCCTCACTTCGGACGCTTGGCGCCGTATTTCGAGCGGCGCTGACGACGGTCTTTCACGCCCTGGGTATCCAGAACGCCGCGGAGGATATGGTAGCGCACGCCCGGAAGGTCTTTCACACGGCCGCCACGGATCAGCACGACGCTGTGCTCCTGGAGGTTGTGCTTTTCACCGGGGATATAGCTGATGACCTCGAACCCGTTGGTCAGGCGCACCTTGGCGACTTTCCGCATGGCCGAGTTCGGCTTCTTCGGGGTGGTGGTGTAGACGCGGGTGCAAACCCCACGCTTCTGCGGGCATTCCTGCAGATGCTGGGACTTCGACTTCCGCACGTTCGCTTCCCGGGGTTTCCGGATAAGCTGTTGAATCGTCGGCATTCACGTTCCTCGTTTCGATACTCGCCCCCGTGCCTCGGGGGCGCCGCTTCTCGACTGTGCCCTGCGTGCATCGCAAAACACGAAAACCGCAACCATCCCCGCAAACGGGGGATGCCGCGGCAACCTTCAGAGGATCGGGACCTTGCGGCCCGGATCATGACCACTCGAATCGCTCTGATCACTGCCGCGGGCTGCGCGCACCCCATGGCGTGGATGGGCGGGCGTATAGGTGGAATCGCCGGAGGTGTCAACCGGACCGCCGCCGCCCGCCCAGGCAGTCACCTGGCCGAGCGCGGGAGCCAGCCGCGGCGGCGCTGCAACTGCAACTTACGTTCGCGCAGCAGGGTGAAGATGCCACTTCCGACCACTAGCGCCGCGCCGATCAATGTCCAGCCGTCGGGCAACTGCCCGAAGGCCAGCCAGCCCAGCACGATGGCCCAGAGGAGCGCGGTATAGCGAAACGGCGCCACGACGCCGATGCCCCCCACCCGCACCGTCGCCACGATGCTCAGATAACCGGCGATCAGGCAGATCGCGGCAAGAACGACCAGCAGGGCCGCGCGCGGGCTGACCGGCTGCCATCCCTCGACCGCAAGCCCGGCAAACCCCAGCACCGCGACCGAACCCGAGGCCAGAACCGCCACCGTCGCGGATGGAACGGCGCGGCTCATCTTGCGGGTGGAAAGGTCGCGCAGCACGACCATGCAGACGGACGCCAGGCCAAGCAGCGACCAGCGGTCGAAGCCCTCGGCCCCCGGTCGGATGATGATAAGGACGCCCAGGAAGCCGATGCCGATCGCAAGCATGCGCCGCCAGCCCAGGGGTTCGCGCAGGAACAGCGCGGCCGCCAGCGTCACCGCCAGCGGCAGGGCCTGCATGATCGCAGACAGGTTGGCCAGTTGCATATGAACCAGCGCGGCAAGGAAGGTCAGCGTCGCGCCGATCTCGGCCAGCGTGCGCAGGACCACATACACCGCATCGCCGCGCGGCACGCGGAAGGCCGGCGCGCCCAGCCGCCATGCGATCAGGATCAGCGCCAGCGTCGCCAGCATGCCGCGCAGGGCGATGGCCTGATAGAGCGGCACCGTTTCCATCGCCGCCTTCATCGCCGTATCGTTCAGCGTGAAGGTGGCCATGGCGACATTCATCAGCATTATGCCGCGTGCATTGTCGGATAATGCCATTCCATCCCCCAGCCTGCCGGACCCTGCCCCGCCCGGACCAGCCCGAGGCTTAGCCGCTTTGCCCCGGCGCCGAAAGGGGCCGCGGGCCGGTCAGGGTTTCAGCGCCGCCGCCGCCAGCCGGGTATAATAGGGCCGATGATGGTCGAGTTCGGCACGCAGATGCGGCACCTTCGCCGCCAGGGCATCGAACTTGCGCTCCTGTTCGGCACGCTCGGCATCGGTCAGCGGGCGGATGCCGCTGGCGCTGCTGACATCGGCATGCCAGCCTTCGACCTGCGCCCAGTCCTTTGGCGCCCCATTCTGCCAGTCGAAGGCGGCGGCCACATGCGGCAGCCCGATCTGCGCCCAGAGCGCCCCGATCACCCCCTGCGGATCGGCCCGCACATCCTCGGACACGATCACCAAGGGCGACCGCCCGGCGGCGACAAGCGCGTCGTAATGCCGGGCCTGCGCCTCCAGTCCGATCTCCTCGCGCGTCAGGTCGGGATCGAGCTTGTAGTAGGACGGGATCGAAGCCACCGGATCGCGGACAAGGAACACATTCGTCAGCCGGTCCAGGAAGGCGGTGTCCTCCATGATGTGCGGCATGACGTAATAGGACATGTCCTTGATGAACACCGGCGCCGTCTCGGCCCGCGCCAGGATCATGTCGCGGATTTCGGGATAGCTTACCGGATGGTTCGGCTGCACCTCGAAATGCGGCATCACCCGCACCTGCCGGTGGACATAATAGTCGTACATGAAGGGTTCATGCAGACAGTCGAGGTCGCCCCGCTCGCGCATGATCCGCTCCATGGCGGTGGACATCGAGCGGGGGTGCGACCAGAGCGCTATGACGGGATGGCTCATGCCTTCATCCTTTGGTTCTGCGCATCGAAGGGCGCGTGTTCGAGGACGCGGGCCGGAACGGTCTGGCGCAGGATGCCGACACTCAGCCCTTCGCGCAGGCCGCGGCGGCGCAGATAGGCCAGCGCCAGCGCCCGGCCGGTCCGATGGCCCCAGGCGCCGCTGGTGACGATGCCGACCGGCTGGCCCTGATGCCAGACGGTATGGCTGTAGAACGGATCCACCGCGCCGGGGTCGAGATCGAGGTCGAGCAGCACCATCTCCCAGCGGTTTTCATCCGCCATCCGGCGCACAAGCGCCTCGCGGCCCGGAAAATCCCGCCCCTCGACACGCACGAGGGCGCCGGTCTCGGCCGGCGTACGCTCGGTGGTAAAATCGCCGCCCCAGGCGCGATAGCCCTTTTCCAGCCGCATCGAATTCATTGCGAGCGCGCCGTAGAACCCCAGGCCCAGCGGCTTGCCCGCCGCCTCGACGGCATCGAAAAGGGCGGGCAGGTCCGCGGCGGCGGCATGCAGTTCCCACCCCGCCTCGCCGACATAGGAGACGCGCAGCGCACGGACCGGAATGCCGGCGACGATAATCTCGCGCACGGAAAGCCAGGGGAAGGACAGATCGTCGTCGGTCAGCGTCGAAAGGATGTCGCGCGCCTTTGGCCCCATCAGCCCAAGAATGCCGATCCGTTCGGTGACATTGGCGATGGTCACGTCATGGCCCGCCGCGCGCGCGCGCAGCAGATCCTCGTCCATCTCCTCGGCCGCTGCCGCGGAGGTCAGGTAGAACACCCCGCCCGGCAGCGCCGAGACGGTGAATTCCGAAGCCGTCCCGCCGGCCGGCGTCAGTGCGTGGATCAGCCCGATCCGCCCTTCGGCCGGCGCCCGGTTGGAGCCGAGGTTTTCGACGAAAGCCCGCGCGCCGGGGCCGGAAATCTCGAATTTCGCGAAGACGGACAGATCGGCCAGGCCGGCGGCGGTCGTGACAGTCTCGACCTCGCGCGCGACATGCGGGAACCAGTTGGCGCGGCGGAAGGTCGGCACCGCCGCGTCGCCGCTGCGGTCCGAAAACCAGTTCGGCCGCTCCCAGCCATGCGCCGCGCCCATCACCGCGCCGCGGGCGAGCATCCGGTCATGCAGCGGCGTCAGCCGCTTGCCACGGGCCGCGGGGCGTTCCTCGAACGGGTAATGCACGCCGAATTGCAGGCCGAAGCATTCCACCGCCTTTTCCACGCGATAGTCGCGGTCGGCCCAGGCGCCGAAGCGGCGGCTGTCCACCGCAAGCGCATCCATCGGCGGGGCGCCGTGCGTCATCCAGTGGGCCAGGAACCAGCCCGAGCCGCCGCCCTCCATCACCCCCATGGACGAGCCGGTCAGCAGCCAGGCGTTCGGTACGCCATGCGCCGGACCGATCAGCGGGTTCGCGTCGGGCGTGAAGGTGATCGGGCCGTTGACCACCGATTTCACGCCCCCCGTCTCCAGCGCCGGGATCCGCGCCATGGCGGCGGCGATGATATGTTCCACCCGGTCGAGGTCGGGGGGCATCAGCTCGGCGCCGAAGGCGGGCGGCACCCCGTCGATGGACCAGGGCTGCGCCTCCTTCTCATAGGGGCCAAGGATCAGCCCGTCCCGCTCCTGCCGGACGTACCAGCTTTCCTCGGGGTCGCGGATCATCGGCAGTTCCGGCAGGCCGGCCGCGATGCGCTCGGCAACGGCCGGCAGCGTTTCGGTGACGAGATACTGGTGCAGCACCGGAACCGAGGGCACGTTGACGCCCATCATCTGCCCGATTTCCCAGCCCCAGGTCCCGGCGGCATTGACGATGTGCTTCGCGCGGATCGTGCCTTTCGGCGTGTCTACCAGCCAGGTGCCGCCCTCGCGCCGGATCCCGAGGACCGGGTTCTGGCGCAGGATCGTGGCGCCGTTGCGCCGCGCGACCTTTGCCATGGCATTGGTCGCCAGGGTCGGATCGACATGGCCGTCATCGGGTTCGTAGATGCCGCCCAGAATGCCCTCGGTCCGGGCAAGCGGATGCAGCGCCGCCACCTCCTCGGGCGAGGCCAGCAGACGCAATTCGTAGCCGGTGAACCGCGACAGCCCCGCCACATGGGCGAATTCGTCCATCCGGTCGGGGTTCGAGGTGATCCGCATCGCGCCCGAACGGTGAAAGCCGCAGGTGTCGCCGGTCTCTTCCGGCAGGATGTCGCGGTAAAGCCGGACCGAGGTGGCGCGCAGTTCCTGGATGGTGGGGTTATGCGCGAAATGGGTACACAGCCTGGCCGCATGCCAGGTGGACCCG
>JBDHSO010000186.1:0-7260 GCA_039808125.1 Rhodobacter sp. | reverse complement strand
CGAAACGGAACAGACCGGACGCAAGTCCAGCCGACCGGCGCCCGCGCCAGGGCCTCGCCCGGCGCCAGAACCCCCGGTTCCAGCCCCTTCCTGACCCCCCATCCCACCACACCGGGATCCAAACATCCCAATCTAATTCCAACACCCCCTGCGCCCCGGAGGATATTTCGGCAAAGAAGAAGGGAAATGTGCCAGTCTTCTTCTCTGCCAAATATCCTCGGGGGGGCGGGGGCGAAGCGCCCCCCGCGGTTCTGGTTGAAAGGTGTCGCATGACGTTTTCGCTGCTTGCCCGCTGCCCCGAAACCGGTCGGTTCGGAATAGTGATCTCGTCCTCGTCGCCGGCCGTTGCCGCGCGCTGTGCCCATGCGAGGGCGGGCGTGGGGGTGGCGGCCAGCCAGAACGTGACCGATCCCGCGCTGGGGGCGAAGCTTCTTGACCGGATGGCCGCGGGTGCGGCGGCGGCGGAGGCGGTCGACTCGGTCGTGGCCGAGGCGTTGCATGTCGACTGGCGGCAGTTGATGGTCGTCGATGCCGCCGGGCGGACGGCGCATCATTCCGGCGCCCATATCCTTGGTATCTGGGCGGTGGCGGAGGCGGAGGGCGTGATCGCTGGCGGGAATCTGCTCGCCCATGCCGGCGTGCCGGCGGCCATGGTTGCCGGTTTTGTGGCGGCGGGTGGCGATTTCGGTGACAGGCTGATCGCGGCCCTGAGGGCCGGTGCCGAAGCCGGCGGCGAGGCGGGGCCGGTCCATTCTGCCGGTCTGCTGATGGTCGACCGGGAAAGCTGGCCCGTCGCCTCGCTGCGCTGCGACTGGGATGATGCCGCGCGACCGATCGAGGCCGTGGCGCGGGCCTGGGAGGTCTATGCGCCGCAGATGGCGGCCTATGTCCAGCGCGCCCGGGACCCGCGCCTGGCGCCATCCTACGGCGTGCCGGGGGACGAATAGGCTTCCTCCCGCAGGGCACCATCGCTAGGGTCTCGCCATGGCCCTGCGGTTCACCCTTCGACAGCTGGAATATCTGGTCGCCGTCGGCGAGACCGGATCCATCGCTGCCGCGGCGGACCGGGTGAATGTCTCGTCGCCCTCGATCTCGGTCGCCATCGCCCAGCTCGAGCAGGAATTCGGCTTGCCGCTTTTCGTGCGCCGCCATGCGCAGGGCTTGTCGCTGACCCAGGGCGGGCGGCAGTTTCTTGACGGCGCGCGTGCCGTTCTGGCCGCGGCGGGCCGGCTGAACGATCTGTCCAATGCCATTACCGGCGAGGTGCGGGGGCCATTGTCGGTGGCCTGCCTGCAAACCTTCGCCCAGGTGGTTCTGCCCGGGCTGCGGCGCGACTTCGTTGCCCGCTATCCCGAGGTCGAGTTCCACCAGTTCGAGCGGCATCAGGCCGAGATTTTCGAGGGGTTGCGGCAGGCGCGCTTCGATGTGGCGCTGACCTATGATCTGGATATCCCTTCGGATCTGGAATTCGTGCCGCTCCGGCCGCTGTGGCCCTATGCCCTGCTGCCACCGGATCATCCGCTGGCTGCGCGGGCCTCGGTCGCGCCGGCGGAACTGGCGCCCTATCCGATGGTGCTGCTGGATCTGCCGTTTTCCTCCGACTATTTCCGCGATGCCTTTCGTCTTGCCGGCCAGCGTCCCCGCATTGTCGAGCGAACGCGCGACATCGGCGTGATGCGGGCGATGGTGGCGAACGGTTTCGGCTATTCCATCGCCAATATCCGGCCTGCGCCCGAAACGGCGTCTGACGGGAAGCCGCTGGTCAATGTGCCGCTGACCGGGGTGCCGGCACTGATGCTGGGCCTTGTGCTGGCCGAAGGCGCGCGGGGCGCGCTGACGATCCGGACATTTCTGGAGCATTGTGTCGCGGCGATCGGGGGGGATCCGGCATGACCGCCGCCGTGATCGTGGCGCATGGCCAACCGTCCGATCCGTTGCCTGCGGCGGCCGAGCTGGCGGCGCTGGCCGACAGGGTTGCGGCACTTTCGCCGGGGCTGGAGGTGGGCGCGGCGACGCTGGCCGAGCCTGGGGCGCTGGCTCGGGCGGTGGCGGGGCGGCCGCCGGGGCTCATCCTGCCGCTGTTCATGGCGGCCGGGTGGTTCACCCGCAGCGCCATTCCCGCCCGGCTGGCCGAGGCGGGCGCTGCCGGCTGGCAGGTGATGCCCCCCTTTGGCCCGGCACCGGAAGTGGGCGCACTGGCGGTCGCGCTGGTACGGGAAAGCAGCGCGGGCGAGGTGCTGCTGGCGGCCCACGGGTCGTTCAAGTCGGCCGAACCCGCGCGCGTGGCGCAGGATCTGGCCACCCGGATCGTGGCTGAGGCCGGCGTTCCCTGCCGCGCGGCCTTCATCGACCAGTCGCCCCGGCTGGACGAGGCCACGGGTTTCGGCCCCGGGGCGATATGCCTGCCGTTCTTCGCAATGGCCGGTGGCCATGTCACCACGGATCTGCCGGTCGCGCTGGCGGAGGCGGGATTTCCCGGCCGCATTCTTCCGGCGCTGGGCACCGATCCGCGGGTGCCCGGACTGATCGCGGGGCTGTTTCGCAGCACCTTGCCGGAGCATCAGGGAATTGGTAAGGATTCCTGACCACATCTGGAGGCCGGCCATGCCCGTCATCACCTGCATCGAGGATCTGAAGCGGCTGCACGAGGCGCGCACGCCGAGGATGTTCTGGGACTACTGCGAAAGCGGCAGCTATACCGAACAGACCTTCCGCGAGAACAGTTCCGATTTCTCCCGGATCCGGCTGCGGCAGCGGGTGGCGCGCGACCTGTCGGACCGCGACATCTCGGGCACGATGCTGGGGCGCAAGGTGACGATCCCGGCCGCATTGGCGCCGGTCGGCTCCCTGGGGATGCAGTACCCGGACGGCGAGATCCACGCCGCCCGGGCTGCGGCGCGGTTCGGGGTGCCTTTCACCCTGTCCACGATGTCGATCTGCTCGATCGAGGATGTGCATGCGGCCAGCCCCGATCCGTTCTGGTTCCAGCTTTACGTGATGCGCGACGAGGATTTCGTCGATGCGATCATAGAGCGGGCGCGGCGGGCGAACTGCTCGGCGCTGGTGCTGACGCTGGATTTGCAGATCATCGGCCAGCGCCACAAGGATCTGAAGAACGGCCTGACCTCGCCGCCGAAACCGACCCTGCCGAACATCCTGAACATGATGACCAAGCCGGCCTGGTCGCTGGGCATGGCGCGGACGCCGCGGCGGACCTTCCGCAACATCGTGGGTCATGTGAAGAACGTCACCGATCTGGCCGATCTGACGGCATGGACCAACGAACAGTTCGACCCGAAACTGGATTGGTCCAAGGTGATCCGCATCCGCGACCAATGGGGCGGCAAGTTCATCCTGAAGGGGATCAACGACCCCGAGGATGCACAGATGGCCGTCGATGTCGGGGCCGATGCCATCGTGGTGTCCAATCATGGCGGGCGGCAACTGGACGGCGCGCTGTCGACGATCCGCATGCTGCCCTCGATCCGGCGCGCGGTGGGCGACAAGGTGGAGATCTGGCTCGATTCCGGCATCCGTTCGGGGCAGGACATCCTGAAGGCGCTGGCCATGGGCGCGACGGGCACGATGATCGGCCGGGCCTATGTCCATGGTCTGGGTGCCATGGGCGAGGCCGGTGTGGTCCGGGCGCTGGAGGTGCTGGCCAAGGAGATGGACATCACGATGGCGCTCTGCGGCGAGCGCGACATTGCAAGCTTCACCCGCGACAACCTGCTGGTACCGAAGGATTTCGAGGGCGACTGGGCCTGAGCCGCCCGGCGCGTCATCCGGCAGGCGGAGGATCGAGGAGTGTGAGTACCGTCTCGGGCGGGCGGCAGAGCCGGACACCCCGGGAGGAGCAGACGATCGGCCGCTCGACCAGCGCCGGATGGGCGACCATCGCATCGAGAATCGCCGCGTCGGCGGTCCCGTCCTCCAGCAGGCCCAGGTCCGCGGCCGGGGCCGTCTTGGCGCGCAGGGCCCCGCGCGGTGTCAGGTCCGCCGCGGCGAACAGGCCCAGAAGCTGCGCCTTCGTCCAGCCCGTCACCAGATATTCGATCACCACCGGCTCAATCCCCGCGGCGCGGATCATGTCCAGCACCTTGCGCGAGGTGCTGCAGGCCGGATTGTGATGGATCACGACAGTCATGCGTCACGCCCTTTCGGTTCGGCAGGCCGCCCGGATGCGGCGGGGACGGGGTAGGATCGCCGGCATCTCCAGAGGATATTCCGGACCATCCCGTCGTCAAGCCGGACAGCGCCTGTCGCGCCTCTTGATTTTTGATCAAATCATGCCGCATAACCGGCGCAGAGGAGAAACCTGCCATGTGCGCCGATATCATTGCCGGGATCCGGCAGGATCGCCTGACGAAGGTGGCCGCCCGCGGGGCCGAACGCTTTGCCGCCGCGCATCCGAAATCGAAGGCGGCGCTGGAGACGGCCGGGCAGACCTGGCTGAACGGCGTGCCGATGCACTGGATGACCGACTGGCCGATGCCCTTCCTTCCGGTCATCGAAAAGGCGTCTGGTGCGCGGATCACCGATATCGACGGCCATGAGATCGACGATTTCTGCCTGGGCGACACCGGCAGCATGTTCGGCCATTCCCCCGGCCCGGTGGCCCGGGCGATCCGCCACCAGGCCCGCCGCGGGCTGACCTACATGCTGCCTTCGGAGACCGCGGCCGAGGCCGGGCGGCTGTTGTCGCGGCGCTTTGGCGATTACCGCTGGCAGATTGCCACGACGGCCACCGATGCCAACCGCTTCGCGATCCGCGTGGCGCGCGCGGTGACGGGGCGGCCGAAGATCCTCGTCTTCAACGGCTGCTATCACGGTACCGTCGACGATGTGATGGTGGAACTGGAAAACGGTGTCACCCGCACGCGCGCCGGGCTTCTGGGCCAGATCCGCGATGTGACGGATGGCGCCGTCTGCTGCGAGTTCAACGATCTGGCAGGTGTCGAGGCGGCGCTGGCCCGGGGCGATGTGGCCGCGATCCTGACCGAGCCGGTGATGACCAATTCCTGCATGGTGCTGCCTGCGGCCGGGTTCCACGACGGGTTGCGCACCCTGTCGCGCCGCTACGGCGCACTTCTCATGATCGACGAGACGCATACGATCTCCTCCGGGCCGGGCGGCCACAGCCGGGTTCATTCGCTGTCGCCCGACATGTTCATCGTCGGCAAATGCGTGGCCGGCGGCATGCCGACGGCGGTCTGGGGCATGACGCCCGAGGTGGCCGAGCGCTATGTGACCGCGAATGCCGACCGCGCCTCGGGCCATTCCGGCATGGGCACCACGCTGTCGGCCAATCCGATGCAGTTCGCCTGCCTGAAGGCGACGCTGGCCGAGGTGATGACGCCCGAAGCCTATGCCCGGATGGAGAAGGGGGCAGAGCGGTTGTCGGCAGGCTTGCGCAAGGCCATCGACCGGCACCGGGCGCCCTGGCATGTGGTGCGCGTCGGCGCGCGGGTCGAATTCATCTGCGCGCCCGGCCCCCTGAGAAATGGCGCCGAGGCGGCGCTGGCACATCAGCCGGCGGTCGAGGCGGCGATACATGTGTCGCTGTTGAACCGCGGCAGCCTGATCGCGCCGTTCCACAACATGATGCTGATCAGCCCGGCCACCAGGAAAAAGCAGATCGACCGCCTGATCCACAGTTTCGACGCCACCCTGACCGAACTCTTTTCCTGAGATTCCCATGTCTTCCAGCCCTTCCGGTTCCACCGTTGCCGAGGCCGAGGCCTTTCTGGCCGCGCATCCCGAAATCGAAGCCTTCGACATCGTGCTGCACGATTCGAACGGCATCGGGCGGGGCAAGATCATCCGCCGGCACGAATTGCTGTCGATCTACAAATCCGGGCGGCACATGCCGATCTCGATCCTCGGCCTCGACATCTGCGGCGAGGATGTCCACGAGACCGGGCTGATCTGGGATCAGGGTGATGGCGACCGCCGGGCCTGGCCGGTGCCGGGCAGCCTGGTTCCCCTCGCGGGGACCAAGCCGGCGCGGGGCGAGGTGTTCCTGTCACTCTACAACCTTGACGGCAGCCCGATGACATCGGACCCCCGGCATGCGTTGCAGCGGCAGGTCGATGCGCTGGCGGCCGAAAACATGCATCCCGCCGGTGCCTTCGAGCTGGAGTTCTTTCTCCTCGCGAACGAGCGCGATCCGAACGGCAAGATGGTGCCGGCGCGCGATGTCCTGGACGGGCGGCGGAATTCCAAGACCGACGTCTATTCGGTGGACCAGCT
This sequence comes from Rhodobacter sp., assembly GCA_039808125.1. Taxonomy (GTDB): domain Bacteria; phylum Pseudomonadota; class Alphaproteobacteria; order Rhodobacterales; family Rhodobacteraceae; genus Pseudogemmobacter. The sequence goes on along the minus strand of JBDHSO010000186.1, from coordinate 1,008 downwards.
GCACGGCATGCTGCCGCTGTTCGACGATGTCTATGCCGGCGCCAAAGCGGCGGGGATCAAGGCAGAGACGCTGATCTCGGAATTTGCGCCCGGCCAGTACGAGTTGACGCTGCATTACCGCGAGAACGTGATGCAGGCGGCCGACGATCTGATGCGGCTGAAGCGGCTGGTGCGCATGCATGCGCGGCTGCACGGCGTGACGGCCTGTTTCATGGCCAAGCCGAACGAGGATTACGCCGGCTCGGGCATGCATTTCCACGTCTCGCTGCAGGATGGCGCCGGGCACAACCTGTTCATGGAGGAGGTGGAGGGCCAGTGGAACGACCGGCTGCGCCATGCCATCGGCGGGTTGCGGCAGACCATGGGCGAATCGATGCTGGTCTTTGCGCCGCATGCCAATTCCTGGCGCCGCTTCGCCGCGCAAAGCTATGCGCCGGTCAGCCCGACCTGGGGCGTCAACAACCGCTCCGTCGCGCTGCGCATCCCGGCGGGCGATATCCGCGCCCGCCGGATCGAGCATCGGCCCGCCGGCGTGGATGCCAATCCCTATCTGGTGGCGGCGACCGTGCTGGCCGGACTGCGCAAGGGCCTGGCCGAGAAGATCGACCCCGGTCCCGAGGTGACGGGCAACGGCTATGACGCGGAAAGCGATATCGCGATGCCGGACGACTGGCGGTCGGCGATCAGGGCGGCCACGCAATCGGCGTTCCTGAAGGAGGCGCTGGGTGAGGACATGCATCGCACATTCACGGCCGTGAAGGCGGCCGAATACGGCCGGGTGATGCGCACGGTATCCGAGGTGGATTTCGATCTTTATCTGCACACCGTCTGATCGGGGGCGCCGCCCCCCGCCCCCGCTCCCGTCGTCGCTGTATTTCAATACCTCTGATACCGGGTTTCGGAAGGTTTGATACTGGCCGTCCACATCCGAGATTGTCCGGGATTGTCTGATATCGGCTGGTTGGAGCGATGCGATGGGGCGGCCTCTGTCGGCGCCACCAGCGGCTG
>JBDHSO010000185.1:0-7490 GCA_039808125.1 Rhodobacter sp. | reverse complement strand
ACCACGGCATCGCGCAGCGCCTGCACCACCTCGGGCTCGACATGGTTCGACAGGTGCCGCGCGGTCTGCGGCGTCGGCATCTTGCGCCAGCGGTCCTCGATCTCCTTTTCCTTGGCAAGCGTGTTGGTGATCCGGGCGAAAAGCTTGATGTTGCGGTCGAACACCTGTGCCAGCGCCCGCGCCGCCGCCTCGCGCCGGGCGCGGTCGGGGTCGGTCAGCAGGTTCAGCGTCGATTCGAGGTTCAGTTCCTCTTCCTCGCCGTCGATGCGAAAGGTCAGCCCGGCCATGGTCTCGTCGAACAGCCGGTTCCAGGCGGCGGCGCCCACGGTCGACTGATCGTGCAGGAACTGTTCCAGCTCGTCCGAAAGCTGATAAGGCTTCATCGCGCGCATGCGCTCGAACACCGGCCGGTAGCGGGCAAGGTCGGCATTGTCATCCAGAAGGCCGGCGAGGTGGCTTTCCTCCAGCCGGTTGAACTCGAGGCTGAAGAACACCAGCGGAGTCGTCGCCGTTGTCACCCGGTCCTGCGCATCGGCCATGAACTTGGCGCGTTCGCTGTCCATGGTGTTCTGGTAGTAGCGCAGCCCGGCATAGGACATCAGCCGCCCGGCGGTGATGTCGATCTCCTCATAGGCATGGACGCAGGCCAGCATCGCCGCCGCATCGAGCGTGGCCAGCTTGCCCTGGTATGCCGCCGCAAAGGCCGCACAGGCGGTTTCGAGCTTTGCCATGTCGGCGGCGAATTCCGGGCCGTCGGCCGAGGGGTAAAGGTCACGCAGATCCCAGACCGGCAGATCGCCCAGGCCCTTGGCCGAGGCATTGGCATCGAAGACGGGGCGGGGCAGGGGCAGGGTCATCGGCAGGTCCTTTGCAGCTTTCCCTTCATCTAGGGGCGGCAGGGGGGTGGCTGCAAGGCGCGCGCGCCGCCGTTTCGGCATTCCGCATGGCGTGCCGGCCGGGGGGTGCGGCGATGTTGCGGGCAGGATGCCGCCCAAAAAAGCGGCGCTGCGCCGGCGACAGGCGACGAAATCCGCAAACCGGGCCTTTACCCTTGGCGTCGGGCAGGCTTGACTGGAACCCGGCCGGATGGTGAGGAGTGCCGCCCGATGGGTTATTTCGACGAGATGAACGGCGCGGCGAACGGCGGCAGCGGCGGTGCGCGGCCGCCCTATGCCCGGCTGGGCGACTGGGTGCAGTCGATGCCGGCCGAACTGCGCAGCCTGAAACAGGCCGAGGCCGAGGCGCTGTTCCGCCGCATCGGCATCACCTTTGCGGTTTACGGCGAGGGCGGCGACCCCGACCGGCTGATCCCCTTCGACATGTTTCCCCGGGTGTTTTCCGGCGCGGAATGGGCAAGGCTCGAACGTGGCATCAAGCAGCGGGCGCGGGCGCTGAACGCCTTTCTCGTCGATGTCTACGGCCGGGGAGAGATCGTCCGCGCCGGCCGCATCCCGGGCCGGCTGGTCTATCAGAACGAGGCCTATGAAAAGGCCGTGGCGGGGTTCGTGCCGCCGAAGGGCGTCTATTCCCATATCGTCGGCATCGACATCGTGCGCACCGGCCCCGACGACTTCTTCGTGCTGGAGGACAATTGCCGCACGCCCTCGGGTGTGAGCTACATGCTTGAAAGCCGCGAGATGATGATGCGGATGTTCCCGTCGCTGTTTCGCGAGAACCGCATCCAGCCCGTCGACATCTATCCCGACAAGCTGCGCCGCACGCTGACCTCGGTCGCGCCGCAGAAATGCGACGGTGCGCCGACGGTGGTGATCCTGACCCCGGGGCATTTCAACAGCGCCTATTACGAACACAGTTTCCTGGCCGATCTGATGGGGGTGGAACTGGTCGAGGGGCAGGATTTGTTCGTCGACGGCGAATTCGTCTACATGCGCACCACCGAGGGGCCGAAGCGCGTGGACGTGATCTATCGCCGGATCGACGACGCCTTTCTCGACCCGCTGTGCTTCCGGCCGGATTCGATGCTGGGCGTGCCGGGGCTGATGGATGTCTACCGTTCGGGCGGGGTGACGATCTGTTCGGCACCGGGGGCGGGGGTGGCCGACGACAAGGCGGTCTATACCTATGTGCCCGAAATGGTGCGTTTCTATCTTGGAGAGGAGCCGATCCTTCAGAACGTGCCCACCTGGCAATGCGGCAAGCCCGACGATCTGGGCCATGTGCTCGCCAATCTGGCCGATCTGGTGGTGAAGGAGGTTCACGGCTCGGGCGGCTATGGCATGCTGGTCGGCCCGAAGTCGACGGCCGAGCAGATCGAGGCGTTCCGCGCCAAGATCCTGGCCAATCCGGCGAATTACATCGCGCAGCCCACGCTGTCGCTGTCGACGGTGCCGACCTTCGTCGAGGAAGGGGTGGCGCCGCGCCATGTCGACCTGCGGCCCTATTGCCTGGTGGGCGAGACGGTCGAGCTTGTTCCCGGCGGCCTGACCCGGGTTGCGCTGCGGGAGGGCAGCCTTGTCGTCAATTCCTCGCAAGGGGGCGGCGTTAAGGACACCTGGGTGCTGGCGGAATAGGGGGCGGCGATGCTGAGCAGGACGGCAGACAATCTTTTCTGGATCGCCCGCTACATGGAGCGCGCCGATACCGCCGCGCGGCTGTTGCAGGTCGGCAGCCGGATCTCGCTCATCCCCACGGCGCAGGGCTTCCGCAGCGAATGGGACAGCCTGTTGCAGGCCAGCGGCATGGCTGAAGGCTTCGGCCGCAAATACGGCGATCCGGTGCAGCGCAATCTGGAAAGCTGGCTGTTCTTCGACCGCGACAACCCGTCCTCGGTCGCAAGCTGCATCACCTCGGCGCGGGAAAACGGCCGGATCGTGCGCACCGCGCTGACGACGCAGACCTGGGATGCGCTGAACATGGCGTTCGAGGAACTGCGGCAGCTCGAGCGGCAGGAGCGTTCGCGTCTCGATCTGTCGATGCTGACCGACTGGGCGATGCGGCAGGCCGCCCTGGTGCGCGGGGCGATCGACGCAACGCTGCTGCGCAACGACGGCTACAATTTCCTCAACATCGGCTATTACCTCGAACGCGCCGACAACACCGCGCGGCTGATGGATGTGAAATATTATGTCCTGCTGCCCAGTCTGGAACTGGTGGGATCCGGCCTCGACAACTACCAGTGGTCGATGCTGCTGCGCGCCCTGGGATCGCAGCGGGCGTTCCACTGGGCCTATGGCGGCGATGTGACGGCGGCGAAGATCGCCGATTTCCTGATTCTGAACCGGCAATGCCCGCGCTCGCTGATCACCTGTCTGGCCGGGATCGAGAACCACCTCGGCCGGCTGGCAAAGGCCTATCGCCGCGAGATGGCGGTGCAAGAACAGGCCCGCGCCCTGCTGGCCGATCTGGAATCCGAGACCACCGAGCGGATCTTCGACGAGGGGCTGCACGAATATCTGACCCGGTTCATCACCGGCACCGCCGCCCTCGGCGGCGCGATCCACGATACCTATCTGAGCGGGGAGATGCGCGGATGCGCCTGAGCGTCGATCATGTGACCCGCTACCGTTTCGACGCGCCGGTGCGCGGCGCGGTGCAGAGCCACCGGCTGATGCCGTCGGAATACCATGGTCAGCGGGTTCTGGACTGGCAGGTCGAGGTGGCCGGCGGCAGCCGGGGCGGGCATTTCCGCGACGGGGCGGGCGACCGCATCCAGGGCTGGACGATTCCCGGCCCGCTGGCCGAGATCGTGGTGACGGTGCAGGGCACGGTCGAAACCGTCGATCTGGCCGGCGTGCTGCGCGGCCACCGCGAAACCGTGGTGCCCGACGCCTATCTGCGCGACACGCCCCTGACCGCGGCCAGCGTCGCCCTTGCCGATCTGGCCGCCGCCGCGCAGGAGGCCGACATCCTGTCGCTGGCCCATGCGCTGGCCGGGGCGGTGACTGCGGCCATCGCCTATGTGCCGGGCGCGACCGAGGCGCAGACCACGGCCGCCGAGGCGCTGGCCAAGGGCGAGGGCGTCTGCCAGGACCATGCCCATGCGCTGATCGCCTGCGCCCGGCTGCGGGCCATCCCGGCGCGCTATGTCTCGGGCTATCTCTTCGCCGGATCGGACGGGCCGCCGCCGCAGGCCGCGCATGCCTGGGCCGAGCTGCATGTCGCCGGGCTGGGCTGGGTCGGCTTCGATCCCGCCAATGCCTGCTGCCCCGATGCGCGCTATATCCGGATCGGCTCCGGCTTCGATGCGCAGGATGCGGCCTTCATCCGCGGGGTCGCCCGTGGCGCGGCTGCCGCAGAGGGCGGTGAATCGCTGGAGGTGGCCGTTGCGGTCCGCGCGGCGGAACAGTAGCTTGCCCGCGCGCTGTCCCGGGGGATGTGATGACCTATTGCGTGGGCCTTCTGCTGAACGAGGGCATGGTGTGCCTGTCCGATACCCGCACCAATGCGGGGCTCGACAATATCTCGACCTATCGCAAGATGTTCACCTTCGAGGTGCCGGGCGACCGGGTGATCGTGATCATGACGGCCGGCAGCCTGTCGGTGACGCAGACCACGCTGGCCCGCCTGAACGAGGCGATGGAAGATCCCGATGCCACGGCCGACAGTTCAATCCTGATGGCGCCGACCCTGCTCAAGGTGGCCGAGATCATCGGCAATACCCTGGCGGCCGTGCGCCGCGACATCCACGATAAGCTCTCGGCCATGAACCAGAGTGCGACCGCCTCGATGATCGTTGCGGGCCAGCGCAAGGGCGGCACGATGCGGATGTTCCTGATCTATCCCGAGGGCAATTTCATCGAGGCCACCGACGACACGCCCTTCCTCCAGATCGGAGAGCACAAATACGGCAAGCCGATTCTCGACCGCGTGGTGCGCCCCGAGACCGGCCTGGCCGATGCGCAGAAGGCCTGCCTGCTGTCGATGGATTCGACGCTGCGCTCGAATCTCTCGGTCGGCATGCCGCTCGATCTTGCGGTGATCGAACATGATGCGCTGCGGGTGACGATGCGCCGGCGGATCGAGGCGGGCGACGCCCAGTTCCGCGCCATGAGCGAGGCCTGGTCGAATGCGCTGCGCGACGGATTCACGCATATCGAAATCTGACCGGGTTGAAATCCGGCCGGGTTGCGGCCAACTTCGGCTTTACCCCGAAAGGCGGGCGGCGTAGCCTGAAGGGTATTGATAGGGAGTTCCCCGATGCCCAAGCTCATCCGGCTCTACATCCTCTCCGTCGCGATCGGCTTTACCCTCTCGGCGCTGTTTGTCGGCATCATCATCTGGCAGGATGTGGCGGGCCTTGGCCGGCTGATCCTGGCTTCGGGTGCGGGCTGGATCGCGGCCCTGATGATGCTGATGTTCTTCGGCGTCCTGTTCTCCGGCGTCCAGTTCGCGATCCGCATCATGATGATGGCGGGCGGGGATGACGGCCCCCGCGGCGGGCTGCGCCAGCATGTCCTGCCCACGCCGGCCCGCGCCGCGGCCCCGGCACCGGCGGCGAAATCCGGCCCCGGACGCCCCCGGCGCTGAGGCGCCGCTCACGTTTCGCGACGAAGCCCTGCAATTCTTCAGCCTTTCGTGAGGCGCCGGTGCCCGCATCGGCGCCTTGTCGTTGGCGCGGCCCTCTCGGCGACGGCAGCCATGGCCCCCGCCACGGGCCGCGGCTATCCCTTGCCGCGTCAATTGGAAAGGCGCGCGCTTATGGATCTGCAATTGCTGAAGACCTTCCTGGAGGTCGCGGAACACGGCTCTTTTGCCGCGGCGTCGGAGCGGCTCTTCGTCACCCAGTCGGCCGTGTCGCTGCGTGTGCAGCGGCTGGAGGACCAGCTTGGCAGGCCGCTGTTCCTGCGCTCGAAAGAGGGCGTGTCGCTGACCCCCGCGGGACGCGAGTTCCGCGGTTTTGCCGTCACCATCCTGCGGCACTGGGACGAAGCGCGCCAGCGCGTCGGCGCGGCCGAGGAACAGACCGCCAATCTGGCCATCGGTGCGCAATATTCGCTCTGGCCAAGGCTGGGCTTCCGCTGGCTCGACCGCCTGCGCGAGATGCGGCCCGATCTGGCCCTGCGCGGCGAGATGGGGGGGGCGCCGATGCTGGGGCATGCGCTGATGTCCGGCGCGCTGCAGGTGGTGCTGGCCTATAGTTCCATCGCCCGGCCGGGCCTGCGCGCCGAGCCGCTGATCGAGGACCAGCTTGTCCTGGTCGCGCCCTGGCCGGACATGACCGCGGCCGACGTGGCAGACCGCTACGCGCTCGTCGACTGGGGACCAGAGTTCCTGCGCCAGCACGCCGATGCGCTGCCGGCGCTTCATGGCTCCCGCCTCGTCCTCGGCCTTGGCACGCTGTCGGCGCGATTCATCCGCAACCGCGCCTGGGCGGCCTATCTGCCCGCCCGCCACATCCGCGCCGATGTCGAGGCCGGCCGGCTGTTCGCGGTCGCCGATGCGCCGGTCTTTGCCCATCCCGCCTGGGCGATCTGGCGCGAAGATCTGAGCGGAGATCTGCTTGATGTGGCACGTATGACACTGGCCGAAGTTGCGGCCCTCGCCGATGAGGACACGGTAGAGCTTCTCGACCAGATCTGAGGCCAAACCCCTGAACTTGTGCAAGCCGCTGGATTCCAGCGGCTTTTTTTATTTTCGACCCCCCGGCAGGGCGCCTCAACGCGGCAGAAGCGTTTCGGTTCCGCGAGAAAAACTCGGGATGCTCACAAGTTTCACAAATGTTCCTTTTCCGCCGCAACCGCCTAGATCACTGGCTCGAAGCCGGGGCTGCCAAAGGGATAACCCGGTACACTGTGAAAGGAGTCACGATGACCAAGCTTCTCATGCTCGCCTCGGCGTCTGTTCTGTCGCTGTCCGTTGCCCTGCCGGCCATCGCGCAATCGACCCGCGATACCGACCTGACCGGCATTTCCACCCTGAACGACCGCATCGACGATATCGAAGACGATGTGGCCGACGATATGGCCGCCGCCTCCGATGCCTCGCGGTTCGGCAATCCGGAATACAATCCGGGCTTCTCGGGGTCGGCCGCGCTGGGCTATTCCGGGCAAAGCGGCAACACCGATTCACAGGATCTGACCGTTGCGATGCGCCTGCGTTATGCCCAGGGCCAGCTGGTCCAGACCCTTGGCGCCGCGATCGACTTCTCGGAGCTGAACGGCACCAAGACCACCGAGGATATCTTCGCGATCTATGACGCGGCCTATTACTTCAACGAGAACTTCTATGGCTTCGCCATGGCGCGGATCGAAAGCGACGGCCTTGGCGACACGCTGACCGCGCAGGACATCACCGATGGCGTGACGCTTGCCGGCAAGGTGAAGACCGACGCCTTCCTCGGCTTCGGCCCGGGCTACCGGGTGATCAACACCCCGGACATGAGCTGGCGCGTGCAGGCCGGCGTCGGCGTGCGCTATCAGGAGATGGGCAACGACGTCTCGACCACCGAGACCGCCTATATCGCCTCGTCGCGGTTCTTCTACAAGCTGACCGAGACCTCGTTCATCACCAACGACACCGACGTGCTGAAG
>JBDHSO010000184.1:0-7514 GCA_039808125.1 Rhodobacter sp. | reverse complement strand
GCCATCGCCGACGCGGGTCTTGCGCACCGCCGCCGCCAGCTTGTCGGCGAAGGCGTCATAGACGCCGGCCTGCACATAGATGCGGTTCGCGCAGACGCAGGTCTGGCCGTTGTTGCGGAACTTGGAAATCATCGCGCCCTCGACCGCCTTATCGAGATCGGCGTCGTCGAACACGATGAAGGGCGCGTTGCCGCCCAGTTCCATGCTGCATTTCATCACCTGCTCGGCGGCCTGACGCAGCAGGATGCGGCCCACTTCGGTGCTGCCGGTAAAGGTCAGCTTGCGCACGTTCGGGTTTTCGCAGAATTCCTTGCCGATGTCGGAAGACCGCGACGAGGGCACCACCGACAGGACGCCCTTGGGCAGGCCCGCGCGTTCGCCCAGCACGGCCAGCGCCAGCGCCGACAGCGGCGTCTCTGCGGCGGGGCGGGCGACGAAGGCGCAGCCCACCGCCAGCGCGGGGCCGCATTTGCGGGTGATCATCGCGTTGGGAAAGTTCCAAGGCGTGATCGAGGCCACGACGCCGATCGGCTGCTTGATCACCGTGATGCGCTTGTCGCGCTGGTGGCCGGGGATGGTCTCGCCATAGACGCGCTTCGCCTCTTCGCCGAACCATTCGATGAAGCTGGCGCCATAGGCGATCTCGCCCTTGGCTTCGGCCAGCGGCTTGCCCATCTCGGCGCAGAGGATGGTGCCCAGGTCGTCCTGGTTGGCCATCATCAGATCGTACCATTTGCGCAGGATGGCGGCGCGTTCCTTGCCGGTGCGGGCGGCCCATTCCTTTTGCGCAACGGCGGCGGCGGCGATGGCGCGGTTCACCTCGGCGCGGGTCAGGTCGGCCACGCGGGCGATGACATCGCCACGGGCGGGGTTGGTCACTTCGAAGGTTGCGCCGTTGTCGGCGTCGATCCATTCACCCGCGACATAGGCCTTTTCGACCAGAAGCGAGGGATCTTTCAGAAGCGAGCGCAGGTCGGTCACGGAATCGAGCATCTTGGGCCTCCGGTCGATGCGGTTCTGGATAAGGGTGGGGGAGTGGTAAGGTCCGGGCGGGGTATTTGTCCAGTTCTCCGCGCCCGATCAGTCCAGATGGCGGCGAAACTCCTCTCGCACTGGCGGCATGCCCCGGCCGCATCGCGGCCCTGGGTGCCGGCGCAGGGCAGGGCGCGCGGCCCTGCGCCGCCGCAATCAGGAGTTGGCGTGCATCCGTTCGATATAGGCGCGCATCTCCTCGGCCTCCAGACGGGCGTCGCGCAGACCTTCCATGGCGGCGCGCAGCTCGGCCTCGGTCTGGTTGATCTGGTTCGTCAGTTCCTCCTCGCGGCTTTCAAGGTAGAGGATCGCCTGGTCGCGGGTTTCCTCGGCCTCGTGCAGCGACTGCGCAAGCCGGTCCATCTCGCTGAGGTCGGTGCCCGATCCGCGGGCGAATCGGTGCAGCAGCCAATGGGTGAACCAGCCCATGGCGAAGGCCATGAGCAGCACGATGGCGGTGGCAATGACGAAAGCGGTGCGGTCCATGGCGTCTGTCCTTCGCCTCAGCCGCGCGTTTCGGGGCGCGCGCGCGGGCGGATGGTTTTTTCGGTCGGGGCGACCGACGGGCTGAGGTCGTTCGAGAAATCGGGGCCGGCGGCCGGCGGTTCGGCGGCGGCGCCGTCCTCCGCCGCCACCGCGCCGGGGTCGGCTCCGCCGGCCAGCGTCTCTGCATCCGTGGCCGCGGCATCCGTTGCCCCGCCATCCGTTGCCGCGGTGTCGCCCGCGGCCCCCTCGTCCGGCGTGGTTTCGGTAATGGCGGGGTTGGCGGGGGGGGCTGCGTCGGCGGCAACCTCGTCCGGTTCGGGCGTGGCCGTTGCGGCGGTGGCATTCGGCACTGCCTCGCCATCGTCGGCCGGTTCCGCGCCGATCAGGCTGAATTCGATGCGGCGGTTGGCCTCGCGGCCCTCTTCGGTGCCATTGTCGGCGATCGGGTCGGCCTCGCCATAGCCGACGGCCACCATGCCCGAGACATCGACCCGCCGGCCCTGAAGCGCGATCAGCACTGCTTCGGCCCGGGCCTGGCTCAACGCCTGATTGCCGCTGTCCGACCCCTGCGAATCGGTGAAGCCGGCGATTTCCATCCGCACGCCGGGACAATCCTGCAGCACCTCGGCCAGCTTGCCGATCAGCGGCGCCGAATTTCCGTCGATCTCGGCCGAGCCGGGGGTGAAGGTGATCTTGTCGGCCTCCAGCACCGCCATCACGCCGGCCGCGCATTCCTCGGGCGTGGGCAACGCGGCCTCCGGGTCGAGCTTTTCGTCGTAGCGCACCTCGACGCGGAAGGTCTGGCCCTGGCCCAGCCGGCTGGAGAGAATCTGCGTGATCCTTGCCCGCGCCGTCTGCGCGCCGGTGACGCCCTTCACCTCGACCAGATCGGCGCGGACGAGAAGGCTGCCCTCTTCAAGTTGCGCCAGCGATTCCAGACCCGCCATCACCCGGATCGGCCAGCCGTCGGGCAGTTCGGGGTCGAGCCGGGTCGCGACATAGACCGCATCGGACGAGAATTCCGCCCGGGCGAAGGCGTCGACCACCGCCTGCTGCGCCTCGTCGACCAGGCGGCCGCGCAGTTCCACCCGGCCGTCAGCGGCCAGCGTCGCGGTGAATTCCGCTGGCCCCTGCGATGCCGCATCGGGCTTCGGCGGGACCGCCTCCAGCGAAAAGGCGTCGGGCAGGGCTGCGCGCAGATCGCCCACGGCGCGGTCGAAGGCGGCCTGGGTCACGCCCTCGCCGGCGGTCAGCGTCAGGTCGGTGTCCGAGAAGGTGGCGCTGCCCCCGCCCATGGCGGTGACGGCGCGGATCGCCGCGCGCACCGCCTCGGACCAGCGCGGGCTGGGCGCGCCCATGCCCACGGTGCAGGCGACGGCGCCCTGCACTCCGGCCTCGGCGCCTGCGGCAAGGATTGCGGTCCGCGCCTTGTCGGTATCGGCCGAACAGGCGTCGAATCGCGCGCCGGCGGCATCGGCGGTGAATCGCAGGGTGAAGGGGGTGATGGCCGGGCGCGGCGCCGAGATCGTCATCACCAGTTCCACCCCTTCGGGGCGCGCCCGCCGCAGCGTGGCCTCGAACCGCTTGCGGTCGGCCTCGTTGTCGGAGTTCGCGGTGATCACCACCCGGTCCGCCGCGACCGAGATCTTGGAGCGTTGCAGCAGTTCCAGCGCCGTCAGCCCAAAGCGCAGCGCCGCATCCCAGGTAGCCGGCGCCGGGTAGCCGGCGGTCTGAAGCATGTCGGCCGGATCGGCCCCGGGGATCAGCGCGGCGGCGCCCTCGACCAGCCCGGCGGCGGTCAGCCCACCCTCGGCGGGGGTTTCGGGCACAAGGCCGATCAGCTGGATGCCATCGTCATTGCGCAGCATCTCGACGGAAAAGCGCGGCGCGGTGATGCCTTCCGAAGGCGCCACGTCCAGCATGTCGCGGATGCGCGAACTGTCGACCAGCCCGCCAACGAGGTTCAGCGCGCGAAAGCGGTCGGCCTCGGTCGGTGCGGTGCCCGAGAGCAGGACCTGCAGCCCGTCCGCCTCGACCGTGATCCAGCCGGCGCCGGTCTCGTCCAGCCGGGTGGTGACGGCGGCAACGGTGCGGCTTTCGATGATCAGGGCGGCAAGGAAGGCGATGCCCAGCATCACCACCGCCGCCAGCGCGAAGGACAGCGCGGCGAGCAGGTGCTTGGGCAGGCGAAGCAGATGTTTCGGCAAGGGCTACTCGAACATTCAGGGGGGCGCGGGCATCGCGATGGCCCGGCCGGGTTCCTCCCTCTAGGGAATCGTGGCGCCCGGATCAATCACAGCAGGGCTGCGACGGCAAGAAACGGCACAGGGATCATCCCCGCGTCGCGGTTCGACCGGAAGATGACGAGGCAGGCGGCAGGATCGTCGAGATCGAGCCGGCGCATCTGCCAGACCATGTGCAGGCCGAATGCCCAGACACCCAGAATGCCGGCCAGCATCGGCAGCGGCCCGCGCGACGAGGGGATGGTGACGATCACCGCGGCGGCGAAGAGGAGCACCGCCAGTATCAGGAAGGCGGCAAGCCAGCGCCCGCTTTGTGCGCCGAACAGCCGTGCGGTGGATTTGACGCCGATCAGCGCATCGTCCTCCCTGTCCTGATGGGCATAGATCGTGTCGTAATAAAGCGTCCAGCAGATGCCCGCGGCGTAAAGAAGCGGTGCGCCCGGCGGCAGATGCCCGGCATGCGCCGCCCAGAGGAGAAGCGCGCCCCAGTTGAAGGCGAGGCCCAGAAAGACCTGCGGCCACCAGGTGAAGCGCTTGGCGAAGGGGTAGATCGCGACAAGCGCAAGCGAGGCGACGCCGAGCATGATCGCCAGCCGGTTGTAGCTGAAAAGGATCAACGCGGCGGCGGCGGCCTGCAACGCCATCCAGATCAGCGCGCCCCTGACCGTGACCTGACCCGAGGGCAGGGGCCGGCTTTTCGTCCGCGCGACCTGCGCGTCGAAGTCGCGGTCGGTGATGTCGTTCCAGGTGCAGCCCGCCCCTCGCATGAGAAAGGCGCCCAGGCCCGAGGACAGCGCCAGCCACAGATCCGGCAGGCCGAGCCCGCTGCCATCGTTGGCCGCCAGCGCGATGGCCCAGAGGCCGGGCAGATAGAGCAGCCATGTCCCGATCGGGCGGTCGGCCCGCGACAGGCGCAGGAAGGGCCGCGACCAGGCCGGCGCCAGGCGGTCCACCCAGTTCCCCCGGGCGGCATCTGCCACCTGGCCGGTCGCCTCTGGCGTTCGGGCGCGTTGGGACATAGCTTTCTCCGCATGACAGGGCCGAAGATCCGCCTTCATGTAGAGCAGCCCCTTGCCGCGGGGCAAGCCGTTGCCCTGTCCGAGGGGCAGGCGAACTATCTTTTCGCGGTGATGCGGCTGGGGCCGGGGGCCGCGATGCATCTCTTCAACGGGCGGGACGGCGAATGGCGGGCAGAGGTGGCCGAGGCCGGCAAGCGCCGGGGCATCCTTGTCTGCCGGGCGCAGACCGCCCCGCAGGGCACGCCGCCCGACGTCTGGCTGGTCTTCGTGCCGGTCCGGAAGGAGCGGACGGCCTTTCTGGTGGAAAAGGCGGTCGAACTGGGCGCGGCGCGGCTGGTGCCGGTGTCGACCCGCCGGATGAACGCCGAGCGGATGCGCATCGACAAGCACCGGGCCCACGCGACCGAGGCGGCCGAACAATGCGAGGCGACCTGGGTGCCCGAAGTTGCCGAGTTGCAACCGCTCGACCGCGTGCTGGCGGGCTGGGATCCGGCCCGCCGCCTCTACTGGGCCGACGAGGAACTGGCGCGGGAGGCGACGGCCGGCCATGCGGCGCCGGCTGGCAGCGGTGCCGGGGCCGGGCCGGCCGTTCGTGGCGAGAAGGCGGCGATCCTGATCGGCCCCGAGGGCGGCTTCACGGCGGAAGAGCGCGCGCATTTGCGCGGGTTGCCCTTCGTCACGCCGCTGTCGCTCGGTCCTCGCATCCTGCGCGCCGAAACCGCGGCGCTGGCGGCGCTGACCCTGTGGCAGATCGGCGCAGGGGATTGGCGATGAGCCGCGCGGCCCGGCCCGAGGATACCCCCCAGCTGATCGGGATGCTGTCGCGCCAGCCGCAGACGGCGATGTTTCCGCTGGCGAACCTGCATGCCGGCCGGCTGCGCGCGCCCGATGCACCGATTTCGGAGATGACCGAAATGCACGGCTGGATCGTCGAGACGGCGGGGCATGTCGTGGGATTCCTCGGCCTGTCCGGCAGCGGCCAGTTGATGCCGCATTGGTCCGGGGGCGACTGGTCGCGCCTGCGGCCGGCGCTGGCCGGGCGCCGCATCGCGGCGGCGATTGGCCCCGACGGGCAGGCGGCGGCGGTGCTGGAGGGCCTTGGCCTCGGCGCGCTGCCCCGCCGGCATCAGGATCGGGAGCCGGGCTTCACCCTCGCGCTGTCCGACCTGCGCCTGCCCGATGTCGCCGGCTATAATCTCGCCCCGCTGACGGCAGCGCATCGCGATCTGGCCCGCCGCTGGCGCCTTGCCTATCTGGCCGAGGTCTTCGCCGATCATGGCGCCGAGGCGCGGGCGGCCGCCGATGTGGCGCAATGGATCGCGGCCGGCAGCCATCGCCTCCTGCTGCGGGGCGGTGTGCCGGTGGCGATGTGCGGCTTCAACGCCCGGATTCCGGGCACGGTCCAGGTCGGTGCGGTCTGGACGCCCCCCGAAGCCCGCCGCCGGGGCCTTGCCCGGCGCGCAGTCGCGCTCCATCTGGCCGAGGCGCGCGATGCGGGCGCGCGGACGGCCGTCCTCTTCGCCGCCAATGCCGCCGCCGCGGCGGCCTATCGCGCCATCGGCTTTCGCCCGGCGGGAAGCATGGAGGTGATCGAGCTTGCCGTTCCGGCACAGGTGCCGCCATGCCGCTGACCCGGCCGACGATCCGGCCCGAAATCACCGCCTGGCTGTTTCGCCGGCGCGAAGTTCTGGTGGCGGCCGCGGTCGCGGCGGCGGGTCTCTGGACGGCCAGTCACGGTGGCTGGCTGCTCGGACCCTTTGGCCTGACGCTTGCCGCGCTTGCCTGCGGCTGGGCGATCCTCGCCACGCGCCGCCTGCGCTTCAGTTCCGATCCCGGTGCGGCCGGCCTTGTCGAACTGGACGAGGGGAGGCTGCGCTACCTGCACCCCACCGTCGGCGGCGAGGTATCTTTGGCCGATCTGGCCGAACTGCGCTTGCTGCGGCTGAAGGGCCGCCCGGTCTGGGCGATGCGCGACCTTGCCGGCCGGCGGTTGCTGGTCCCGCTCGATGCGGCGGGTGCCGAGGCGCTGTTCGATGCCTTTGCCGCGCTGCCCGGTCTGTCTTCGGCCGATCTGGTGGCGGCCCTCGACCCCGGTCCGGAACAGGCAACGGGCAACCTGCCGGCGCTGACGCTGGAAAACCGCCCGGTCTGGGCGCGCCGCGGCAGCGGCCTGCGCCGGATCTGATCGCCTCTGGCCGCGCCAGAGCACCATGACCTTTCGTGATCCATGGCCTTGCAGGGCTTGACAGCGCCGGCGCTGCACTTCACCTCTGCCGCCGCGGGCCCGACCGGCCCCGTCCATGCCAGACCCGGAGCTAGCCCATGTCCATTCCCCAGTCCGGCGGCGGGCCGATCGAAAGCTTCGACCAGCTTGCCAGCTATCTGGAATCCGGCTGCAAGCCCAGAGACGAGTGGCGCATCGGCACCGAGCACGAGAAATTCGGCTGGCTGACCGACAGCCGCAAGCCCCTGCCCTATGCGGGGGAGCGCTCGATTTCGGCGATCTTCGCGGGGCTGGAGGATCGCTACGGCTGGCAGCCGGTGCGCGAGGGCGATCATGTCATCGGCCTGACCCGCGGTGCCGCCAATATCAGCCTGGAACCCGGCGGCCAGTTCGAGCTTTCCGGCGCGCCCCTGGTCAACATCGGCGAGACGGCGGCGGAACTCGACCGCCATCTGGCCGAGGTCGACAGCATCGCCGGCCCCCTCGGCATCCGCTTCATGGGGATCGGCG
>JBDHSO010000183.1:0-7529 GCA_039808125.1 Rhodobacter sp. | reverse complement strand
GCAACGCGGCGTGGGCCATCGGGCGCAGCGGGCCGGACAGGTGATAGGCGCGGGCGTTGCGGCTCGCGGCCTCGACGATCCTGGCGCACCGCGGCGCGCGGGCGCGTTCCCAGCCGGCGAGGGCTGCGGCCCGGCCGCCCGTCGCGGCTTCGTCCAGCGTCGCGGCCAGTGTCCAGACATCCTCCAGCGCCATGTTCGCGCCCTGCGCCAGGAAGGGCAGCGTCGGATGCGCGGCATCGCCGGCGATGGCCACCGCACCGTCCGGCAGCGCCCGATGCCAGCGCTTTGCCACGGGATGGCGGAACAGGCCCCAGAGCCAGACATCCGTCACCTGTTCCAGCCAGCCGCCGACGCGCGGCCCGAAGCTTTCGAAGGCCAGGCGCAGTTCGATCGGGTCGTCGCGCAGGGACCAGCCCTCCTCGACCCATTGCCGACGCTCCTCGACGGCCACGATGTTGCGAAGGGTGCCGCCGCGCAGCGGATAGCTGACGACATGCCGGCCTTCGCCCATGTGAACCTCGGCCACCGCCGGCTCCGCCGGGTCGCAGGGCACCAGGGCGCGCCAGGCGATCTGATGGGTGAAGAAGGGGGCGACCTTGCCGGTCAGCGCCGTGCGGACCGGGGAATGCAGACCGTCGGTGCCGATCAGGAACCCCGCCTCGACCTCGGCCCCCGTGGCCATGACCAGCCGCGGCCGGCTGCCCGAAAGGTCGACCTCCGCCACCTTCTGCAGCAGCCGCAGATCCACCCCTGCCGCGCGCGCGCCGTCAAGCAGGAGCCCGATCAGATCGGCGCGGTGCAGGAAATGCCAGCCCTCGCCCGGCCGCAGCCTTGCCAGGTCGAGCCGGGTGACGATCCGGCCGTCCAGCCCGTCGCGCAGTTCCACCGCCGCCGCCCGGACCGAGGCCGCCTCGAGCGCCGCGCCCAGACCCAGCGCCCGCAGCACGGCCGCGCCGTTCGGGCTGATCTGGAGGCCCGCCCCCACCTCGCGGATGGCATCGGCCTGTTCCAGCACCGTCACCTTCGCGCCCCGCAGCGCCAGCGCCCGCGCCAGCGCCAGTCCCGCGATGCCCGCGCCCACCACCGTGACCTGCTGCCCGTCCAGGCCCATCTGCCCCGTCCCGTATCTGCCAAAGGAAAACGCCGGACCCTGCGGCCCGGCGTCACTGTCCCGTGAAGGCGTGCGGGCCGCAAGCCCCCGCGCCTGCGACGTAAAATTCACTCGTCGCGATGTACCTTTTCGCGCCGCTCGTGCCGCTCCTGCGCTTCCAGCGTCATGGTGGCGATCGGGCGCGCATCCAGCCGCTTCAGGCTGATCGGCTCGCCGGTCATCTCGCAATAACCGTATTCGCCGCTTTCGATCCGCCGCACCGCAGCGTCGATCTTGGCGATCAGCTTGCGCTGGCGGTCACGGGTGCGCAGTTCCAGCGCACGGTCGGTTTCCTCGCTGGCGCGGTCGGCCAGATCGGGTACATTGCGGGCGCTGTCGTTCAGGTTTTCCAGCGTCTCGGCCGATTGTTCCAGCAATTCGTGCTTCCATGTCACCAGCTTGCGGCGGAAATATTCGAGCTGGCGGTCGTTCATGAAGGGTTCGTCCTCTGCGGGACGGTAATCTTCCGGGAGGAAAGTTTCAGCCTTCATCGCACTCTCCTTCATGTCGGTTCGCACCGGCAGGTGGGCATTGGTCACGGCGCGCTCCTGTTGGCGGGCGTGTAGCCCATGCCTGCGGCAATGTCACTAGCGGTTGCGACAAAATATCGGCATCGCTAGGGTCCAGCGCAACAGCCTGTTGAGGATCCGATGAACTTCCGCTCGACCGAGACCTATGTCGCCGCCCCCGATCTGATCGTTGCCGTCAATGCCGCCGTCGCACTCGGACGGCCCCTGCTGGTGAAGGGAGAGCCCGGGACCGGCAAGACCGAACTGGCCCGGCAGGTGGCCGCGGCGCTTGGCCTGCCGCTGCTGGAATGGCATGTGAAGTCGACGACGAAGGCGCAGCAGGGGCTTTACGAATACGATGCCGTCAGCCGGCTGCGCGACAGCCAGCTGGGCGAGGCCCGGGTGCATGAGGTGGCGAATTACATCCGCCGGGGCAAGCTGTGGCAGGCCTTTGCAGCACCCGGCCGCGTGGTGCTGCTGATCGACGAGATCGACAAGGCCGACATCGAATTTCCCAACGACCTGCTGCAGGAACTCGACCGGATGGAGTTCCACGTCTACGAGACCGGCGAGACGGTGCGGGCCGCCCGGCGGCCGGTCGTCATCATCACCTCGAACAATGAAAAGGACCTGCCCGACGCCTTCCTGCGGCGCTGCTTCTTTCACTACATCCGCTTTCCCGATGCCGAGACGCTGGCAGCCATCGTCCGGGTGCATTTTCCCGACATCAAGGAGCGTCTTCTCGCCGCGGCGCTGACCGAGTTCTTCGAGATCCGCGACACGCCGGGGCTGAAGAAGAAGCCCTCGACCTCGGAGGCGCTGGACTGGCTGAAGCTGATCCTGGCCGAGGATCTGACGCCCGAGGATCTGAAGCGCGATGCCCGCCACCTTCTGCCGCGGCTGCATGGCGCGCTGCTGAAGAACGAGCAGGACGTGCAGCTTTTCGAGCGTCTGGCCTTCATCGCACGCGGGCAACGCTGATTCCCCGCTGTCGCGGAGGTTGCAGGATTCCGGCCGGCCGGCGCAATTGTGGCGGCCGGCCACCCGCCGCGATCGTGACTTGATCTTTTCACACTTTCGCCCGATTCGGGCATGAGATCGAGGTTTCCGCCACAATCCTGCCACAATCAGCACACGCCAGCCGCGCATTCTGAAACAATCTGAAATATTTCGCGATATACTTGCGGTACATCTGGCCCCTCCCCTGCCGCAAACCGCGAGGGGTAGTTTCCCGCCCGGCCGCAGGATTCCCCGCAATTGACACAACCCGGCCTAGGTCCCGACACTTGCCTCACGTCAGGTAACAAGACGTTGCAATCCAGGTGAGGAGAGGCGGACAGATGTCCCGTCAGGCGCGGAAAACCTGCCAGATCGGCGCTGCCCCCCGGGGCGGCGCGGCGGGCAGGCCGGCCGGCGCCCTCACCCCCGTTCTCCCCCTCTGCCCCCGTCGACCCGCTGCCCGGGCGACGCCGCAGAGGGGTTTCAGCGCGCCCGCCCGGATGGTCCCCGGGAAGGGCTGGACCGGCGCAGGTCCGAGGGGCACCCATACGTCTGCTCGCCCCCTTGGATCTGCGCCGGCCGGCGCGACCGGACAGGACCGGCGGAGGCCCGGACGGGGCCGCGGTGCGGGGGCATCGCGGCCGGACGTCCGGGCCTTCGTCTTGCGCAACCGCCGGGGGCAAACCCCCGCATTCCGCACAGATCGAGCTGCCAAATCATGCGTCACATCTCTTTGCTGGCGGTGCTGCTTGCTGCCACCGCCTGCGCGCCCGCGCCAAACGCCGATGTCACCAAGGGCCGCAACAGCCTGCCCGCGACCTCTGCCGATCTGACCGAGGCGCCCGCCTTCGTCGAGACCGACGTCCGGGCGGCGATGCCATCGGCCGGCGGCCATTCCGATGCCGAGATGGCGGCGAACTTCATGGAACTGTCCTTCGCCATGGAAAGCGGGCGCAAGCTGCCCGTCTTCAGCCGGTTCGAGGGCACCGTCACCGTGGCACTGGCAGGCCAGGTGCCGCAGGGCGCCGACGACGATCTGTCGGCCCTGATCGGCCGGCTGCGGAACGAGGCCGGGATCGACATCCGCCCCGCCCGGGCCGGAGAGGCCGCCGCGATCACCGTCGAATTCGTGCCGCGCGCCCGTCTGCGCCGCGCCGCGCCGGATGCCGCCTGCTTCGTGGTGCCGAATGTCACCTCGCTTGACGATTATACCGCCCGCCGGGGCACGGCCGCGACCGACTGGTCGATCATCACCCGGCGCCGGATGGCCGGGATCTTCCTGCCCGCCGATTCCAGCCCGCAAGAGGTGCGCGACTGCCTGCATGAAGAAATGGCGCAGGCGCTGGGGCCGCTGAACGACCTTTACCGGCTGTCGGATTCCGTCTTCAACGACGACAATTTCAATTCAGTCCTGACGCCCTTCGACATGACGATCCTGCGCGCCTATTACTCGCCGGCGCTGACCTCGGGCCTGCCGAAGGCCGAGGTGGCGGCGCGGATCGGGGGCATCATGGCCGGGATCAACCGCGGCGGCGGCATGGGAACGGCCGATCTCTCGCCCACCTCGCCGTCCTGGAAGGCGGCGATCGCAACCGCGCTTGGCGGCCGCGGCAGCCAGGCCGCGCGCCGCGCCGCCGCCGACCGGGCGCTGTCCATCGCCCAGGCCCAGGGCTGGCGCGACGGCCGCCTTGCCTTCAGCCATTTCGCCGTGGCGCGGCTTTATGTCGGCTCCGACCGCGCCCGCGCGGTGCGCGAATTCTCGACGGCCGCCGCGATCTACCGCGGCCTGCCGGGCGGCGCGATCCAGGTCGCCCATATCGACATGCAGCTTGCCGCCATCGCCGTGGCGACCGGCCAGCCCGAAAAGGCCATCCGCTTTGCCGCCCGCGCCAAGCCGGCGGTGCGCGGCGCGCAGAACATGTCGCTTCTTGCCACGCTGATGCTGATCGAGGCCGAGGCGCTGGACGCGCTTGGCCGCGGCGACGAGGCCGACCGGCTGCGTGTGGACAGCCAGCCCGCCGCAAGGTATGGCTTCGGCGCCGAGAGCGAGATCCGTGACCGCAGACGCGAGATCGCGGCCCTTGGCGGCAGCTGGACGCGCGGCTGACGGGGGCAATCCTGCCACCCGGCTGCCGTTCCGGCGGAAACTGGGGACAGGCAATGATCGTCATCGGCGGCTTTCTTCTCGGCATGCTCATCGGGGTGCTGCAGGCCCGGCGGCTGGGCGGCAAGGCGGCGGACATGGCGCAATATGCCGCCGGCTACGCCATTCTCTTCGCGCTGATCGGGCTGTTCCTGACCATCGGCATCGACCGGATGCTGCGCTGACGGGCCGCCGATGTTCCTGCCCTTTTTCCAGGCGCTGCGCCGCGAGGGGGTGCCGGTTTCCCCCCGGGAATACCTGTCCTTCCTCGAAGGGCTGGCCGCGGGTCTCGTGACCTTCGACACGACCGGGTTCTACCACCTTGCCCGCACCGCGATGGTCAAGGACGAACGCCATCTCGACAGGTTCGACCGCGCCTTCGCCGCCGCCTTCAACGGGCTGGAGGCGATCACGCCCGAACAGGTGCTCGACGCGCTGGATCTGCCGGCCGAATGGCTGCGAAAGCTGGGCGAACGATCGCTGTCCGAAGAGGACAAGGCCCGGGTCGAGGCCCTGGGCGGGTTCGAGAAGCTGATGGAGGCGCTGCGCCAGCGGCTGGCCGAACAGATGGGCCGCCACCAGGGCGGCAACAAATGGATCGGCACCGCCGGCACCTCGCCCTTCGGCGCCTATGGCTACAACCCCGAGGGCATCCGGATCGGCCAGTCCGAAAGCCGGCACCAGCGCGCGGTCAAGGTCTGGGACAGGCGCGAGTTCCGCAATCTCGACGACCGGGTCGAGGTCGGCACCCGCAACCTGAAGGTGGCGCTCCGCGCCCTGCGCCGCTGGGCGCGAGAGGGTGCGGCGGAGGAACTGGATCTGGACGGCACGATCCGCGCCACGGCGCATCAGGGCTGGCTGGATGTGAAGACCCGGCCCGAGCGCCGCAATGCCGTGAAGGTGCTGCTCTTTCTCGATATCGGCGGCAGCATGGACGCCCACGTCCGGGTGATGGAGGAACTGTTTTCCGCCGCGAAATCGGAATTCCGGCATCTGGAAACCTTCTATTTCCACAACTGCCTTTATGAAGGCGTCTGGCGCGACAATGCCCGCCGCCGGGCCGACCAGATCCCGACCTGGGACCTGATCCGCAGCCATGGCGCGGAATGGCGAGCGATCTTCGTCGGCGATGCGGCGATGTCGCCCTATGAGATCACCCATCCCGGCGGCGCGGTCGAACACTGGAACCGCGAGGCCGGGCAGGTCTGGCTGGATCGCGCCACCGGACAATGGCCGCACCACCTGTGGATCAATCCGGTGGCAGAGCCGCACTGGAGCTACAGCCAGTCCACCCGGCTGATCTCGGCGCTGTTCGACGGGCGGATGGTGCCGATGACGGTCGAGGGTATCGCCCGCGGGGTGAAGGACCTCCGATAACCGCCGCCCCCCGCGCGGGACCGCAGTCCGTCCCGCGACAAGGGCCATGCCGGGGCGCCGCCCGCCGCCGATACGCGACGGCGACGAGGTCCGCCTCACCAACAGGCGCGCAAGCGTCGGGGGCTGGTACCGCAGCGGCAGAGCCGCCATATTGGCATCATGATCCGGCTCCTGATCCCCGTTCTTCTCACCCTTGTCATCGGCTGGGTGTCGATGCGCCTCTCTCTGGCCCGCACGCGGCGGGCGCTGGAAGCGACCGCGCGTCCCCTGTCGGACGCCGGTCTCGACCGGCAGTTGCAGCGGCTGGCCCGCGCGCTGGAGGTGGAGCGGATCGCGGTCCGCGTCCTGCCCGACGACCGGGTCAACGGCATGGCCGATGCCGATGGCCGTATCTACCTGACGCGCGGCTTTCTTGCCCGCCGGGCGCGCGGCGAGGTGACGGACGAGGAACTGGCCTCGGTCGTGGCGCATGAGCTTGGCCATGTCGCCCATGGCCATGCGCAGCGACGGATGATCGACGTGACCGGGCAGAATGCCGTGCTGACGGCGGCCTCAACCATCCTGCACCGCATTGTCCCCTTCATCGGCCCCTGGATCGCGCAGCATGCCGGGGCGGCGGTCCTGGCGCGGCTGTCGCGGCGGGACGAATTCGAGGCGGATGCCTGGGCCTCGGCGCTGCTGATCCGGGCGGGAATCGGCACTGGCCCGCAGAAAAGCCTGTTCGCCAAGCTGGAGGGGCTGACCGGCAGCGCCGATGCGGGCCTTCTGGCCTGGCTGCGCAGCCATCCGCGCGCAGCCGAACGCATCGCCGCCATCGAAGCGAACGAGGCGCGCTGGCTCGGCCCGCCGCGCTGAACCCGGGTGGGCTGTGGCTCGTAATACCGCACCCTCTAGGTGTTCAGTCCCCGCATCTGTTGGATCGGGTCGAGGATGGATCTGTCGGGTTCTGATGTCCAGATTTTGCAGATGTATTCGTATGGGGTGAGACCGCCGGGGGCCTTGAGCCTTCGGGCGAAGTTGCAGGTGGGGAGGGAACGGGCGACAGTCCGGTGGACTGTCGTCCCCGACACAAGATGAAGCCGGCGAGGTGCGTTCGCAACTGGTTGAGATGCCCCAGATTTGTAGACGCTTTGCCCCATAACCGTGAGGCTATAAGACCGCGATGGGGATGAGCAACTACAGCGACGAGTTCAAGCGGGATGCGGTGCAGCAGATCCGGATGCGCGGGTAGACCCTTGGCATAATCCTGGAGGCTTGGGCATATGCCTGAGCACGTGCTTATGTCTGAGATAGAGATCATCACCGATGGTGGCCGTCGGCGCCGCTGGACTGCCGCCGAGAAGCTGCGGAT
>JBDHSO010000182.1:0-7788 GCA_039808125.1 Rhodobacter sp. | reverse complement strand
TTTGACCGGCCGGCCTTCGGCCTGACAGGATGGATGCTGCCGGACGATTTCCGTCGGCCGGCAGCTTTCAACCCTGCACAAAGGACCAGGCCGCGATGCCGGAAACGGAAGAAATCGACCAGATTCGAGAACAGCTTGCCCGGCTGTGCCCATCGTTCATCTCCTTTGCTGCACATTACGTGATCAAAAGAGCAGCACCAAACCGCGACAGATCCAAGCCCTGCATCCCGGGCAGGAAGTTTCGTGGCAAGCCCATCAAACACGACAAGCGCCGCTACAAACGCCGCAACCGGATCGAGAACATGTTCGGACGCCTGAAGGACTGGCCAATCGTCGGGAAAACAGTCCCCCGGACTGTTTTCTGATCCTCCTCATATGTAGCCACATGCTAAGACAGGTGCCCCAAGGTCTTCCTCTCCGCCGTCGCCTTCGCCGCTACCGTCATCTTCTGGCTTTGGCGCGACAACGAGATGCCGTAACGGGGCCCGCGTCGCGACCAAAGCATGCACCCGGGTCGATCTCAGGCGAAGGCTGACAAACAGGGAAGCAGGTCAGTTGCTCCAGGGGAAAAACCGCTGTTCGGCGGCGCGTTCCGCATGCGCAAAACCGCTTGACTGAGACGACCCCGTTACCGAAGACCTGACCCTAGCCTGCCCACTTTCAGCTTGAAGCCGACACGACAAAAAGGTAGTGGGAACGCGTTGCGGGTGTAGCTCAATGGTAGAGCATTTGCTTCCCAAGCAAGTGACGAGGGTTCGATTCCCTTCACCCGCTCCAATTTTTGTAGGCGGCGTGCGCTGTGGGAAAAACACGCGCCGCGTCTGATCTAACCGCTTGATGATACAGACCGTTTTGGGTTGAGAGCCTATATTTCAGCAGCTCTTGGCACGGGTTCGGTTTTCGCTGCCGGTTTCATCACCTGACGGCGATGCTATGGGCAAGCGGGTTCACCGGATCTGCGGCGAGCTGGAGGTGAGCCGGCAGAGGGAGCCATTGAGGTGCCATCGGTTCGAGCCCGTTGGCAAACGCCGCGGGGATCTCTGAAGCGGGAGAGGCCAGAAGACAGATATCGCCGGGTTCCAGAAGGATGGCGAGGTGTTGGGACAGCGCCTCGGCCCTCGGGGGGGGCGGGGTTATCCGGGCTCCGAACGCCGAGAGTTGCACGCGGCGGGCGTTGTCCTCCAGGAGTGCAGCCGGCTTGACGGCTGCTGCTGCCGCGTGAGGTGTCGTAGGAAATGACGGTCAGCATTTCCTCCCCGCACCATTGCAAGCCCCCTCGGTTTCACAGTTGAAACGCTGGCAATAACATTGCGAACGCGAGAAAAGTCGTCGCGCCGGGCCGCTCCGACGTGCGGGGTATGGGGTAGTCGCCTTATTCTTGGCGGGGTGCATCCGTAGAATTCACGTTGCCATTTTCGATTTCCGCGCGGGAGCGATGCCGCCGATGCCCATGTTCGGGCGATCATTGTTGCAAGTCCAGAGCCATTGCGTGGCGAAGTCCTGGGCCTCGTCTATGGTTTCGATGAAGTATCGGTCGAGCCATTCATGCCGGACGGTGCGGTTGCGACGCTCGGCGCGGGCGTTCATCTGCGGGCCAGACCCGTTAAATTTCACAGTCAGAACAAGACGGTTTCTGCGGGCATGGTTGCGGAGAGGAAGGTCTCGGCGCATCGGTCGTATCGGATGGCGACGCGTCTTCAGGCCCCGTTGTCGCTCCGGCGCTTCCAGCGGCGTAGAGGGTTTTCGCCGGGCCATATTCCTTTGGCGCATCGCATCAACGCAAGCCATTGTGATCGCTGCGGGAGTCGGCGACAGGTTTATCGGAGAATGCGTTGGCGACAGCCCGGCCATGCAGAATATTTCTGTACCGGCGAGAATCCTTGTTGATCGTTGCGCAACGCGAACGTAAGTTCGAAAAAGATCACCGTACTTGCCTGATTCTCTGCGACCTTTTCTCTCGGCAACCGGCTGAACAGTTCCCACATGGAGAGGCATATCGATGATGGGCAAAGGGCCAATCTGGACGCGCCGCCGACTGCTGATCGGCGCAGCTTCTGCAGGCATGGCGACGGTGATTGCGCCGTATATGTCCAGCGCTGCCGGCTCCCCCGACACGATCATGCCGGACGGGCCGGGCTGGACTGCCGGTGGCACCATAAAATACCGCATCGACGGCTTTGCCAAGGTGACGGGAGCCAAGATCTATGCCCGCGACCTGCGCGGGCGGGACATGGACGGCTGGCCGGAGGAAACCCACCACGCCATGCTTCTGTTCGCCTCTGACGCCCAGCATGCGTTCGACGGTCTCGACCTGTCGATGCTCGGCGAAAGCGGGCAGCCCGACCGCATCGTTCTGGCCGAGGATCTGGCGGCGGCCGGTCTGGCGGCGGAAGGGTTCTTTGCCAGCAACCTTCTCTGCGCCCAGGGGGCGATTCCCGATTATCTGGGTCAGCCGGTCGCCATGCTGATCTATGCCGATTTTGGCCGTTTCACGGTGGCGCGCACGGCGCTTACCGGCGAGGCGCGCGCCGTGAAGCGCGGGGCCGCGGGCCCGGTGCGGTCGACCAACCCCTATGGCGCGGGGCGCTATACGCGGGTTGCGTCCCAAAGCCCGATGGGGCCTGATGTCTTCTCCGTCATGCTGGCGGGCGATGTCGAGCCGACGGGATATGATGGCGAACACCTGCCGATCTGGTCGACCGCCGATGCCAATGGCGATGCGGGCGCCAAGGCGGCCTTTCACGGCGCCGAGATCCGCAAATCGCTGGCGGATGGAACGGTCGGCAAGACCTATCGCCAGAGCTTTCTTACCCAATCGATCGACCCGATGTTCATGGAGCCGGAGGGCGGGATCGCGTGGTTCGATGCGGCCAGCGGCAAGCTCTCCGTGGTGATCGGTGTGCAGTCGCCCGACCTTTCGCTTTCCGGAATAAGCGGGATGGCGAAGAACGCGACCGACGGCTTCAAGCTGACCGAGGTCGACGGCACCTTCATGTTCATGGGCGGCAGTTTCGGCGGCAAGGACCATACGATCATACCGCTTTATGTGGCGCTGGCGGGGATGTTCGGCGGCGGCAAGACCGTGCGGCTGGCGCTGAACCGGTTCGAGCAGTTCCAGTTCGGGTTGAAGCGGCATTCCTTCCGCATCGACAGCCAGCTCGGCGTCGACCCGCAGACGGGAAAGTTTACCGCGTTTACCTGCGACCTGAATGCCGACGGGGGCGGCCTGAAGAACCTGTCGTCGCCCATTGCATCGCTTGCGGCGGTGGGCAGCGCATCCGCCTGGTACACACCGCAAAGCGATGTGACGACGGTGGTGAGCCAGTCGATCGCTGTCGCCGCGGGGTCGATGCGGGGATTCGGTTCGCTGGAGTCGATGATCGGCATGGAGGTGTTGGTCGATCAGGTGGCATCCGACCTGGGCCGCGATCCGATCAAGCTGCGTCGTGACAACGCGCTGCAATCCGGGTGGCTTACCCTTGTGGGGAATACGCCGAACGGCGCCGTGCGCACGGGCGATGTTCTGGACGCGCTTGAGAAATCGGCGCTCTGGGCCAATCGCGCGGCCGACAAGGCGGTCTATGAGGCGGACAACCCGGGCTTCAGCTATGGGGTTGGCGTTTCCTGTGTCATGCAGACCTATGGCAGCGGTGTGGATGGCAGCATGGGCAGTGTTGCGCTGGCGGCCGATGGCACCATCGGCGCGTCGAGCGGCATTACTGAAATGGGCACAGGCGTCGGCACCGCCGTTGCCGCGCGTATCGCCGATCATCTGGGCCACCCGGCAACCACCGTGCAGACACTGACCTCGGGCTTGTGGGATGCGCTGCAGCTGGAGCCCGAGAAAGATCCCTGGGGTATCAGCCAGGCCGATCAGGAAAAGGCCGCCCAGAATCCGCGCTGGACGCTGGTGGGAACGGTCGATACGACCGCCTCCAACGGCGCCGCCTTCGGTACCCATGCGCCCGGCATTGCTGCCTGGGTGATCCTGCGCTGCGGGCTGTGGCCAGCGGCGAAATCGATCTGGTCCGAAGGTTCGTTCGGCGGCCAGTCGGCCGGCGATTTCGTGACCTTCGCCGATCTGCGCTGGGTCGACGGCAAGCTGACGGCGCGCGGCATGACCCCGCTCACGCTCGAGGAGCTTGCGGCGCGCGCTCATCGCGACGGGCTGGTGACAGGCGCGATGACGCACGCTTCGAACCGGTGGGATTGGGCGACGGCGGAGTTCAACGTCGACGGCGACAGTTTCGAAGTCGCCATTGATGCGCTGGCGGTCCAGCGCGGCGGCCGCGCGACATGGGACCTGCTCGATCGCGCAAACGCGAAATTCCCCTCGACGGCGGCAAAGGGTGTGGGCCGCAATTCCTGGGCCTTGCTGAGCCGCTCCGAAGTCAACGTGCCGCCGGTCTCGACCGAGCGGGTGGGCGCGGGCTATTTCAGTTGCTCGGGTACCGTGGTCGCGGTTGGCGTTGACCGCATTTCGGGTGAGACGCGGGTTCTGGGCGTGCATCAGGCAATAGAATGTGGGCGCGCCCTGGTGCCCGATATCATCAGGGGCATGGTCGAGGGCGGCATTGTCATGGGGATTGGGCAGGCCCTGACCGAATATCTGCCGCTTTACGAAGATGGGCCGGGTGACGGGACGTGGAACCTCAACTCCTACCGGGTGCCGGTGTCGGCGGATATTCCGGTCGATCATATCACCGTCGATATCCTTGCCCCGCTCGGGCCAACAGATTCGCCCAAGGGCCTGGGGGAACTTTCGATGATTCCGGTGATTCCCGGCGTGCTCAACGCGATCCATGATGCGGTGGGCGCGCGGGTACTGTCGCTGCCGGCCACGCCGCAAAAGATCAAGGAGGCGCTTTGATGGTCAGCATATCCGTCACCGTGAATGGCACGGCCTCGGGTCCCCATGAGGTGCCCGATGAAATGCCGATGGTCGATTACCTGAACGAATACCTCGGGTTGACCGGCACGAAGTTCTGTTGCGGCATCGGCGTCTGCCATGCCTGCGTGGTGATCGTCGACAATCCCGACGGCACCAGCGAGACGCGGCGCACCTGCATCAGCGCCGCCTCGACCTTCGACGGTCTCTCGGTGCGAACCGTCGAAAGCCATGCCAAGGATGAAACCCTGTCGCCCGTCCAGCAGGCCTTCGTCGACAATTTCGCCTTTCAATGCGGCTACTGCACCTCGGGCTTCGTCAATGCCGGAACCGTGCTGATCGAGAAGCTGGCGCGCGAACCCGTCGCCGCCGATGCGGTCGGCCAGGCGGTCGAGGCGGGGCTCGGCGATCACATCTGCCGCTGCAGCGGCTATGTCCGCTATCACAGCGCCCTTCGCGACTACATCCTGTCTCAACCGGGGCTGACCCGCAGCTGAAGGACCTCGCAATGCGATTTCTCAAATGGCTGGTGGCGGTCGTCGTTCTGGCCTGCCTGGCTTATGTTGTCTTCGCCTGGGCCTGGGGCGTGCCGTCCGTAGAGGAACGCGCCACCCTGACCGACACGGAATCGATCGCCCAGGGCCAGTATCTGGTGACCGCAGGCGATTGTGGCAGTTGCCACAGTCCGCCCGGCATGGCGGCCATGGCCGGCGGGCTGCCGGTCGCGACGCCCTTCGGCACGATCTATTCCACCAACATCACGCCCGCGAAAAGCGGCATTGCCGGGATGACCTCGGCCGAGTTCTACCAGAACCTCGCCTATGGTGCCGACAACATCCTGCATCCGCTCTATCCGGCGATGGTCTATACCTCGTATCATGTCGTCACCCGTGACGACAGCGACCGGATGCATGCCTATTTCATGTCGCTGCCGCCGGTCGAGAATGATCCGCCGCAGACGCGGCTGGGCTTTCCGTTCAACATCCGCCCGGCCATGTTCGGCTGGAACCTCCTGTTTGCCAGCCGCGCGGCCTTCGCCCCCGACACGTCGAAGGATGATGTCTGGAACCGTGGTGCCTATCTGGTGCAGGGTCTGGGTCACTGCGGCTCCTGCCACACGCCCCGCAATGCTCTTGGCGCCGAAGAAAACGGCAAATGGCTGGCCGGCGCGCAGCTCGACGGGATGCTGGCACCCGACATCACCGCAACCGGCCTTCGGGCGCGGGGCTGGTCCTACGATCAGCTGGTAAGCTACCTCGCCACCGGCAGCGGCCCCCGCGGCAGCGCCTACGGGGAAATGTCGCTGGTCATCGACAACTCACTGGCCCTGATGACGCCAGAGGACCGCGTCGCCATCGCGACCTATCTCCTGGACGGCCAGACCGGTGCGCCGGCCAGCAGCACGGCGGCCCGCACCGCAATCGCCGGAAGCGCTCTCGACACGACCGCATCGGAGGGCCGCAGCCTCTATCTTGGCAACTGCGCGCTCTGCCACAAGGCCAGCGGCGGGGGAATCCCGAATGCCGTTCCGTCCATTTCCGGAAACGCAACGGTGCTGCAAGCCGACGGGCGCAATCTGGTCGCCGTGACGGCCGACGGGCTGGCGGCTTCGCAGGTTGTTCCGGGTACGGGGGTCGTGGCGCTTGGCCCGATGCCCGCGTTCCGCGACCGGCTGACCGCCGAACAGATCACCACATTGTCGAACTACGTCCGCGCCACCTTCGGCAACGGTGAGGTCGGCGATCTGACGGAGGACGAGGTCAAGGCAATTCTCGCCGGCCAGTAGCCGCACCTGCCGCAACCCTGCACGGGCGATTGGACGAAGCTGCTCTCTGATGCTGCCAGGTTTCGTTGGCGCCAGAGCGACGAGGATGTTCCCTGCCGCAACGGCAGGGAATTTCTCGATCTAATAATGACTCGGTGAAGTCGGACCAATGCGAACCTGTCGTGACAAGGGCAGGATTGCTGTCCCCTATCCCGCGCAGCGGCCATGTCACCTGGCGATAGCGGCCGCGCGGGCCTGCTTGAAGGGAGCGCCGGTGGAGCGGCCGCGCTCCGGCTTGAAGTCGTTGAGGGCAGCAGCGTGTGCGGGGGGCGAATGTCTGCAGGCTTCGCAGACGCCAAAACCGCTGCATTGCTCGCTCTCGTCCTCGGAACGAAAGTTGCGCGTTTTCCATACGACTGTTCAACCAACGATCCGTCTGCCGGCGATCCGCGGCGCTGAAGTCTCGCAATCCTGTGCCGTGAGATCGAGGATGATCGGCCACGATCATCGCGACGCGGCCCCGCCGCTTCGGCGTTTTTCGCAGCAATCTCTATGCTGCTTCCCCGTACGGTAAGCGGTGTCCCGATCAAACGGTGACGGCATAGTTTCATGGGAGCAGATCGCCGATCCGGTTTTGCTTGTGGCCTTGAACGATGGCGGTGAGCGTGGTCGACAGCCGTGCGTGGGGATCGACGCCGTTCATTTTGCAGGTCTCGATGAGCGACGCGATGACGGCCCAGTTTTCGGCTCCGGCGTCATGGCCTGCGAAGAGGGCGTTCTTTCGGTTCAAGGCGATGGGGCGGATGGTGCGTTCGACGGTGTTGTTGTCGATCTCGACGCGGCCATCGGTGAGGAAGCGGCCAAGGCCGTCGCGGTATTTGGCGATATAGGCGGGGGCCTCGCCCAGGGGTGACTTTGCCGAGGCGCGGGCGCGGTGGCGGGTAAGCCAGTCATCGAGGCGGGCGAGGATCGGGACGGAGCGATCCTGCCGGACGGCCAGTCAGGTGGCGGGGGCGATGCCGCGGGTCTCCGCCTCGATGGCATCTGACGGTCTCTGTGTAAGCGTCCGGCCTGACCGCTTACCCGCGCCATTTCCAAGGCAGCAGGTCATCGAGCAATGTGATCTTGTAATCAG
>JBDHSO010000181.1:0-7813 GCA_039808125.1 Rhodobacter sp. | reverse complement strand
ATAGGCCACACGGGTTGAATCGTCTTGGACCGGGGCAGGTGGCAGCGGCGGCAGGCAATCGAGCGCCGTTCCGGCCCGGGCCAGGGAGCCAGGACTGAGCAGAGCGCAGCAGATCAAACCTGCCAAAGGCAGGTTCGGGGAATGGTCAGGCATGGTGAGTCCTCGTCGCCGATGATGGTGAATAAATGCCTAAACACCACTATTGACGCAACCGGATTCTATCGGTAGTTGTTCCCCCCAAGGCGCGCCGTGACAGGTTTCTCAACGGCGCGACATGCACTATGTTGGCGCCGAGCGATCAAGCTTCGGAGCGTGCTGAGCCATGAGGAACTTATACCCGGTGATTTTTCAGGCCGGACTGATGGAGGCCCGGAACGAAGGCGGCATCGTCGAAGCCCATAGCCTTGAGGACGCAAAGAAGGTCGGAAACACCTGGACAGGCGATTGGCGCATTTATCTGCGCATCGGTGATCAGGCAGCCCTTCTTGTTGTCCAGCGCACGCTCCAGCCGCGAGAGTTCAAGACCATTGCCGGTCTGATCTCTTTCGGGGTTGAGCTGGGTCTGACCACGGTGCCTGTGCCTTTGAAGAAGGGTGAGAAGGCGATCTGGACGCATGGAACGGAGGCAAATCCTCAGAGCTAGCCTGGCCCTTTGCGGCGGCCTGACCCTTTCGGGTCTGGGCGCCAGCCAAGGTGCCGCAGAGGTCATCGACCTCGGGGCCGGCGGGAGCGATTTGCGCGTCCAATCCGGCGTTCTCGACTTCGGCAAAACCATCCCCGCGCGGCAGACGCGCGAGGACCCCGAGACGGAAGCTGATCCGTCCGAAAATCCCGATGCGAAGCTCTGGCGCGCCTCTTATGGCAGCGAGAGCTCCGGGCCTGGCCCCACGGGGCGTGCCGACATTGAAGATCTGGTGCTGGATGTCGGCGACGACTATCTGCGCCATCCCGGATTGAAAGCAGCTGGGTTGACTGGCACCGAGTGGCTGGCCCTCTTCCGCGCCAATATTGCGGTGGAGTCGGGCTTCAACCCCGATGCCCGCTCGCCGGTCGGCGCGATTGGCCTCGGCCAGTTGATGCCGGGCACGGCTGCGGTGTTGGGCGTCGATCCCTATGATCCCGAAGAGAACCTGCGCGGTTCGGCGCGGTATCTGCTTGCCCAACTTGAAGATTTTGGCGCGCCCGATCTGGCGCTCGCCGCCTATAACGCCGGACCCGAGGCGGTCCGGGAATATGGCGGCATTCCCCCCTATGCCGAGACCGAGGGCCATGTCGCCAAGGTGCTGCGGCTGACCACAACCACCCTTGCATTGGAGTAACCTGATGGGTCGATTTTTCTTGGGCGCGGGTCTGCCGCGCCTTTCGCTGCGCACCCTGCTGCTGGCCCTGCCGTTTTTCGCGATCTTCGCTGAACCGGCTCTCGCGCAGAACCTCGATCCCCTGGAAAACATGCTGCAGGTCGTGGTCGATGGCCTGACAGGCCCGATCGGACGGCTGATCGCGATCCTCGCCGTGGTGGCGGCGGGCTACATGATGTTCACCGGCCGCCTGAACTGGCCGCTGTTCCTCGCGATCTTCTTCGGTGTCGTGCTGGTCTTCTCGGCCGCGACGATCATCGACGGCTTCGCCGCTCCATGAGGCATAGGGCGGCAGGGCAGGGGGCTCGTGAAGCCCCCGCCCGCTGGCCCGATCCGGATCATTCCCCATGCATGACGCGCCCTTGTTTCTCGGCCTCACCAGGCCGCCGAAGATCTTCGGCCTGCCGATCGGGTATTTCGTGAGCCTGATGTTGGGCTCGGTCATCCCCTTCGTCGGGGCGAATGACTGGCGTTTCCTCCTGATCGGGGTCGTTGGCTATCCGGTGCTGTGGTTCGTGGCTGACCGCAATCCGAACCTCTTCGAGACGGCGGCGGTGGTCTTCTCCCGCACCCCGCGCACGCGGGGCAAATCGGCTTTTGGCGGGGACCGCCATGTCAGCTGATCTGAAATCCCTCTTCCCGGCCACCCCCGCCCTGAAATCCGTGCTCCGCCCCGAGGATCTTGGTGCCGAGACGCTGGCCCGGCATCTCCCCTGGCTTTCGGCACCCGCCGACGATCTGATACTGACCCGCCAGGGCGATCTGATTGCCTCAGCGGTGGTCGATGGTCTCGACAGCTTCACTGTGGAAGAGGGCGAGTTGTCCCTCGTCCCGGCCTCGCTTGCCCGGCTGATCGGGCAGTTGGGCGAAGGCTTTGGTTTTCACATCTCGAAACTCACCCTGCCGGACTGGCCGCAGTTCAAAGGCTTCGATGCAGATCTGGATGCGAAGGGTGTAGCAGGTGGCGCGGATGGCTTTGCCGCTGCCGTGGATCGGCGTTGGCAGGCCCATCTGGCGTCCCGAGATCTCAAGCGCCGCGTGCTGATGGTCTCGGTCATCCTGCGCCCGACCGCCTTGAAGCGCCTGCCGCTGATGGGCGCTTTCTTCAAAGCAGCCTTCACCGATGACATTGGCGCGCGGGCCGAGCGGCTCAATGAAGCAATGGGACTTTTGGCCGGGGTCGCGCAAGGTATGGGCTTCCGGCGCTTGACGGTCAGCTCGGGGGAATGGCTCGGGCTTCTGGGCGGTGTCATCGGGCAACCGGTGGTCAAATCGGTGCCGATGAAGGGTCAGTTCCTCGCGGAAGGTCTGTCGAGCAGCCAGTTCCTCTTTACGGGCAAGCGGGTCGAGATCGAAACCGCCGGCACGCGGCGCTTTGGCGCGATCTTTGGCGTCAAATCCTATCCGGCCCGGACCTGGGCCCGGATGCTGGATGCGCTGGAACTGCCTTATGACATCACGATCACCAACAGCTTCACTCCGGCGCGGAATAACGAGATCGAAGAGCGCATCAAGCGCACCGCGCGGCAGATGCGGGCCTCCGAAGATGCCGCAGAAACCCTTCGGCAGGAACTTTATGAAGCAGCGGACAATGTCGCCTCCGGCCGTCAGGTGTTCGGCAAGCACCATTTGACTGTCATGGTCACGGCCGAGACCCCGGAAAAGCTGGAAGAGGCCGCCTCCGAGGTTTGGCGCGCAGGCCAGGATTGCGGGGCGGTGCTGGTGCGGGAAAGCTTTGCCGCACGTGCCGCCTGGTTTGCGCAAGCCCCCGGCAACTGGGCCTACCGCCCGCGCACCGCGCTGATCTCTGCGCAGAACTTCGCCCATCTGGCAGCATTGCACCGGGTGGCCGAAGGTCGCCCGAGAGCGCAGTCGCCCTGGGGCGAGGTGATCACCGGCCTGCCGACGGTGACCTCGAGCCTTTACCGCTTCAATTTCCACGACAAGGGCGCGCGTGGCACCGAGCCAAGCGCCGGTCACACCCTCGTTCTGGGTCGCACAGGCTCGGGCAAGACTCTCGGCACGGCGTTTCTGATGGCGCAGGCGCGGCGGGTGAATGCCCGCATTCTCGTCATCGACAAGGACCGGGGCCTTGAGATGGCGGTGCGCGCTCTCGGTGGCAGCTATTCCGCGATCCGCATTGGCGAGGCCACAGGGCTGAACCCGTTCCAGACCGAGGTCGATGAACGCGGTGCCGCCTGGCTCACCGATTGGCTTGGCGACATTCTGGCCAGCACGCGTGGCTTTGAGACCGCGCAGACGGTCAGCCTCAACGCCGCCGTGCGCCAAATCGTGGCAGCCGATCCGCGTCTGCGCACTTTCGATGGTCTCGGCACGCTGGTCGCCTCGACTGATGATGAGGGCGATCTCGTCTCCCGCGTCCGGGAATGGGGGCAAGGGGGTCGCTACGGCTGGCTCTTTGGGCACGGTGCGGCTTCCGAGATCAGTCTGGGTGAAGATGTGGTCGGTATCGATATGTCCGAGATCCTCGATCTCGGCACAGAACGCTCGGCGCTGCTGGCCTATCTTTTCCGCCGCATCGAACGCGTGATCGAGGATCGCCGTCCGACCCTCATCGTGATCGATGAGGCCTGGAAGATGCTCGACGATCCCATCTTCGAGAAGCGCCTGCACGACTGGCTGGTCACCATGCGCAAGAAGAACGCCGCCGTGATGATGCTGACCCAGACGCCTACGCATCTGACGCAGTCGAAAGTCGGCCAGATCATCGCGGAAAGCGTGGTGACGCAGCTTCTCTATCCGAACCCGCGTGCCAATCCCGAGGATTACCGGATCCTGCGCCTGAACGAGAAGGAAGCCGAGTTCCTCTGCACCCCGACCGGCGGCTTGCGCCTCGCACTTCTGCGATCTGCTGGTGACTCGGTCTTCGTCAACATGAACCTCGCCGCCCTCGGTTCGCACCTCGCCGTGCTTGGCGGTGGGCGGTCCGGCGAAGACCGCGCGCCTTTCGGCTGGCGCGACATCCCTGATTTCTGGAAGGACATGCAATGAACACCCGCAGATTGACGTTGGGCCCGTCGCTTCGCCCGCTGCTTCTCCTTGTCGGCCTCACAGCACTTTCGGCCTGCGAGGGCGTGGAAACCGGGGCGGTTTCGCCCTGCCATGGCCAATTCCGCGCCGAGGGCAAGTATTTCGCGGCCCGAACGCAGAGCGATGGCAGTCGGGTCGTGGTCAGCACGATGAGCGCCCCGACTGTGGCCTGCGGGGACTGACACTCGATGCGCTCCGCCCTCCTTTTCGGGATTGCCTGTGCGACGGCGCTGCCGCGGATCGGCCTCGCGCAAGGCGTGCCAATCATCGACGGCACGCGGCTCTCGAACCTGGTCTCGCGCCTGGCCGAGCAGGCTCAGGATGCCTTGAAGCAGGAAGAGAAGCTCGGGCAGCAGACCCGTCTGAACGAGATCGAAGACGAACAACTCGCCGCCTACGAGCGTTTCCTTGCGGACACGACCGGCACGACCGATCTGAGCGGGTTCGAGGACGGCGGGGCGGATTTTCCACCGGCAGACGAAGCCTATCCCATTGAGGAGACCAGCCCCGAGAGCCAAAGGCTCTTCGGTGAGGGCGAGACGGTCGAGGCGATGATCATCGCCACGGCGCATCGCTATGAGAGCCATCCCGGCGTGGTGAAGGTCGGTCTCACGCCGACGACCTGGCGCATCCTGTTCCAATCGCTGGTCAAACAGGAAAGCGCCTTCAACAATGCCGCGATCAGCCCGGTCGGTGCGCTCGGCTTTTGCCAGCTGATGCCGGGCACAGCAGCCGATCTCGGTGTGGACCCGAGCGATCCCTTGCAGAACCTCGATGGCGGCGCGCGCTATCTCGCGACGCAGCTCAACGCTTTCGGCCGGATCGACTTCGCCCTTGCCGCCTACAACGCCGGGCCCGGCAACGTCCAGAAATACGGTGGCATCCCGCCCTTCGAGGAAACCCAGAACTACGTCCGCCGGATTTCAGGCTTTTATGATGCCTACCTTTCGGAAATCACCGGCGCCGATGTGACAGGCACGCTGGCAGGCGTTGAGGGCGCCAGTGCCGAATGGGGCAACATGTCCTCGGCCTTCATCGGCTATTCGGGCCAGCAGAGCGGCCAGATCGAAGCCGCCATGGCGCGGATCAAGGGGTTTCTGGAAGCGGCCAAGCCCCAGACCCCGAAAGAGGCTGTCGATCAGAACACCTACATGATCGCAGAGCGCGCCCGATTGATGGCCCTGACGCTGCGGCTTCGGGCCGGGGCCGTGAAGGTCGAGGCGGCGCATGGCCTCTCTGACGCCGCCCAAGCCCTGCAATATTCGACATTCTGGGAGTATTCCGATGGTCAATAGACGGATGGCGTCCGCCGCCGCGCTCTGCCTTTGCCTTATGGGATCGGCGGCCCATGCGCAGGGTGTGCCGGTCATCGACGGCACGAACCTCGCCAAGAACATCGAGCAATTGCAGGCCGCGCTGCGCGATGCCGAAAACCAGATCGCGCAGATCGAGGAGCTGAAGAAACAGGTCGAAAACGGCCTCGAACAGATCACCAATCTGGAAGGCATCCTTGGGTCGATCTCCGGTCTGAACGAGATCGCCAGCCTCTACAACTCTGCCCAGGATCTGCGGTCGCGGGCGGCGAAGATCACCGACCTCTCTGGCTTCACCGATGCCATTGCGATTGGGGATTTCGACAGCCTGTTGGACAGCCTGCTCGACGGCAATGTGACCATGGGCGACAAGATGGCCGCCGAATACATGGAGGATACGCTCGCAAGTGCGGGTCTCTCTTCGGAAACGCTGGCGGGCTTGTCCTCCTCGGAAAACCCGCAGGACAAGCGGATCGCGCAGACGGCTGCGGCGAGCGCCACGGCCATGGGGGTGGCGCAGCTGTCCTATGAAGAGGCGGCACAAAGCCTCGAGCGGATCGACGGGCTGGTGGACGAGATCGCAAGCCAGGACACGCTGAAGGAAAGCATCGACCTCAACACCCGCATGGCGGCCGAGACCAATTACTTGCTGGGCCAGATGTGGCGGCTCAATGCCGCGACGGGCCTTGCCACCGGGCAGACAGGCGTCAACTGGGCAGCCGAACAGGCCAAGGAAAAGAATTTCTTCGACTATTCGGGGGCGAACTGATGCGGCGCGGACTTCTTTTGACGGCAGCTGCCGTGTTCACCTTCCTCCTCCCGGGCCTCGGGCTGGCGGAAGACCTCACGACCGTCAGCGATCTTGATCTGATGGAACAGACCCGGGAAGCGGTGGGGGCGCAGGATGCTGAGCTTGCGCTGGAGCTTCTGACCGAGATGCAGCGGCGCGGGACGGGGATCTTTGCAGGCGCCGAAAAGGTTGCCTGTGAGGAAGTCATCGCATTGCCGGACGGGATCACCGATTGGCGGTTCAAAGGCGCTGCGCGGCAAGCCTACATCACTTCAGCCAAGAAGCGGCAACTCGCCAGTGGAACCTGCGGCTGCCTCTTCACGGACTACCCGTTCGACGCTTTCACCACGGAAGTCTTGAGCAAGTCCCCGGCTGATCTCACCGATGGGGACCTCCCGGCGCTGGAAACCTATCTCACCGCCGAGCAGCGCGATGTCGAAACCCGCTACCGCGCCCTTGAGAAATCCTGTCGGGCGAATTGATCCATGGCCATCATAGCCGACATCCTGACCCAAGTGGACGCCGCCGCGACAGCGGTTGGAGCCACGGCTTTCGACGCGGTCGCCGCAGAGATTGTGCCGGTTTTCCGCATCGGGTCAGTGTTGGTGGTGGCGCTCGTCGGCGTCAACCTGATGGCGCAGGCCGTGCCCATGACGCTCCGAAACGGGCTCGGCCTGATGGTTCGAATTGCCGTGGCCTCGGCGTTTCTGTCGTCCTGGACCAACTTCAATGCGGTCTACGGCGTCCTGACCAATGCCCCGAGCGAGATCGGCGCCGTGGTGATGAATGCCTTCGGTGGTGGATCCGGCAACCTCTATGACGGGCTGGATTCGCTCTATCTGCAGGCCCTCGATGTGGGCCAGGCGATCAGCCAGAACGGAAGCTACATCACCGGGGCGCTCGCCGGTCTCCTGATGTTCCTCGTCGCGGCGCTGATGGCCACGGTGTC
The DNA here is from genome assembly GCA_039808125.1 of Rhodobacter sp. GTDB lineage: Bacteria > Pseudomonadota > Alphaproteobacteria > Rhodobacterales > Rhodobacteraceae > Pseudogemmobacter. Next base: position 352 of record JBDHSO010000181.1, on the reverse strand, counting down.
GATCATCGTAATTTCGGCGGCCAAGATCATGATCGGCGTGCTGGTCATCTTCGCGCCGATTGCGATCGCCTGCACGCTTTTCAAGGTGACAGCAGCGCTCTTCGACCGTTGGGTGAACCTGGCTCTGGGCTTTGCCTTCTACCCGATGCTGACCTCGGGCATGGCGGCCTTCACCATCGCAATTGCCCGCGACCTGACGCCCGCCTCGCTCACCAATGTCGAGACCATCGGCGACGTCCTGAGCATTGTCGTGGGGATGATGCTCGGCACCGGCCGCATGGCCATGGTCCCGACCATCGCCCAATCCCTGGCCCAAACCGCAACCGGCCTCGGTGGGGTCGCGAGTTCCACC
>JBDHSO010000180.1:0-8040 GCA_039808125.1 Rhodobacter sp. | reverse complement strand
GGAAAACCGAACCTGTCCGGTCCCTATGACCTTTAGCACCGGAGCGCCTGGACATACGTCACAGGCTCCCCGACCGCGTGGTCAAGGAATCGGCGCCGCTTCGGCCGACGCCAATACCGACAGGTTCAGGGGTTTCCACGCCCCGGGGACGGCGCGTGGCGTCCCCGATCGCAGTGTAGCTGTTTCAGGGGGTTAGGGGCAAGATGGCGCGTCGCTCAGCGCGGTTCCGTTCTATGGTCCTTGGGCGCAGCAGGTTCGGCCGCATCGGTGCCGGTCGCCTCCCGCAGCGTTCGGCCCGCAAGGTTCCAGTCCAGCCTCGGCTCATCCCAGTTGCGCGTCGAGGTCAATTGCCGGTCCAGATAGTCCCGGAACTCCTCCTCGCCGAGGCGCAGCTGAAACGTGTAGAGCCGGTTGACGATCTCGCGCATCAGGTCGCGCATTTCATCGTCGCTGATCCGCGAAACCTCCGACCAGGGGATTTGCCGACCATTGGCATCGGTGACGATGACGTCCGAATAGTCGCCCCTGTGGCTGATGGGGCCCGGACCGGCATGCAGGGTTTCAAGCTGAGTATTGCGCACACAGATCAGAGCCATGGCCTTGGCCATGACAGAGGCGACCTGGCGTTCGAGATCGGTCGGCATGGCATCCTCCATCGCGAAACGCGCGCGCGGATTTGTCGATCCCGCCGCTCCGGTCAGATCGCGGAGGCGTCGAGCGATTTGCCCGCCGCAAGCGCATCGCTGATCCAGCCGGGTTTGCGGCCGCGTCCCGACCAGGTCAGTTCGGCGTTTTCGGGATGGCGGTATTTTGCCACCGAAGGCGCGCGCTTGCGGGTGCTCCCGGCATCCGCGAGGTCCTCGAAGGAATAGCCGAGTTCACGAGCCAGTTCATCGACCTTGGCGCGTGCTTCGCTCTTTCGACGATCTTCGAAGGAGGCGATCGCCTTGGCCACCGACTTTTCCAGTTGCTTCAGTTCGCTCAGCGAGAGCGCGTCGAGGTTGATTTCGATCATCCGTGTTTCCCTGATCCGCCCGCCATTGATAGGGCAGGGGGCCGGGCGCGGCAATTCCCCATTCGAAAGATCGCCACCCGGTCCCGAAATGCGCCGATCGAGCCGAATTTGCGGAAGACCGCCGCTGCGACCGGCGGGCAGTGCTGGCATCCATAACGGTCCGGGACGGGGTTCGCTGCTTCGTTTCGGGTGGGCCGGGGTGCGGAGAGGGAGAGCAGGGCCGGTTTGCCCGTGACGGGTCCGGGTTCGGGGGAGAGGCCCCCGGCGGCCCGTCGCGGAGCGACTGTCATGAACACAGTGGAAATTCTGGAACCCGCCCGCCCGACGCGCGGCGGCTACAAGGTGGATGTCAGCCGGGGCGAGCGGAACGGGCGGGTGTCGTCCGAATGGTTCAACCGCCCGGATGACGAACGCTATCTCTCGCTCGACGATCTCTGGGCCTCGGTCAAAGGCCGGTCCGAGCGCAGCACGACCCGGATCGTCGAGACGGCGCGAATTCATGTCGAGGCCAGCCGCGACAATCCCGAAAAGCTGGACCTGATCCTGCCGAAGGCCACGTCGCCGGTTGCGCCCACGCATTGGGCCTTCGGGCAGCTTGCTGGTCTCGTCGGCGCGCCGGCCGCCTATCTGCGGCAATTGCCGGCTCCGCTGGCCGGGATCAATCTTCAATACGGGCTGTCCAGCCATAGGGCGGAGCAGATCAAGACCTTCGAGACCGAAGACGGCAGGACGGAACTGCGCGCGGTCACCGGGCCGGATTACGGCCGGATCCACGACCACGAACTGGTCGGGGCGGTACAGCGTATCGCCGGGAACGGCACCGGGGACACGCGGTGGAAGGTTCCGGGCACGCTGGACTGGTCGACCGGGGTCTACAACCCCGATGTCGACATCACCCGCGATACGACGACGCTCTATGCCTCGGACCGCGACGTCTTCCTCTTCCTCGTCGATGACCATAACCCCATCGAGGCGGGCAAGCTGCCGGACGGATCGCCCGATCTCTATTTCCGGGGGTTCTATTGCTGGAACTCGGAAGTGGGCGCGAAGACCCTCGGTATGGCGAGCTTCTACTTGCGGGCGGTGTGCCAGAACCGCAATTTGTGGGGCGTCGAGGATTTCCAGGAGATCACCATCCGGCATTCCAAATATGCGGCCTCGCGTTTTGCTCAGGAAGCCGCCCCGGCACTGACCCGCTTCGCCAATTCCTCGCCGCAGGGCTTCGTGAACGGCATCAAGGCGGCCCGCCAGCAGATCGTGGCACGCGATGACGAGGACCGCGAGGCCTTCCTGCGCAAGCGCGGTTTCTCCAAGGCGGAGTCGGGCAAGATCATCGACAAGGTGCTGATGGAGGAAGGCCGCCCGCCGGAGTCGATCTTTGACTTCGTGCAGGGCATCACCCGGCTCGCCCGCGACAAGACCCAGCAGGATGCCCGGCTCGAACTGGAGGGCCGGGCGAAGAAGCTGCTCGACCGGGTGGGTTGAGGCGCATACGGCGCAATTTGCACCCCCGATCGCGGCGGTCGGCCAGACCGGCTTGGATCGCCGCATTTCCCCCATTCCCGGCCAGACCTGCGATCCGTTCTTCGGAACGGGGCAGGGGCTGGCCGCCAATCCCGCGAGGAACATCATGCAGAGTTTCGACGACAAGGTGGACGCGGCCGTCCACGCTGCCTTCATGGCCCTTGGGCTTTCGGTTGCCAGCAGCATGACGCTGGCCATGCGGCTCAACGATTTCATCACCCAGGAATTCCGGTTCGCCGTCACGGATGACGATGAGGACGACGAAACTATCCTTGGGTCCGACGACGAGGAGCAGAGCGATGCTGAATGAGCAGGAACAGACCATCGTTCTGGAAGCGCGCGAGATCCTCGGCCGCTACCTCAACTGTAACCCGGTGCTGTCGAGTTGGCAGGCGCTGCTGGATTATTGTGCCCTGTCGGTTCGCGGCGAGATCGAAGCCTTCCACGTCCTCTATCTCGATCGCAAGAACCGGATCATCTCGGACGAGTGCATGGGCCGCGGCACGGTCGATCATGTCCCGGTCTATCCGCGCGAGATCGCCAAGCGGGCGCTCCTCCTCAATGCCAGTGCGCTGATCCTTGTCCACAACCACCCATCGGGCGATCCCGAACCGTCCGAGGCGGACATCGGCATGACGAAGAAAGTCCGCGAGGCCTGCGACACCCTCGGCCTCACCCTGCACGATCACATCATCGTCGGGGCCGGGCGCGAAACCAGCCTGCGCAGTCTGGGGGTGTTCTGATGTTAAGCCATGCCTTCGATTTCGCCTTCAGCGTCAACTCCGAACGGGCGGACGCATCCGATGTTACGCCCGCGGTCTTGCGCGCGGCGTTGATCCGGCGCGCCGCCGCCCTGTCGGATGAGGAATTGCGCGAAGGCTGCGGCCGCTTCGACACGGCCGAGGTTCCCGGGGACGGCTGACCGCGCCCGGTGCTGTTCCGGCGCGCGCGGCCTGCGGCGGACGAGTCAGAGGCGGGAAGGGGTTTTCGTGACGGGTTGGCAGTCGGGAGAGAGGCTCCCGGCGCCCGTCACGGAGATCGGTCGGATGACCAACATGCAGAAGATCACCCTCGCTTCGTCGCGGGACATTCCCTTCAACAAGCTCATGCTCAGCCAGTCGAACGTCCGCCGGGTCAAGGCCGGCATCTCGGTCGAGGAACTGGCCGAATCCATCGCCCGCCGCGGGCTGATCCAGTCGCTGCACGTCCGCCCGGTGCTGGGCGAAGACGGCGCCGAGACCGGCCTCTATGAAGTGCCGGCCGGCGGCCGCCGCTTCCGGGCGCTGGAACTGCTGGTGAAGCAGAAGCGCCTCGCCAAGAGCGCCCCGGTGCCTTGCGTCGTCTCCGAGGCGGGCTCGGATGTGCTGATCGACGAGGTCTCGCTGGCCGAGAACATCGAGCGCGCGCCGCTGCATCCGCTCGATCAGTTCCGCGCCTTCCAGGCCATGCGCGAGAAGGGCATGACCGAGGAGGCGATCGCTGCCGCCTTTTTCGTCGATGCCAAGGTGGTGAAACAGCGGCTGCGCCTCGTCTCGGTCGCCCCGGCGCTGCTCGACATCTATGCCGAGGACGGCATGACGCTGGAACAGCTGATGGCCTTCACCATCTCCTCCGACACTGCGCGCCAGGTCCAGGTCTGGGACGCAGTGAAGGACAGCTGGTCGAAGGAGCCCTATCAGATTCGCCGTCTGCTGACCGAAACCACGGTGCGGGCCTCCGACAAGCGCGTGACCTTCGTCGGCATCGACGCCTATGAGGCAGCGGGCGGTTATGTCCTGCGCGATCTGTTCCAGCAAGATGACGGCGGCTGGTTGCAGGATCCGGTGCTGCTCGACCGGCTGGTGAACGAGAAGCTGAAGGCCGAGGCGGAGGCCATCGCCGCCGAAGGCTGGAAATGGATCGAGGTCGCGGTCAGCTTTCCCTACAACCATGCCTATGGGATGCGGCAGATCGCGGGGACTACGGTCGATCTGACCGAGGACGAGCGGGCCACGCGCGAGGCGCTGCGCGACGAATACGACCGGCTCGAATCCGAATATGCCGAGGCCGAGGACTACCCCGACGAGGTCGACGCGCGCCTTGGCGAGATCAAGTGCATTCTCGGTGCCTTCAAGATGCGGCCGATGATCTTCGATCCGGCGCAGATGGCACGGGCCGGGGCCTTCATCAGCCTCGACGCCGCGGGCGGTCTCTGCATCGAACGCGGCTATGTCCGTGCCGAAGATGAGGTGACGCAGGAACCGGAGGCGGAAATCGTCGATCCCGAAACCGGCGAAATCCTGCCGCGCACCGAGGCCGATCCCGCCCAGCGGGGCACAGACATCACGGTTGGCGGGGCCGCGCCGACCGAGGAGGACGAAGACGAGGGCGATGCAATCAAGCCGCTGCCCGAACGGTTGGTGATCGAACTGACCGCCCATCGGACGCTGGCGCTGCGCGATGCGGTGGCGAACCATCCCCGCATCGCGATGACGGCGCTGATGCACAAGCTGGTCCTCGATTGCTTCGATGGGCGGACGACGGGCAATGCGTTGCAAACGCGGGTGCAGGAGGTGCATCTCGCGGTGCAGGCGCCCGACCTGGGCGACTCGATCCCGGCGCAGGCCATTGACGCGCGACATGCGGCCTGGAAGGCCGATCTTCCGCTCGGGGCAGACGATGACCGGCTCTGGACCTGGTTGCACGCGCTCGATGAGGCCAGCCGTCAGGCGCTCTTGGCCCATTGCCTGAGCTTCGGGGTGAATGCGCTCTACGAGCGGCCGAACCCCTACAGCGGCATGGGGATCAGCCAGCACGGTCTCGACCGTCGCCTGCGCGAGGCGGACCGGCTGGCGCGCGTGACCGGGCTCGATCTGGTCGAAACCGGTTGGAAGCCGACCGTCGCCAATTACCTTGGCCGCGTCACCAAGGCCCGCATTCTCGAGGCGGTGCGCGAGGGCATCGGCGAAGGGGCCGCGCAACTGATCGACCATCTGAAGAAGGCCGACATGGCGCGCGAGGCGGAACGGCTTCTGGCCGACAGCGGCTGGCTGCCGGAACCGCTTCGGCTGGAAGGCTCCGATGCCGCCGGGGAGGCCGGTGCGGAAGCCGGCAACGTCGAACTTCCCGCCTTCCTGGCGGAAGATGACGGAGATCCGGCGACCGACGACGACGAGGAGCCCGACCATCTCGTCGCGGCGGAATGACACCTCGGGCGGGGCGGCTTCGGCCGCCCCGCCCTTTTTTCATGGGGCTTGCAGCAGAGAAGCCCCGAGCTGCCGCGGATGTGCCGTCCGAGGCGCAGCACAGAGAGGCAGGGGGCGGGCAAAACCCTTTGCCGGATCGGGGTGCGGGAGAGAGGCTCCCGCCGTCCGGCGCGGAGTTTTCTTCATGGCCACTGCCGACGACATCCAGAAACAGGAGAGCGCAACCCTGATCCCCCATGTCGACATCATGCTTCGGACCTTCGCCGAACTCAGCACGGCGCATCTGACTGAGGCATTGGCAAACCGGCTTGAACAGGAATGCGACCGGCGCGGCCGGGGTGGCGGCACGGAAGGAATGCCGCCGGTCTGGAACCTTGGAACCGGGTTTCTCCTCTGGGTCCCCGATCCCGAATTCGCGCATCCTGACTTCGACCGGGTGGTCGATCCGGTTCTGAAGCAGATCCTTGCTGTCGTGCGGCAGGCGGGCGCGGATTACCTGCTTCTCGACAGGGATGCGGATACCTCAGCGGCGCTTCCGGTCTTCGACTGGTAGATCCGGCCCGCGTCCTGCGCCGGACCTGATCGCCGGTGGTCCCCTATGGGATCGCCCTTCCCCGTCGAGCTGCGTCGAGAGGCAGAGGGCGGCCTGGAGGGGGGTGGCCGGGCGACAGGAGAGAGCGCCGCCCCCCGGTCGTCTTTCCCCCGGCGCCCTGGAGCTATCTGATGCCCAATCATGTCACGAACAGGATCACCCTCACCGGATCGCGTGCCGCGCGGCTCGCGTTCAAGCGCGCCTTTCTGGCCGAGATCAGGGAGCCGCGCCCCGATGGCTCCGAAGGCCTGCATGCCGAATTCGACTTCGGGCGGATCGTGCCGATGCCGGATCTGATCCGGAAGACGGAAAGCAGTTCGGCGGTCAGCATGGGTCTGCTTCTCCTCGGCCGCGTGGATGTTGCCGATGCCGTCTTTCTGCCGGGCAAGACCCTTGCCGAGGAAATCGACCGCTACTTGGCACTGCCGCAGGTCAAGGCGGCGGGCGTGTCCGACTATGCCGGGCTGAAATCCTGGATTCGCGAGACCGACCCGAGTTGCGAAGAAAAGGCACGGCTCGCCATCGCGGCTCAGGAGCAGCATGGCCATTCCTCCTGGTATGCGTGGTCGCTGGCCAACTGGGGCACCAAATGGAACGCCTACGATTTCCGGCTGATTGCCGAAGATGATGATCAACTGGATTTCAGCTTCGACACGGCCTGGTCGCCGCCGGAGCCGATCTTTGCCGCGCTGGCCGCCCGCCCGGAATGCGCGGATCTGGAGATCTCCGTCCGGAGTTTCGACGAGGGCTGGCTCTTTGCCTTTTTCGGGGTGATCTCGCGCGGCCGCTATCTGGGCGAGACGGTTGCGCCGACCCCGGAATTCTACGAGCAGGTCTATGGCGTGGCTTGTGACGCCGATGAGGATGCAGAGGACGTCGAGGCCTGATCCCACCTCGAGTGTCCGCGTCTGGATGGAATTGTGGGCGGGGTAGCTTCGGTCGCTCCGCCCTTTTTCATGCGGCATAGGACAAAGGCGGGTGCTGGGCCGCCGGGCGTTGGCCTCGCCGTTCTTTCGTCCGGGGTGTTGCCGGAAGGATCGCCACGGCTGCCGGTCATGTGGCGGGGATCATGAGCGTCTCGCCGCTTTCGTTCCGAGGTGATGCCAATCGGAATTGGCACGCCGGTCGCGATCCGCTCGCCCACCCGTTTCGCGGAGTTCGTGGCACTGTCAGGCAGCACTGATCTGGGGCGCAGGGGCCAGAACACGGATAGAGGGGCGACCTTTCCGCGTCTGCGTTGGCACCATGCGCAAGGCTGCCTGTCCGCGGCCCAAGGTGATCATCGCCGGGGGTTGCCGTGCGGATCTTCCTGCCGGTCCTGTCGAGGATCGCCGCTGTCTCCTGTCGCTGTCCGTCCCGGGTCCGCCCGTTGCCGCCTCTGCTGATGGGCTGATCTGGCCGAAGACCGGCTTCGCCTCGCCCGCTTTGGCGCAACAGCGCCGTCGCAACTTTCTTCCCCTGAGGGTGCCGGGGCACCCCCATTCCTCGCGGGACAAGAAAGTTCCTCCTCTGCTGTCAGGGTCCCGTTCCGGGACTGCGCCATCGGGCGTCTTTGGCCTGTCGATCCCCATCGAGGCCGCACGGGGCGGTCCCGAAAACACCAAATGGAGACAGACAATGGCGATCATCGGCACCTTCAAGAAGACCGGCTGTTGATTTCCACTGAGAAGTGACCCGGGTAGGCGCGTAATTTCCATTGAGATTTGACCCATGTGACCCTCCCC
>JBDHSO010000179.1:0-8180 GCA_039808125.1 Rhodobacter sp. | reverse complement strand
CGAGGCCGATACCGCCCGCGCCATCGCCCCGGACGGCAGCCGGCTTTCGGCCGCGATCAGCGCCGCCGCCCGGGCCGATGTCACCGGCGCGCTGGCGGCGGGCGACCTGGCCGCGGCGACGCTGGCCACCGGCCGGCTGGAGGAGGCGCATCACACCTGCCCGGGCAGTGCGGCGGCCGCGCATCTGCTGGCCCGCGCCCGTCTAGACCTGGCCGCCGTCCACCGCGAGGCCACGCTGTCCGGCCGGGCCAGCGCCGGCCATCTTGCCGCCGCCCGGGCCGAGGCGGCCGAGGCCGCGCGTCTGGTCGATGTCTACGACCCGATCGAGCACGATTCCCCGCTGATGGCCGCCACGCGCTATGCGCTTGTCGGCGCGCTGGAAGAGGCGGAGGCGCTGTGGCAGGACTGGTACGAGGACTGGATCGACCTCGACCCCGGCGATCCGGCGCCGCATCTGGCCCATGCCCCGCATCTGCTGCCGAACTGGTTCGGCACGCTTTCGGGCTTCGATGCCGCCGCCCGCGCCGCCGCCGCCCGCACCGCCGATGTGACCGGGGCCGCCGCCTATGCGCTGCATTACCTGTCGGCGCAGGAGGCGCTGGGCCGGATGCCGCCGGGGCTCGATACCGCGATGTATCTCGGCGGGCTGGACGACCATTGCCGCAATGCGCCGGGGCAGGAAGCCGCGAACCGCGTCGCCGCGACCCTGACCGAATGGCTGCATGCCCTCGGCCCCGACGACAGCCCCTTTGCCCGCCGCATCCGCGCCGCGCTGACGCGCCACCTGCAAACCCGGCTGCGCGAATTCCACCTGCCCGCCTGGGGCGAGGGCGAGCGCTGCATCCGCTGGGCCCTGCACCAGTGTTTCGGCGACAGCATAGAGGCCGGCGGCGTGGTGACGGCCGGTCCGGCCGGGCTGATCGTCCTTCCGGCCTGACCGGCGACAGCCGGCAGACCGGCGGCCGTTTGCGGCCGGGCCCTGCGGCGCGGGTTTTCGGGCCGGGCGGGGGCGCCCCCTTGCCCTGTGCCGCGCCAGCCCCTAAAGGCTGAAAGGAATGCTGACCCGGAGGCCCGCCATGCTTGACCTGACCTTCACGCCGCCCGCCCCGAAGGTGATTCAGGGCGCGAAGCACGATTGGGAACTGGTGATCGGCATGGAAATCCATGCCCAGGTCGCCTCGAACGCCAAGCTGTTTTCCGGCGCCTCCACCACCTTCGGCGCAGAGCCGAACACCAACGTCTCCTTCGTCGACTGCGCCATGCCGGGCATGCTGCCGGTCATCAACGAATTCTGCATCGAGCAGGCGGTGCGCACCGGCCTTGGCCTCAAGGCCGCGATCAACCTGCGCTCCGCCTTCGACCGCAAGAACTATTTCTACCCCGACCTGCCGCAGGGCTATCAGATCAGCCAGCTTTACCACCCGATCGTCGGCGAGGGCGAGGTGATCGTCGACATGGCGCCCGGCATCGCCCGCCGCGTCCGGATCGAGCGTATCCATCTGGAACAGGACGCCGGCAAGTCGATCCATGACATCGACCCGAACCTCTCCTTCGTCGATTTCAACCGCACCGGCGTGGCCCTGATGGAGATCGTCTCCCGCCCCGACCTGCGCGGCCCCGAGGAGGCGGCGGCCTATGTCGGCAAGCTGCGCCAGATCCTGCGCTATCTGGGCACCTGCGACGGCAACATGCAGAACGGCAACCTGCGGGCCGACGTGAACGTCTCGGTCTGCCGGCCGGGGCAATACGAGAAATATCAGGAAACCCAGGACTTCAGCCATCTGGGCACGCGCTGCGAGATCAAGAACATGAACTCGATGCGCTTCATCCAGGCCGCCATCGACCACGAGGCGCGGCGCCAGATCGCCATTCTGGAAGACGGCGGCAAGGTCGACCAGGAAACCCGGCTCTACGACCCCGACAAGGGCGAGACGCGCAGCCTGCGGTCCAAGGAAGAGGCGCATGATTACCGCTACTTCCCCGACCCCGACCTCTTGCCGCTGGAGATCGACCGGGACTGGGTCGACCATATCGCTGCCACGCTGCCGGAACTGCCCGATGCCAAGAAGGCCCGATTCATGGGCGCCTTCGGCCTTTCCGACTATGACGCCAGCGTGCTGACGGCCGAACTGGAATCGGCGGCCTATTTCGATGCCGTGGCCCGGGGCCGCGACGGCAAGCTGGCCGCCAACTGGGTCATCAACGAGCTGTTCGGCCGGCTGAAGAAGGAAGGCACCGAGATCGGCGAAAGCCCGGTTTCGGCGGCGCAACTGGGCGGCATCATCGATCTGATCACGGCGGAGACCATCTCGGGCAAGATCGCCAAGGATCTGTTCGAGATCCTCTGGACCGAAGGCGGCGATCCGGCCGAAATCGTCGACTCGCGCGGCATGAAACAGGTCACGGACACCGCCGCCATCGAGGCTGCGGTGGATGCGATCATTGCCGCCAATCCCGCGCAGGTGGAAAAGGCCAAGGCCAACCCCAAGCTGGCCGGCTGGTTCGTGGGTCAGGTGATGAAGGCCACCGGCGGCAAGGCCAATCCCGCCGCGGTGAACGATCTGGTGACGCGGAAACTGGGACTTTAGCGGCTGTAACGGATGAAGGGCGTCACCTTGGCGATCCGGTCGTAAAGCTGGCGCGCGGTGGTGTTGAAGTCCTGCGTCAGCCAGTAGACCGCGGGGGTGCCGTTGCGGTCGGCCGCGGCATAGACCGCCTCGATCAGTGCCCGCCCGGCGCCGGTGCCCCGCGCCTCGGGCGCGACATAGAGGTCCTGAAGATAGCAGACATCCTCGATGCGCCAGTTGTGCGGATGAAAGATGTAATGCACCAGCCCGACCGGCCGGCCGTCCTGCACGGCCAGAAGCGCCTGCTGCGCCTGCCGGTCGGGGTCCAGAAGCCGGGCGAAGGTGGTGGCATAGACCTCCTCGCTGACGCCGGTTTCGTAGAATTCCAGATAGGCGCGCCAGAGGCGGCGCCAGTCCGCCTCGTCGGCGGCGGTCAGCGGGCGGATGGTCAGGGTCATGCGATGTCTCCGAACGGGGTGGCGCGGGCTGCGGGGCGGCCGCTCGTCAACCCCACCGGGGCCGCTCGCGCCGTCACCGGCATCATGGCCGGACGCCGCGACGAAGGGAAGATCCCAAGATCTTGGGGCTGCACATGGCCCTGCCTACAAGATGCGGACGGGTGGCGACGCATCCGCCGCGCCTTGCCGAATAAACCCTTACGTGTTTGGACTCGGCCGCGAATCTTTCTATACTCCGCGCGGATTGCGCCACGGGACAGGGCAGGACAGGCATGCAGGCTTATGAATACAGGGTGGTTCCGGCCCCCCGCCGCGGCGAAAAGGCCCGCGGCGTCAAGACCACGGAAGAGCGTTTCGCACTGGCGCTGACCGGGCTGATGAACACGCTGGGCGCCGAGGGCTGGGACTATGTCCGCGCCGATACGCTACCCTGCGACGAACGCGCCGGGCTGACCGGCGGCACAAAGACCAGCTACCAGAACATGCTGGTCTTCCGCCGCCCGCTCGCGGCCCCCGTCCTCGCGGTCCCCGTCACGGCGGCGGCCCCCGCGGCCGTCCCGGTCCAGACGCCCACGGTCCAGACGCCCGCAGCCCCGGCTCCGGCAGCCCCCGCGCATGCCGCCGCTACTCCGGCCTATCCGGTGCTGACGCTCGGTCAGGCCGAAGGCAGGGCGCCCTCCCTCGGCCCGGTCAAGCCGGAACTCGCCGCGGAGTAACCGGCTGCCGCGCGGCCGCCAGCGCCTGTGGCAGCACCTCGGCCACCACATCCATCGCCGCCGCATCGCCCAGGCTGACGCGGATGTGGCGGTCCAGCGGCGCCACGCCTGGCATGCGGATGAAAAGCCCGCGCGCCAGGCATTCCGCCAGCACCCGCCGGGCGAAATCGCCGTCGCCGCCGCAGTCGACGGCAACGAAATTGGTGGCCGAGGGCAGCGCCTCCAGCCCGTTCTCCGCCGCGATCTCTGCCATCCGGATCCGGGCCGCCGCGACGCGGGCCCGGACATCGGCCAGCCAGCCGCCATCGGCCAGCGCCGCCTCGGCCCCCGCCAGCGCGATCCGGCCCATGCCGAAATGATCGCGCACCTTGTCAAAGGCCGCCGCCAGCCCGGGTTCGGCCAGGGCATAGCCGACACGGGCGCCGGCCATGCCATGACCCTTGGAAAAGGTGCGCAAACGGATCACCTGCGGATGATCCGGCGCGATCCTCGGCAGCGCCCCGGGCGGCGCCAGATCGGCATAGGCCTCGTCCAGCACCAGCAGCGTGTCGCCGGGCAGATCCGCCACCATCGCCTCGATCGCCGTACCCGGGTGATGGCTCCCCATCGGATTGTCGGGATTGGCCAGATAGACCAGCCGCGCGCCCTCCGCCCGGGCCGCGGCCAGCAGCGCCGCGGGGTCTTCCTGCACCCCGCGATAGGGCACCCGGTGCAGCCGCCCGCCATGGCCCTCGACATGATAATTGAAGGTCGGATAGGCGCCGAGCGAGGTGATGACCGACGTCCCGGGTGCGACGGTCAGCCGGCACAACAGGCCAAGCAGCGCGTCGATCCCGGCGCCGACCACGACATGCGCCGGGCTGCAACCGTGATGCGCCGCCAGCGCCGCCTTCAGGTCATGCGCCTCGGGATCGGCATACATCCAGACCTCGCCCGCCGCCCGCTCCATCGCGGCCACCGCCCGGGGCGAGGGGCCGAACAGCGATTCGTTGGCGCCCAGCCGGGCGCGGAACGGCCGGCCGGCCCGTCGCTCCAGCGCCTCGGGGCCGGTGAAGGGAATGCTTGCGGGCAGGCTCGCGGCGAGGGGGGTCAGGAAACGGCTCATGATGGCGCAGCATGGCGCCAGCCGGCCGCCGCCGCAAGGGCCGCCGCCCGCGCGCGCCAGTGGTGCCGGAATGGTGGTGCCAAGAGGTGCGGGATGGCGCTCCCCCCGCCACGCCGTGCCGGATATGGCACCACCCACCCCGCCGCAGGCCGGATCGGCGCCTTGAACTTGCGCCCCCCGGGTCGCAGAATGGCAAGCAAGGGGAATCGCGGCGAGGGCGGGATGGCACTGGGATACAAGGATCTGCTGGCGCGCGCCGATGGCGCCGTGACCTCGGTCGAGGAGGATGCGGCGCTGGCCGCCCGGGAGGATCCCGATACGGTCTTCGTCGACATCCGCGACGTGCGCGAACTGGAGCGGGACGGGCTGATCCCGGGCGCCCGCCACGCCCCCCGGGGCATGCTGGAATTCTGGATCGACCCCGAAAGCCCCTATCACAAGCCCTGGTTCGCCGAGGACAAGACCTTCGTCTTCTACTGCGCCTCGGGCTGGCGGTCGCTTCTGGCGGCCGAGGTGGCGCAGCAGATGGGGCTCCGCAGCGCGTCGCTGCGCGGCGGCTTCTCGGGCTGGAAGAAGGCCGGCCGGCCGGTCGCCACCCGCGACTGAGGCCGGGTGCGCCGGCAATCCGCCGCGGCCACCATCGCGATTCGCCGCGCGCGGGCGTCGTCCGGCCCGTCAACGGCGCGACAGGGCGCCGCAGCCTCCCTCTTTTCTCCGCGTGACGAAACGGTTTATGTGACTGATGCAGAATCGGCATGCAGCGCCGGTTCATCCCCGCCCGCGGCCGCCTCCCGATACCGGATGCCCCCGCGCCGGGCGGCAGGAACCCGGAGGATTTCGATGACCGCCACCCCCGCGACCGCCCGCGAAACGAGGGCCGGCCTTGCCGTTGCCCCCGAACTTGCCCGCTTCGTCGAGGAAAGGGCGCTGCCGGGCACCGGCATCGCCGCCGACAGGTTCTGGCAGGGCCTGGCCGCCGCGGTGCAGACCCTCGGCCCGAAGAACCGGGCGCTTCTGGAAACCCGGGCGGTGCTGCAGGACCGGATCGACGCCTGGTACCGCGACCGGCGCGGCCGGCCGCATGACCCCGTGGCCTATGAAGCCTTCCTGCGCGAGATCGGCTATCTGCTGCCCGAGGTCGCCGACTTCACCATCGAGACCGGCCCGACCGACCCCGAGGTCTCCACCCTGCCCGGCCCGCAACTGGTGGTTCCCGTGACCAATGCCCGCTATGCGCTCAATGCCGCCAATGCGCGCTGGGGCAGTCTTTACGATGCGCTCTATGGCACCGATGCGCTGGGAACCCCGCCGCGTCCCGGCCCCTACGATCCCGCCCGCGGGGCCGAGGCCATGGGCTGGGGCCGCAGCTTTCTCGACGACGTGACCCCGCTCGACGGTGCAAGCTGGCGCGAGGCCGAGGGGCTCGCTATCGTCGACGGCCGGCTTCGGGTGCGCCATGGCCGCGGCACCGCCGGCCTGGCCCGGCCCGGACAGTTCGCCGGCCATGCCGGCCCGACCGGGGCGCCAACCTCGGTCGTCCTCGTCAACCACGGCCTGCATATCGAGATCGTGGTCGACCCGGCGTCGCCCGTCGGCGCCGCCGATCCCGCCGGGATCGCCGACATCCGGCTGGAGGCGGCGCTGTCGGCGATCATGGATTGCGAGGATTCCATCGCCACCGTCGATGCGGCGGACAAGGTGCAGGCCTATGGCAACTGGCTTGGCCTGATGCAGGGCACGCTGACGGAAGAGGTCACCAAGGGCGGCCGCAGCTTCACCCGCCGGCTGGCGCCCGACCGTGGCTTCACCGCCGCCGACGGCAGCCCGCTGGTGCTGAAGGGCCGCGCGCTGATGCTGGTGCGCAACGTCGGCCACCTGATGACCACGCCCGCCGTTCTCGACCCCGAGGGGCAGGAGATCGGCGAAGGCCTGCTTGATGCCTTCGTCACCACGCTCTGCGCGCTTCACGACCTGCGGCGCGACAAGGGCGGACAGGCCGGCACCACCGGCAACTCCGCCACCGGCTCGGTCTATGTCGTCAAGCCCAAGATGCACGGCCCCGGGGAAGTGGCCTTCGCCGCCGAAATCTTCGATGCGGTCGAGGACACGCTCGGCCTGCCGCGCAACACGGTGAAACTCGGGATCATGGACGAGGAACGGCGCACCAGCGTCAACCTCAAGGCCTGCATCCGCGCGGCCTCGGCGCGGATCTCCTTCATCAACACCGGCTTTCTCGACCGGACCGGCGACGAGATCCACAGCGCGATGGAGGCCGGGCCGATGGTGCGCAAGGGCGAGATGCGCGCGCAGCCCTGGATCCGCGCCTATGAGGACCGCAATGTCGACATCGGCCTGGCCGCGGGGATGAAGGGCCGGGCCCAGATCGGCAAGGGCATGTGGGCCGCCCCCGACCTGATGGCCGCCATGCTGAAGGAAAAGATCGCCCATCCCGAGGCCGGGGCAACCTGCGCCTGGGTCCCCTCCCCCACCGCGGCCACGCTGCATGCCACCCATTACCACCGCGTCGATGTCCTCGCCCGGCAGGATGCCATCGCCGCCGGCGGCCCGCGCGGCCGGCTGGAGGATCTGCTGACGATCCCGCTCGCCGCCGGCCGCAACTTCAGCCCCGAGGAAATCGCCGCCGAACTCGAAAACAACGCCCAGGGAATCTTGGGTTATGTCGTGCGCTGGGTCGATCAGGGCATCGGCTGCTCCAAGGTGCCCGACATCCACGACGTCGGGCTGATGGAGGATCGCGCAACCTGCCGCATCTCGGCCCAGGCGCTGGCGAACTGGCTCGTCCACGGCGTGATCGACGAGGCGCAGGTGATGCGCACCCTGCGCCGGATGGCCGAGGTGGTGGACCGGCAGAATGCCGGGGATCCCGCCTACCGGCCGATGGCGCCGGACTTCGACGGCCCGGCCTTCCAGGCCGCGCGCGACCTGATCCTCAAGGGGCGCGAACAGCCCTCGGGCTATACCGAACCGCTCCTCCACGCATGGCGCCGCATCCGCAAGGCCGAGGCGGAGACGGAGGCCGAAGCAGGGGCGGCAGCGGACTGAACCCGCCTCTTTGCGCCGGCCACTCCCCCGGTCCCCCCAGTCCTTCCTCTTGACCGAAATACCCGGGGGGGTCCCTGCATGCGCAGGGGGTGTTGGAATTAGATTGGAATGTGTGGATCCCGGTGTGGTGGGATGGGGGGTCAGGAAGGGGCTGGAACCGGGGGTTCTGGCGCCGGGCGAGACCATGGCGCGGACGCCGGTCGGCTGGACTTGCGTCCGGTCTGTTCCGTTTCGTTCCATTCCGTGAAGTAATCACCATTCGTGCATCGCC
>JBDHSO010000178.1:0-8216 GCA_039808125.1 Rhodobacter sp. | reverse complement strand
GGGGCCGTCTGATCGGGCGAACCAAGGGTGGCATGAATAAGAAGCTGCACGCCGTCACCGATGCAGAAGGCTGCCCGCCCGATCGCGGGCCTTCGAGGTCCCCACGGGACGCGGTTCCGGTGATGCCGTGCTCAGGATTGATGCCGATCGTATCGAGCACGCCAATGAGCTGGGTACATCGGAACTGCATTGAACCCGCATCAGGTTGGCGGCCATCGCGCCGACCACGGACCGAAGCATGCACCCGGGTCGATCTCAGGCGAAGGCTGACAAACAGGCAAGCAGGTCAGTTGCTCCAGGGGCAAGACCGCTGTTCGACGACGCATTCCGCATGCGCAAAACCGCTGGACTGAAACGACCCCGTTACCGAAGGCCGGAGCCCAATGGTTTCAATACTTTGATCGGTGGTATTGGCAGATGCCTGTCGCGGCATACAAGGGGGCTGCGGGCAACCTATGTACAGAAGTCTTCGCCTTTCCCTGTGCCGAGACGGAGATCGAGACCGGGCTTGATCTGGGCCGTTCGGTCGAAGTGTCCGAACCGGCCGAAAGGATTGTCGGTCACCCGTTGCCGGGCGCAGCGCGCGAGGGCGGGCTGCTGTCATCGGCCCGCAAGCGACTGGCGTCGTGCCAGGTGCCAATCTCACGGTTTGATGGTGCGATCCTTTCGCGGAGATGGGAAGGACGCCCTATGGGACAGATACGTCACATCCCGACACAGCGCGGCAGGAAAGTGCGACGGCCGGTGGAAGCGCAGATCCACCGGCAATGCTCTCTCGTCGAGATGTTCCTCAACAAGCTCGAACACTTTCGAATGCTCGCCGCACGATGCGGGACGGCCGCAAGAAACGACCTTGCCGCCGCCCTCCGTGCATGCTCACGGCTGGGGATGCGGCTTTACGAGTCCGCAGCCTGGGCCAGCGCGGCCAGGATCCGTGCCCAGGAGCGGATGCCCTTGTGGAAGCTATCCAGATCGTATTTCTCGTTCGGCGAATGGATGTTGTCGTCATCGTGGCTGAAGCCGATCAGCATCGTGTCCATCCCGAGCACCGTCTTGAAATAGCCCGCGATCGGGATCGAGCCGCCTTCGCCGACAAAGGCCGCCGGGCGTCCCCATTCGTCGGACAGGGCGCGGCGGGCGATCTCGAAGGCGGGGTCCGAGATTTCCATCACCGAGGCCGGGCTGCCGCCGATCCCATCCTCCCAGATCACTTCGCAATCGGGCGGCAGTTGCGCCGCCAGCCAGGCGCGGAAGGCGGTGAGGATCTTGGCCGGATCCTGCCGCGAGACCAGACGGAACGAGACCTTGGCATGCGCCTCGGCCGGCAGCACGGTCTTGAAGCCGGCGCCGGTATAGCCGCCCCAGAGCCCGTTCACCTCGGCCGTGGGGCGCGACCAGATCATTTCGAGCGGCGTGCGGTCCTGTTCGCCCGCCGGCGTGGTCAGGCCGACGTCGCCCAGATAGCGGGCATGGTCGAAGCCAAGGCCCTGCCATTGCTGGCGCAAGGTTTCCGGCAGTTCGTCCACATCGTCGTAGAAGCCGGGAATGGTGACACGGCCCTGGGCATCGTGCATCTGCCCGAGGATTTTCGTCAGCACATGCAGGGGGTTGCAGGCGATGCCGCCATACATGCCCGAATGCAGGTCGCGGGCCGCGGCGCGCAGGGTGAATTCCGATTTCGCCAGCCCCCGCAACTGGGTGGAGATCGCCGGCCGGCCATCGGCGTAAAGCCCGGTGTCGCAGATCAGCGCCAGATCGGCGGTCAGTTCACCCCGGTTCGCCTTCATGAACGGGACCAGCGAGGGCGAGCCCGATTCCTCCTCGCCCTCCAGAAAGATCGTCAGCCGGCCGGGCAGGGCGCCATGCACCGCTTTCCAGGCGCGGCAGGCCTCGACGAAGGTCATCAATTGCCCCTTGTCGTCCGAGGCGCCACGGGCGCGGATCACCGGGCCTTCGGGCGTGTCCTCGACGGCGGGGTCGAAGGGGTCGCGCGCCCACAGGTTCAACGGATCGACCGGCTGCACATCGTAATGGCCGTAGAACAGCAGATGTCGCCCGCCGGTCCCGCCGTGGCCCACCACCATCGGATGCCCCGGTGTCGGCCGGGCGCCGGCCTCGAAACCCAGACCTTGCAGATCGGCCACCAGCCAGTCGGCGGCGCGGGAACAGTCGGCCGCATAGGCCGGGTCCGTCGAGATCGAGGGGATTCGCAGCAGCGCCATCAGCCGGTCGAGCGCCTGGGGCAGGGTCTCGTCGATCCGGGCGAGAACGGGGGCAAGCGGGTCGGACATGGGATCTCCTGTCTGCAATGGCGGCGGCGCAAAGCCTATCAGGCGGCGGGGGACTGTCCAGAGCCGGCACTTTGCGTTAGGAAGAAACGGTATTTTGCGACGGAGCGGCGGATGAGACGGGTTGCGGCGGCCATGGTGAGTCTTGGTCTTGCGGGGGCGGCACTGGCGGGGGCGGTGCCGATCGAGCGCGGGGCGCTCGGCCAGTCGCAGGTGACGCTCTATCTCCACCCGTTCCTTCAGGCCGATGAACTGGCCACGCTGCGGCTGGTGATGACCGACGAGACGGCGCTGGCGCTGTTCCTGCCGCAGGACCAGGACAAGACGGCGGCGGGCGGCTTTGCCGCGCTGGCGGTTTCGCCCGACGACGGGTTCGTGCGCGAGGGCAAGGCGGTGGCCTCGGCCGTGGCGCTGGCGGGCCTTGCCGATGCCGCCGCCGCCGAGACGGCCGCCGTCGAGGCCTGCAATGCGCTGCGCAAGGGGGCCGCGCCCTGCGTCATGGTCCTGCTGGTCGAACCGCAGCAGGGCTAGGCGCGAAACATATGTCGCCGGCGCGACAATTTGCGCCTTGCGAAAAGTCATACCCTTGATGCAAGTCAAGGAAAGGCCGGGGCCGCAGGCGTAACAGCAACGGCAGCAGACGTGAGGACGCACCCATGAACTACAACTCCGCCCTTGACCTTGCGATCGGCCGCCTGCACGACGAGGGCCGCTACCGCACTTTCATCGACATCGAGCGCAAACAGGGCCAGTTCCCGCGGGCGGTCTGGAACCGCCCCGATGGGACCACGCGCGAGATCACGGTCTGGTGCGGCAACGACTATCTCGGCATGGGGCAGAATCCGGCAGTCCTGGCCGCGATGCACGAGGCGCTGGACGCCACCGGCGCGGGGTCGGGCGGCACGCGCAACATCTCGGGCACCACGGTCTATCACAAGCGGCTGGAGGCCGAGATCGCCGATCTGCACCGCAAGGAAGCGGCGCTGGTGTTTTCGTCGGCCTATATCGCCAATGACGCGACGCTTTCGACGCTGCGCACCATCTTCCCCGGGCTGATCATCTATTCCGACGCGCTGAACCATGCCTCGATGATCGAGGGCGTGCGCCGCGGCAACGGGCTCAAGCGCATTTTCCGGCATAATGATGTCGCCCATCTGCGCGAGCTGATCGCCGCCGACGATCCCGGGGCGCCGAAACTGATCGCCTTCGAAAGCGTCTATTCGATGGATGGCGATTTCGGCCCGATCGCCGAGATCTGCGATGTCGCCGAGGAGTTCGGCGCGCTGACCTATCTGGATGAGGTGCATGCCGTGGGCATGTACGGCGCGCGCGGCGCCGGCGTGGCGGAGCGCGACGGCCAGCTTCACCGGATCGACATCGTGAATGCCACGATGGGCAAGGCTTTCGGCGTTTTCGGCGGCTATATTGCTGCATCTGCGAAGATGGTGGATGCGATCCGCAGCTATGCGCCGGGCTTCATCTTCACCACCTCGCTGCCCCCCGTCGTGGCCGCCGGGGCGGCCGCTTCAATTGCGCTTCTGAAGGGCGCCGAGGGCCGTGTCCTGCGCGAAAGGCAGCAGTCGCAGGCCAAGGTGCTGAAGGCGCGGCTCAAGGCCCTGGGCCTGCCGATCATCGACCACGGCTCACATATTGTGCCCGTGCATGTCGGCAACCCCATCCATTGCAAGATGCTGTCGGACATGCTGCTCGAAGATCATGGCATCTATGTCCAGCCGATCAACTTCCCCACCGTGCCGCGCGGAACGGAACGGCTGCGCTTCACCCCCTCGCCCGTCCACGATTCCGGCGAGATCGACCGGCTGGTCCGTGCGATGGACAAGCTTTGGCAGCATTGTGCGCTAAATCGCGCCGAGGTCTCTGCCTGAACGATCCTGCATGTGCAAAGCGCCTTGTCCTGTGCTAATTTGTCGGCAATAGAAAATCGGTGAGTCGCCACATAGGGCGGCCACCGGAATACAGGCGCCAAGGGGACAGGTTTCGCATGATCGGCTGGAGGTCCAAACCTCAGGCAGCGGAGGAGGAGAAGCCAAAAGGCTTTGACGACTTCGATCTTCGCCTCGGCGACCTGATGCGCGGAGAGCGCGCGACGCTGGGTAAATCGCTGCTTGACGTGCAGCGCGAACTGAAGATCAAGGCCACCTATATCGCGGCAATCGAGAATGCCGATGTCTCGGCCTTCGAAACGCATGGTTTCGTCGCGGGTTACGTCCGTTCCTATGCGCGCTATCTTGGAATGGACCCGGACGAAGCTTTCCGCCGGTTCTGCCAGGAGGCGAATTTCTCGGTGGCCCATGGCCTGTCGGCCGCCGCGGCCTCGCCGCAGCGCGCGGCGCAGGCGCGGGTGCGCGCCGAATTCGCCGATCCGCTGGCCAATCCCAACCTGTCCTTCGTGCCGCGGGGCGAAAGCTGGCTGTCGCATGTCCAGCCGACGGCGGTGGGTTCCATTGCCGTACTGATCGCGCTGGTCGGCGCCATCGGCTATGGCGGCTGGTCGATCCTGCAGGAAGTGCAGCGCGTGCAGCTTGCCCCGGTGGACGAGGCGCCGGCGGTGGTGGTGCAGATTGACCCGCTCCAGCCCGAGATGCCGGCCGCGCCCGCCCCCGCGGCGCAGACGGCGACAGAAACCGCTGAAGCCGGCGCCGCCCCCGATCTGATGGACCGGCTCTATCGTCCGCAGGCGCTGGATGTGCCGGTGATGGAGGCACGCAACGGCCCGATCGGTGCCATCAATCCGCGCGCACCCGCCGGTGGCGGCATCGCCGCCGGAACCGATGCCGCGATCGAGGGCGCCGTCGCCGCCGCGCTGGCCGGCAATGACGTGCAGGTCACGGCCGATGTGAAGCCGGGTGTCGAGCTTCTGGCCGTCCGCCCGTCCTGGGTGCGCGTGACATCGACCGATGGCACCGTGCTGTTCGAAAAGATTCTCGACGCCGGCGAGCGCTACAGCGTACCCTCGCTGGAAGAGGCCGCCAAGCTGCGGGCCGGCAATTCCGGTTCGGTCTATTTCGTCGTCAACGGCACGACCTATGGTCCCGCCGCCCCCGGCGCGAATGTGGTGAAGGAAGTGGTGCTGTCGGCCGAGGCGCTGACCGACCGCTATGCCGAGGCGGATTTCACCAAGGACGAGGCCCTGGCCAAGGTGATGACGGCCGATGCCTCGGGAACCGAGGTCGAGCCGCAGCCCGATCCGGCGAACTGACGCAACGCATGTCTTTGTTCCGGGCGCGCGGTTTACGCGCGCCTTTCGTCTGCCTATGTTTCGACACGACCGCATCGCCCGTCCGGAGACCGCCATGTCGCTGAACCCCATTCGTCCCTGGCGCAATATCGAACGCCGGAAAAGCCGCCGGATCATGGTGGGGCCAGTGCCGGTGGGGGGCGATTCCCCGATCAGCGTGCAGACGATGACCAACACGCTGACCACCGATATCGGCGCCACGCTCGACCAGGTGATCCGCTCGGCCGAGGCGGGCGCGGATATCGTCCGCATCTCCACCCCCGACGAGGACAGCACCCGCGCCCTGCGCGAGATCGTGCGCGAAAGCCCGGTGCCCATCGTCGCCGATATC
Organism: Rhodobacter sp.; assembly: GCA_039808125.1. GTDB lineage: Bacteria > Pseudomonadota > Alphaproteobacteria > Rhodobacterales > Rhodobacteraceae > Pseudogemmobacter. The sequence continues at coordinate 2,338 of JBDHSO010000178.1, read as the reverse complement.
CATTTCCACTATCGCCGCGCCATCGAGGCGGCCGAGGCGGGCGCCGCCTGCCTGCGCATCAACCCCGGCAATATCGGCGATGCGCGCCGCGTGGCCGAGGTGGTGAAGGCGGCGAAGGATCACGGCTGTTCGATCCGGATCGGGGTGAACGCCGGCAGCCTGGAAAAGCATCTGCTGGACAAATATGGCGAACCCTGCCCGGATGCGATGGTGGAATCGGGGCTCGACCATATCAAGCTGTTGCAGGACAACGATTTTCACGAATTCAAGATCAGCGTGAAAGCCTCTGACGTCTTTCTGGCCGCCGCCGCCTATCAGCAGCTTGCCGCCGCGACCGATGCGCCCCTGCATCTGGGCATCACCGAGGCCGGCGGCTTGATCACCGGCACGGTGAAATCGGCGGTCGGGCTGGGGTCGCTGCTGTGGTTCGGTCTGGGCGATACGATCCGGGTCTCGCTTTCGGCCGATCCGGTGGAAGAGGTGAAGGTCGGCTACGAAATCCTCAAGGCGCTCGGCCTCCGGACGCGGGGGGTGCAGATCATCTCCTGCCTGTCCTGTGCGCGGCAGGGCTTTGACGTGATCCGCACCGTCGAGGAGCTGGAACAGCGGCTTTCGCATATCAAGACGCCGATGAGCCTGTCGATCATCGGCTGCGTGGTGAACGGCCCGGGCGAGGCGCTGATGACCGACATCGGCTTTACCGGCGGCGGGGCGGGCAGCGGCATGGTCTATCTTGCCGGCCGGCAAAGCCACAAGCTGGGCAACGAGCGGATGATCGACCATATCGTCGAACAGGTCGAGAAACGCGCGGCCGAGATCGAGGCCGCGGGGCGGGCGGCCACCGAAACGGCAACGACCGAAATCGCCCCGGCGCCGCCGCCGGCCAGGGCGGCCGGCTAGATGTTCAGTCCCTGCATCTGGTGGATCGGGTCGAGGATGGATCGATCCGGCTCTGATGTCCAGATTTTGCAGATGTATTCGTAGGGCGTGAGGCCTCCGAGCGTCTTCAGCCGGCGTGCGAAGTTGTAGGCCGCCATGAAGTTGGCGAGGTGGGTGCGGAGCTGGTCGTGGCTGTCGTAATGGAAGCGCTTGACGGTCGCGTCCTTGATCGTGCGGTTCATCCGTTCGACCTGGCCGTTCGTCCAGGGGTGGTTGGGCTTGGTCAGCCGGTGCTCGATCCCGTTGGCCTCGCAGATCATGTCGAAGCGCATAGGCCGGGAATAGATGGTGTTTCGGTTGCGGGGCTGCTCGGCGAATTGAATGCCGCTCGCCATCGGGCTCGAACCGGTGGCGCCCTGATGGCTCGCTCGGTGAGAATGGTGTGGACCCGGTATGGCACGGCCTCAAGCATGTGCTGCAGGAACTCCCAAGCCGTCTTTCTGTCAGCTGTTACAACGAGTTGTGCGACGGCGCACTTGGACGTGCGGTCGATGCCCGCGAAGAGAAAGAGCTTGCCCTCGGCCGTCTGTACTTCGGCGATGTCGATGTGGAAGAACCCGATGGGGTAGTGCTTGAACTTCTGCCGCCGGGGCTTGTCACCCTCGAGTTCCGGCAGGCACGATATGCCATGCCGCTGCAGGCACCTGTGCAGCGTCGACCGTGTGAGATGCGGGATTGACGGCTGCAGGGCATAGAGGCAGTCGTCCAGCGGCAATAATGTGTGACGCCGGAACGCGACGACCATCGCTTCTTCGGCTGCCGTCAGCACGGTGGACCGCGGCTCCGTCGGCCCGGTCTTCAGGTCCTCGACCGTCGCGCGCTTGCGCCACTTCGCGACGGTCCTGGGATTGATGCCAAACTCCCGGCTAAGCTGCGCGGGCCCTCAGACCCGCCCTCGAACCGATGGCGGGCAGGTCTTCGACTTGCGATCGGCTCGTATTGCCGCTCTGACGGCGTGCCCTCGCCATGGTCACTCGGACCAGTGGCGTTCTCATGGCTCGATCGTGGCGCTGCCATGACGAACTTGTCCCAAAGTGCTTCCTTCCATTCCCTCGAAAGGATCGCACCATCAAACCGTGGGATCAAACAGGTGTTCCGTCGCGGCATCTGTTGGCTCGGGTCGAGGATGGATCTGTCGGGTTCTGATGTCCGGATTTTGCAGATGTATTCGTATGGGGTGAGACCGCCGGGGGTCTTGAGCCTTCGGGCGAAGTTGCAGGTGGGGAGGGAACAGGCGACAGTCCGGTGGACTGTCGTCCCCGACGCAAGATGAAGTCGGCGAGGTGCGTTCGCAACCGGTCGTGGCGGTCGCAATGGAAGCGTTTGACGGTGGCCGTCCTGATCGTGCGGTTCATCCGTTCGACCTGGCCGTTTGTCGGGAAAACAGTCCCCCGGACTG
>JBDHSO010000177.1:0-8313 GCA_039808125.1 Rhodobacter sp. | reverse complement strand
GGCCGGTACGCGCCTATCTGGCGGCGATGCCGGGCTGGAAACGCGCCATCGGCCAGCGGATCGACCTTCTGGTCGACGAAGCCGTGCCGGATCTGCGCCGGGCGGTGCGCTGGAACGCGCCCTTCTGGGGGCGCGAGGGCGCGGGCTGGATGCTCAGCCTGTCCTGCACCACCCGCTATGTGAAGGTCAGCTTCCTGAACGGCGCGGAGTTGCGGCCGGAACCTCCGGTGGCATCGGCGCGCGATGCCGTGCGCTACCTGCATGTCTTCGAGGCCGAGGGCCTGGACGAGGCGCAGATGCGCGACTGGATCACCCAGGCCTTCGCCCGCCCGGGGTTGGCAATGTTCTGAGGCCGGGGGGCCGGCCGCCTAGGGCTGTTCGATACGCTCCAGCCGATAGCCGTCGGTCAGCGGCGTGCGCGCCGGATCCGAGGTCTGCCGCGTCCATGACGACACCATGACGAAGGTGGCATCGGGGTTCATGCGCAGCGCGGTTTCGTCAAAGCGGCGGGCCATAAGCTCCAGCTCCGGCAGTTCCTCGATCCCGCCATATTCCCGCATCAGATCCAGCGTCTCCTCATCGGGCGGCATCGCGAGGTAGCACCCCAGATGCTCGCGGCCCTCGGGCGTCCTGGCGATCGAGACGGCCAGAAGTGCGCCGTCCTTCTGCCAGAGCCGTACCTCGCCCAGTTCGGCGAGCTTGGCAAAATTCGCCGCCAGCAGCGGTGCGGCGGCAAAACGTTCGGTCAGATCCGGCATGCCCTGGGTAAAGCCGATGATCAGCGCCATCGCCAGATCGGTCAGCCCGCCCGTTTCGTCGATCGGCGCCGTCTCCCAGCCCTGTGCCGAGAAGATCTCGTTCTTCCGTGGTCCCGAGGTCATCGGATCCGAGCAGATTTTGGTGGCTTCGCGCATCGGGCCGGCCACGGCCGGCACGGCGGAAAGCGACAGGAGAATCAGGGCGAGAGTGGCTTTTCCTGGCATGGGTCCGTCGTCTCCATTCTTCATCATGAGGAAAGACAACAGGTTAGCCGCGATGACCTGCGCGTCAGGTCCGGATTTCCCGCCTTGCAGACGAAAAAGGGCGGCCGAAGCCGCCCCGGACCGACGCCATCGCCCGCCGGAGATGGTTAGCGCATCGCCATCGAGGCGGCCGATTCCGGCAGTTCCTCGTTGAAGCAGCGCTGATAGAACTCGGCCACGGTCTGCCGCTCGAGTTCGTCGCATTTGTTCAGGAAGGTCAGCCGGAAGGCATAGCCGACGTTGCGGAAGATCTCGGCGTTCTGCGCCCAGTTCAGCACGGTGCGGGGCGACATGACGGTCGAGAGATCGCCGTTCATGAAGGCGGTACGGGTCAGATCCGCCACCGTCACCATCTGGCTGATGATCTTGCGGCCCTTCTCGGTGTTGTAGAGCGGGTTCTTCGCCAGCACGATCGCGGTTTCGGCATCGTGGCTGAGGTAGTTCAGCGTCGCCACCAGCGACCAGCGGTCCATCTGCGCCTGGTTGATCTGCTGGACGCCGTGATAAAGCCCGGTCGTATCGCCCAGGCCCACGGTATTTGCCGTGGCGAAGAGGCGGAAACTGGGATGGGGCGTGATGATCTCGTTCTGGTCCAGAAGCGTGAGCTTGCCGTCATGTTCCAGCACGCGCTGGATGACGAACATCACATCCGGGCGCCCCGCGTCATATTCGTCGAAGACGATGGCGACGGGGTTCCTGAGCGCCCAGGGCAGGATGCCCTCGTGGAACTCCGTCACCTGCATGCCGTCGCGCAGCTTGATCGCATCCTTGCCGATCAGGTCGATCCGGCTGATGTGGCTGTCAAGGTTCACCCGCACGCAGGGCCAGTTCAGCCGCGCCGCCACCTGCTCGATATGGGTGGATTTGCCGGTGCCGTGATAGCCCTGGATCATCACGCGGCGGTTGTAGGCAAAGCCCGCAAGGATGGCGAGGGTGGTATCGGGATCGAACTTGTAGGTCGTGTCCACGTCGGGAACGCGCTCGCTGCGCTCGGCGAAGCCCTTGACCCGCATTTCGGTGTCGATCCCGAACAGGTCGCGGACCGAAATCTCTTCGGTGGGTTTCATCACGGTATCCAGCATCGCATCGCCCAGCAATTTGTCGGTCTTCCGGTTCATGGACCATTCGCACCGGGGCCGCAAGGGGAAGGCCCCGATCCTTCCCGCCCGCAGGCCGAACTTTCCGGCGCGGGCGGGCGCCGGTCGCCTCAGCCCGGCAGATCGCGCGTCATCATCACCAGATCGTGGTCCACCGTCCCGCCATCCGCGCCGTGGCGGATCCGCAGGCGCCGCACCAGCGGCCGGATCACTCGGAAGCCGAGCTTTTCGTAGAACGGCGCGGCGGTCTGCGTGCCGAGATGGATCGTCCCCACCCCTTCGCGGCGCAGCAGATCCATCATCCGTGCCGCAAGCGCCAGCCCGGTACCGGGCGGCAGGCCGGGCGCGACGACGAGAATGGAAATCCAGGCGTAGCGGCGGCCGTCGCGGGCATGGGCCGATCCGCAGGCCCCGCCGCGAAGGGCGCCGTCCCCGTCGATCAGGCGCAGGGCGAAGGTCGGGCGAATCCGGGGATCGGCCTCGTTCACCGCCTCGATATAGAGGGTGCGGCCATCGGGCGGGCCGGGCGCAAGATCGAAGACCGCCGTGTGGTCGGGGCCGGCAGGCATGTCGAGCGGATCGGCCGCAAAGCCGCGGGCAACCAGCGCCGCGCCGATCCGGTCGGCCCAGGTCGTCAAGATGACCACCCGGCCATGGGGCGCACCGGCGGCAATGCCCGCGTCGAGCAGCCGGTCCACATAGCCCGCCGGGTCGGCCAGGAACGGCAGGCCGGCGTCCTCGGTCGCGGGCTCGGCTGAATCCGCGGCCGCCGGGTCTTCGATCGCCGGATAGTCGATGGTCACGTCCGGGTTTACCCCGAACTCTTTCTCGCGCGCCGCGAACAGCGCGTAAATCTCCTGCGCGGCGGCATCCAGCCGTTCGGCCGATGCCGTCGCCAGCGTCAGTTCCTGGTATGAAAGGCGCGGCGCGCGACCGTCTCGGGCTGTCATTCCATCTCCATCCCTGCGGGATTGCGCCGCCATGCCGGGTTGCGGGTCGCGGGGGCGGCGGCTGCCGGGCCCTGCGGCGGATCAGTCGCGAAAATAGCGGCTGTCCTTGATCTGGTCCCAGGCCCAGACCACCTCTTGCAACTGCTGTTCCTGACTGCGGTCGCCCCCGTTCATATCGGGGTGAAGAACCTTGATCAGGCCCTTGTAGATCTTGCGGATTTCCGTCTTGGCCATGGTGTCGCGCGCATCGAGGATCTCGATCGCCCGCCGCTCGGTCGGAGGCAGCTTGCGCGTCGCACCGTTGGCGGGCGCCGAACCGCGGTTCATCGTGGCCTTCTCGCCCAGGATCTCCATCGGGTCGTCCACCCCCATCCGCGCCCAGGCATTGCCGTCGTCCCTGCGCGAGAAGGGCTTGGTCTCACGCCCCCAGAGACGATCCTTTTCGAGAAACTTCTGGAATTCCTCGTCGGTGGTGCCGTTGAAGAAGTTCCACTTCAGGTTGTATTCGCGGATATGGTCCTTGCAGAACCAGAAATATTCGTCAAGGAGATCGGGCGATTTCGGTGCGCGGAACTGGCCGGGCCGACCGCAGCCGGGATAGTCGCAGGTCTTCCCCGAAACCTCGGGGCCGGCGACACCGCGGCGGCCGGCGGCCTTGCGTTTCTTGTCGGCGGAAACGCGAAGGTCGAACTCGAAGGGGGGTCGTGCTGCCATGCTGCTTGGGCCTTTCGGTGCCTTCTCGACTCGGGCGCCCGATTTTAGATGATTCTGCGGCAGATTGAAGGGGAGGCGTGACATGACGGCAAAACCGATGGCGATGGGGGCTGAAATCGAGGCCCGGCTGCGCGAGGCGTTCCGGCCCACCGAGTTGCGGGTGGTGAACGAAAGTCACCGCCATGCCGGCCATGCCGGCGACGACGGCTCGGGCGAAAGCCATTTCGCGGTGACGATCCGGGCGCCCGAACTGGCGGAGATGGGCCGGGTCGCGCGGCACCGGGCGGTGATCAAGGCGCTGGGCGACATTCCGGCGCGAATCCATGCGCTGGGGCTGGACATCGGCTGAGGGAGCAAGGGGCCGCCGCCGCCGCTGCAAACGCCGCGCGGCCCACGGCCGGCGATGGCGCGGCGCCCCCTAGGGGGCGGAACCCCGCTGCCGGCCTGAAGGTCGCGCTTGCCTAAACCGCATGGCGACCCCACCTTCCGATAAAGGGGATGGCGCGGGCGTGCATCGGGCGCGTCGCGGCACGGTCCGGAAGGGGAGCGGTATCGATGAAACTGTCCGAGATGTTTGCAAGCCTGTCGCGCGGTGCGCAGGATCTGGAACAGCGCATGGGCGAATGGGAGAAGGATTTCTCGCAGCGTAGTGCCGAATGGGTGGAAAGCGGCAAGCAGTGGCTGGCCGATGCGCAAAAGCGCGACGACGAGATGACGGCGCAGCTGAAGGGCTACGTCGACCAGAGCAGCGAGCAGGTCAAGATGCAATGGGCCAAGGCCCAGAAGGACTGGGATGCCGAGGCGGACCGGGTGCGCGGCATGGCCGACAGCCTGCGGGCCGATGCCGCGCGGATGTCGGCCAACGAACGCGCCGAATGGTCCGAGGCCTATGCCGCGCAGATGGTGAACTTCGCCCAGAAGATGCAGGAACAGGCCGGCAAGGCCATTGCCGAAGCCGCCGAGGCCCGCGCCAGGGCCGAGGCCGCCAAGAAAACGGGCTGAAGAAAGGCGGGCTGACGGGTCCGGCCGGTTGTCAGGGCAGGATGACCGGCGTCCGGTCGCCTGCCGCAAAGCGGCGCAGCACGGCCGGGTAGAGCCGGTGCTCCATCGTCAGCACCCGGGCGGCCAGCGCGTCTTCGCTGTCTCCGGGCAGGACCGGTACCCGCGCCTGACCAAGAAGCGGCCCGGCATCGAGTTCGGCTGTCACCTCATGCACGGTGCAGCCGGCCTGCGCATCGCCGGCGGCCAGCGCCCGGGCATGGGTATGAAGCCCCGGATATTTCGGCAGAAGCGAGGGGTGGATGTTCAGCATCCGCCCCTGGAACCGGGCAACGAAACCGGGCGTCAGGACGCGCATGAAACCGGCAAGGCACAGGATGTCGGGCCGGGCGGCGTCGATATGGCGCAGCAGTTCGGCCTCGAACGCGGATCGGTCGCCGCCGAAGGGCCGGTGATCCACCGCCGCCGTCGCCACCCCCAGCGCCGCGGCCCGCGCGAGCCCGCCCGCCGCGGGATCGTTCGCGGCCACCAGCACCGCCCGCGCCGGATGATCCGCCGTCATCGACCGCAGCAGCGCCAGCATGTTCGATCCGCCCCCCGAAATCAGGACGGCGACCCGTTTCACAGCAGCGCACCCCTGTAGATGACGGTGGTGCCCTCGGCCGTGGCCGGCACGATCCGGCCAAGGCGGGCCACGGTCTCACCGGCTTCGGCCAGAAGCTTCTCGATCTCGTCGGCGCGGTTCGGCTCGACCGCGAGGACCATCCCGATGCCGCAGTTGAAGGTTTTCAGCAGTTCGCCTTCGGCCATGTCGGCCGTCGCGGCCAGCCAGCGGAAGACCGGCGGCAGGGCCCAGGCCGACAGGTCGATCTCGCAGGCAAGCCCCTCCCCTTCGGGCGCGGGCGGCAGGATGCGCGGCGGGTTTTCCGTCAGCCCGCCGCCGGTGATATGCGCCAGACCATGAACCCCGCCCGCGCGGATCGCCGCCAGCGCCGGCCGGACGTAAAGCCGGGTCGGCGCCAGAAGTGCCGCACCAAGCGTGCCCTCGCCCCAGGGACAGGGGGCATCCCAGGTCAGGCCCGAAAGCTCCACCACCTTGCGGACGAAGGAATAGCCGTTGGAATGGACACCGTTCGAGGTCAGGCCCAGCAGCACATCGTCCAGCGCCACGCCCCTGGGCAGTTCGCCCCCCCGCTCCATCGCGCCGACGGCAAAGCCCGCCAGGTCGAAGTCGTCATGGGCATACATGCCCGGCATCTCGGCGGTCTCGCCGCCGATCAGCGCCGCCCCCGAGGCCGCGCAGCCAAGCGCTATGCCCTCGATGATGCGGGCGGCCTGATCCACCTCCAGCTTGCCGGTAGCGAAATAGTCGAGGAAGAACAGCGGCTCCGCCCCCTGGCAGACCAGATCGTTGACACACATGGCAACCAGGTCGATGCCGATCGTGTCCAGAATGCCGGTGTCGATGGCAATGCGCAGCTTGGTGCCGACACCATCGGTCGCGGCCACCAGGACCGGATCGGAATAGCCCGCGGCCTTCAGGTCGAAAAGCGCGCCAAAGCCGCCAAGCCCGCCCATCGTGCCGGCCCGGTCGGTCGCCCGGGCTGCCGGCTTGATCCGGTCGACCAGCCGGTTGCCGGCGTCGATGTCGACCCCCGCCGCCGCATAGGTCAGCCCCGTCTGCCCGCCATCCTTGCCCCTGCCCATCGCCCGATCTCCGCTGGCCGCCGCTTTGCGGCCCCCATACGCGGTTTGCCGCGCGCGCGCAACAAACCCGGGCCGCGCGCGGAACCCGCAGTCGGGCCCGGCGTTGCCCCCGGGTCCGACCGAGACGAGATGATCGCAGAACCGATTGCCATCCCTGCCAACGCTGGTTCGGGCCGGAGGGGCGCCGCGCGCATTGCCGAACTGGTGCGGCCCTTCTCGGCCGTGGGTCTTGCCGTCGAGATCCGCCGCATCGACCGCGGCCACCGCCTGCACGCCGAGGCCCGGCGGCTGCGCGAGGCCGGTTTCGGCACCGTCATCGCGGCCGGGCGCGATGGCACCGTGACCGCGGTCACGCAGGCGCTTGCGGGAACAGGGACCGCGCTCGGGGTGCTGCCGCCTGGAACCTTCAATTTCTTTGCCCGCAGCATCGGCCTGCCGCCGGATCCGGATGCGGCCGCGGCGGCGCTGATCGGCGGCCGCGCCCGGGCGATGGATCTGGCCGAGGTGAACGGACAGGTCTTTCTGAATAACACCAGCCTCGGCCTCTATCCCGCCATGCTGGCCGACCGCGAGCAGGCCTGTGCCCGTTGGGGCCGGTCGCGCTTTGTCGCCTATTGGCCGGTGCTGCGCAGCGCCCGGCCCTGGCAGGAATTCCTGCTGTCCCCGGGGCGCGACAGCACCATCGAGACCCGGGCGCCGCGCCGGACGGTGGCTCGCGACGGCGAGCGCGGGCGACTGTCGACGCCGCTGCATTTCCGCCTGCGGCCGGGCGCGCTGACGGTGATCCTGCCCGCGAAGGGCGACCCGGAATGACGCCCGGAGACGCCCCGCGGGCCGGAACGGCGGGCGTTCCGCGGACGGGGACGGCCCGTCTCCTCCATCTCTCCGACCTGCATTTCGGCCGGGACAATCCGGCGCTGGTCCCGGCGCTGCTTGCGACCGCGCGGGCGCCGGCCCCCGACCTGACGGTAATTTCAGGCGATCTGACACAGCGGGCGCGGCGCGGCCAATATGCCGCCGCCGCCGCGCTGATCGGGGGCCTGCCCGGGCCGGTCCTCGCCGTGCCCGGCAATCATGACGTGCCGCTCTGGAATGTCTTCGCCCGGTTCCTCGCCCCCTTGGCGGGCCTGGACACGGGGTCTGGCCCTGCCGCTCGAACCCTCGGCGGACACGGTCGGGCTGCGGGTGGCCGGGATGAACACCGCCGATCCCTTCGCCTGGGAGCGCGGGCGCATTCGTCTCGCCTCGCTCGACCATGCCAGCGCGCGGCAGTCGACGGCGCGGCCCGGGCAGTTGCGGGTGGTGGCGCTGCTTCATCCGCTGGCGATACCCCCCGGCAGCGGCAAGGCGGCGAGGGCGGCCGAGGCCGGCGAGGCGCTGGCCGAAGCCGGGGCCGACATCCTGCTCTGCGGCCACCTGCACCAATGGGCCGCCGGTCCCCGGACCCTGCGCGAAGGCGGCCGCACCATGCTCTGCATCCGGGGGGGAACAACACTGTCCACCCGGCTGCGGGGCGAGGAGAACGATTTCAACCTGATCGAACACAGGGCCGGCACCGTGACGGTCACGCGCTAAGCCAGTCCGCCCGGCAGCAGCGCCTTCGCGCCGGCGGGTTCGACCCGCTTCCGCCAGGACAACCCCCCGCGGCTGGACGCCCCTGCCCCCGGCCGAGCCCGGGATCAGCCCGCCGGTCCGGTAAAACCCTTTGACGCCGCCGGCATATCTGCTAGGCCAAGCCAGCGGCACGCCGCGGGCCTGTAGCTCAATGGTCAGAGCAGGGCGCTCATAACGCCTTGGTTGGGGGTTCGAGTCCCTCCGGGCCTA
>JBDHSO010000176.1:0-8384 GCA_039808125.1 Rhodobacter sp. | reverse complement strand
TCTACTGCCTCGCCCACAACGGAGGATGCAACGGTCGAAGAGGTGTCAGAATTAGCCCGGCGGGCCATGATCGTATCTTTGATGTTGATAGATGGGGGCGGGCCAGAAACCCAATGAACCGGCCCGCATGACGCTTAAGCGCCGATGATCGCGGCCCCGCCACGATCCTACTGTAATGCCGCTGACGTGGCCCGCAGGCTATAGGGTGGCGGGGCGGAGAAAAACCCCAGAAAACCGCCTCGACATCCACCCGCACGGCAACAGTGGAGGTGAATTGCTGACTCAACGGCGGCGACGTCGTCGCCCTTCCGCCGCCGCATCTGCTTCAACGATGCTGCGGTGCTGTCGCTCGGTAAGGGGCGATGCCCGCGCCCAGGATGCGCTCCACCTCATGCGGCCCATAAGCCTCGGCCGCGTCGAAGAAGGTGACGCCGCGGTCAAAGGCGGCCCGGATGATGGCGATCATCTCGGGGCGGGACGGGATCGTGGTCTGGGCTCATGTTCCGCACGCCAAGGCCGATCGAGGACACTTCCAGCGCGCCCAGGCGGCGGCGGCCAGGCGCCATGTTCGCGCCGGTGGCCTGTACCCGCCCCGGTGCGGGGCCGCCCGCCAAGAGCGGCACCGCCGCAAGACCGCCGATGGTTCCCAGAAAGCCCGGCATCCCAACCTCATGTTCTGTTCCCGTGCCATCGGTCCCGTTCCTTTTCGCGATCATCGCCGCCCCGCGGCGCTAACGGCCCGGGCTGCGGCCGACCCGCGCCAGGAGGGCGACGGGCAGCATGCCGACCAGCACGATGACCAGCGCGGCGATGGCGGCCTCTTCATAGGTGCCGCGGGCGGCCTCGCCATAGAGATGGGTGGCCAGGGTCTCGAAGTTCAGCGGCCGCAGCAGCAGCGTCGCCGGCAGTTCCTTGACGCAATCGACGAAGACCAGGAGCGCCGCCGCCGCGATGGCGGTTTTCGACAGCGGCAGGTGGATCAGCCGCAGCATCCCCGCCGGGCGCTGGCCCAGCGTGCGCGCCGCCTGATCCAGCGAGGAGGGGATCCGCGCCAGCCCGCTTTCCAGCCCTCCGGTCGAGATCGCCATGAACCGCACGGCCAGCGCATAGGCCAGCGCAGTGCCCGAACCCATCATCACCAGCCCGACGCCCGAACCGAACAGCGCCAGCGCGGCATTGTCCAGCAGGTGATCGACGGCCAGCACCGGCGGCAGCAGCCCGATGGCCAGCACCGTGCCGGGCAGGGCGTAGCCGATGGTAGAGAGCCGGGCCGCGCCCGCAGTGACGGGTCCGGGCCGCAGACGGGCGGCAAAGCCGACCAGCAGCCCCGCCGCGATCACCACGGCGCTGGAGATCAGCGCCAGGCCGAGGGTGTTGCCCGCCTCGGCCCAGATCCGCGGCGAGATCCCGGCAAAACTGATGCGGGCCCAGGCCTGATCGACCAGATAGAGCGCTGGCGCGACAAAGCCGAAAAACACCGGCAGCGCACAGGTCAGCAGCGCCGCGCCGGCGCTGAGGCCGCGCAGCCGCACCGGTGCCATGGGCCGCGGCCGCTGAACCGAGGAGGCATAGCGCTGGCTGCGCCGCGCCCGGCGCTCCAGCATCACCGTGCCCGCGACGATCACCAGCATCACCAGCGACAATTGCGCGGCGCCGGGCAGGTCGGAGCGGTTCACCCAGGTGTTGTAGATAGCGATGGTGATGGTCCGCGCGCCCAGGAATTCCGAGGCGCCGATGTCGTTCAGCGTCTCCATCAGCACCAGGCTGAGGCCGACGACGATGGCCGGCCGCGCCATCGGCAGCGCCACCCGCAGGAACACCCGGCCGCGCGGCGTGCCAAGGGTGCGCGCGGCCTCGATCACATTCGCGGCCTGGGTCAGGAACATCGCCCGGGTGGTCAGGTAGACATAGGGATAGAGCACCAGCCCGAGAAGCAGGATGCAGCCCGCCATCGAACGCACGTCCCACAGCCGCAGGTCGCGCGGGCTGGCATAGCCCAGAACATCGCGGATCGCGGTCTGCACCGGGCCGACCGGGTGCAGGATGTCGAGATAGGCATAGGCGACGATATAGGTCGGCACCGCCAAGGGCAGCAGCAGCGCCCATTCCATCAGCCGCCGGCCGGGAAAGTCATAGGCGCTGACCAGCCAGGCCGTCGCGGTGCCGATCACCGCTGTCATCAGCCCGACCCCGCCGAGCAGCAGCGCGGTATCGTGCAGCGCCACCGGCAGGACGTTTCGCAGAAGATGCGGCCAGAGCGACACCCCGCCGCCCAGGGCGATGGCCACCAGCGACAGCACCGGCAGGCAGACCAGCGCCGCAACGGCAACGGCGCCGGCCGACCAGATCGGTCGAAGCCGGCGCCGGATCGGCCGGGGCTGGGAGGCGCCGGGCCGGATGTCGCGGGACTGGATGTGCGGGTCCGCCAGGGTCATGCCGATCTGCCCAGGGGTCCCGGGCGGCGACGGATCGCGCCCGGGCCTCCGATGGTCTGCCTCAGTTGTCGAAACCGACCTTTTCGGCCAGCGCGCTGGCGGCGGCCCGGTGGGTGTTGATCTCGGTCAGCGACATCTCGTCGGGGACGAGCGTGCCGAACTGGCCGATCAGTTCGCTGACCTCGACCTCGGGGTTGAGCGGGTGTTCGAAATTCGCCTCGGCATAGATCTTCTGCGCCTCGGGCGAGACCAGATATTCCAGAAGCTGGACGGCCTGTTCCGGGTTCGGCGCATATTTCGCCACGGCCGCGCCGGTGACGTTCACCTGCGTGCCGCCGTTCTCGAAGGTCGGGTAGATCATCTTGACGGCATTGGCCCATTCGACCTGTTCCGGCCCGCCGTTGCCTGACAGCATCTGGCCCATGTAATAGGAATTGGCGATGCCGATGTCGCAGATGCCGCCCATGATGTCGCGGGCCACGTCGCGATCGCCGCCGCCGGCTTTGCGCGCCAGGTTGGCCTTGACGCCGGTCAGCCATTCCTCGGCCGCGGCTTCGCCGTGATGGGCGATATAGCTGGAAATCAGCGCCACGTTATAGGGGTGCTGGCCCGAGCGGATGCAGACCCGGCCCTGCCATTCCGGATCGTCAAGCTGTTCGTAGTGGAATTCGGTCAGGTCCAGGTCCTTGGCCGCGTAGAGGACGCGGGCGCGCAGCGACAGGGCGAACCAGTTGCCGGCCGGGTCGCGCAGATGTTCGGGGATCGCGGCGGTCAGCACTTCGGAGGTGACGGGCCGGGTCATGCCCAGATCCACCAGTTCGACCAGCTTGCCGAAATCGACCGTCATCAGCACGTCGGCGGGGGATTTGTCGCCCTCCTGCCCGACGCGCTCGGTTAACCCATCCTTCAGGAAGATGGTGTTGACCTTGATACCCGACTGGGCGGTGAAGGCATCCAGCAGGGGCTGCACCAGTCCGGGTTCGCGGGTGGTGTAAAGGTTCAGTTCCTGGGCCGAGGCCAGCGCCGGCACGCCGGCAAGAAGGGTCGCGGCGGCAAGGCGCAGCCAGGTTGCGGGGGTCATGTCGGTCGGATCTCCCTTGGGTGAATCGCTTTGCGGCTATTTCCAAGAGTTTTGGTAAACTTTCCCGACGCTGTCCAGCAGAAATCCCGACTGCAACGCTAGGATATTTGCCCTGCGACCTTATCCCGCAGCCGGAAAGACGAAAACGCCGGCCGGATCGACCGAAAGGTTGACCTTCGTCCCCGCCCGCGCGGCGCGCCGTTCGGTCGAACGTACCCGCAGCGGCACCGGGCTGCCGGCCAGCCGCAGGGTGATCTGCTCGATCTCGCCCATCAGGCTGACGGCGCTTACCACCGCGTCGCCCGGGCCAGCCGCGGTGCAACCGGCCCCGGCGGAAGCATCGCGGAGGGCGATGGCATGGGGGCGCACCAGCACCCGCAGCGCCGCGCCCTCGGCCAGATGAGGCGCGGCAAAGGAGCCGAGCGGCGTCTCGGCCCGCCCGCCCCGGCACACGGCGTCGAACCTGTTGCATTCGCCGAAGAATTCCGCCGCATAGGCCGAGGTGGGCCGGTCGTAGATCTCGGCTGCGTCGCCGCATTGCACGATGGTTCCGGCCCGCATCAGCGCCACCCTGTTGCCTGCCGACAGCGCCTCTTCGGGGTCGTGGGTGACGATCAGCGTCGTTGTGCCCAACTCGCGCAGAAGCCCCAGCGTCTCGTCGCGGATGCCGTCGCGCAGGGTCTTGTCAAGGTTGGAAAACGGCTCGTCCATCAGCATCACCCGGGGCTGCGGCGCCAGCGCCCGGGCCAGCGCCACCCGCTGCTGCTCGCCCCCGGACAGCATGTGCGGATGCCTGTCCGCCAGCGGTGCGATCCCCAGCCGGGCGATCACCTCGCTGCACAGCGCGGCCGCACGCGCCTTGGGCAGGCGGCGCAGGCCGAACATGATGTTCTGCGCCACGCTCAGATGCGGAAACAGCGCATAGTCCTGGAACATCAGGCCGATGGCGCGGTCCTCGGGTTCGACGAAAATGCCCTCGCCGCACAGCGCGGCGCCGTCGAGAGTGATGCTTCCGCCCTGCGGCCGGTCCACCCCGGCGATCAGCCGCAGCAGCGTGGATTTGCCGCAGCCCGAGGGGCCGACCAGACAGACCACTTCGCCCTGCCGCAGCCCCAGGTCGATGTCGCGCAGGATCGTCCGGTCGCCGAAACGCTGCCCCAGCCCGCGCAGGACCAGCCAGTCGCCGGCATCCGCCGTGGCCTGCATGATCTGTTGGAGGGGCGTCACCAGCATCATCAACCTGTCCGGGCCGGCGCCTGGCGCGCCGCAGCCCGATCCTTAGCGCAGCCCCGGCGCCGTTGGAAGCGCCGGGTTCGACGCGCAAGAGGCGGGGGCAGGCCGAACCCGTCGACAAGGCCGGCCCGCTGTCGCCTTCTGTGAAAAGGGCCGCGGCCCGTTCTCAGGCGGCGGCCCTTTCAGGAGTGTCGGTCCGTTGCCATCGGGCCGAGGGGGGTCGGCGCGCCCGGACCGGCAAGGCGCCGGGGTACGCGCGCCGAAGACGGATCCGCCGCGACAGGCATTGCCGGCGGACTGGGCCCGGGTTCGTCCGCCGGGCCAGAACCGGCATACTGTCGCGGCCGGCCCTGACGGAGGTCTGGGGTCGCCCCCGCCCGCCTCCGTCATGATCCGGCCGCGCCGATCCGCCCCGCGCCCTTCTAGTCCTTCAGCGCGAAGGCCATGACGTAATCGCCGGTCACGGACGACCGGGCCGCGCCGCCGACCGAGATCAGCACATATTGCTTGCCCGTCGCCGGCGAGACATAGGTCATCGGCGTCGCCGAAGACCCGACCGGCAGTTCGTAGTTCCACACCTCTTCGCCGGTCGCGGAATCATAGGCGCGCAGGTAGTAGTCCTGGAAGCCGGCAAAGAACACCAGCCCGCCCGCCGTGGCGGTGGTGCCGGCATAGGTCGGCATCCCCATCGGCATCTTCAGCCCGAGCTTCAGGCCGAAGGGCCCCAGTTGCTCGGCGGTGCCGGCGGGCACCGACCAGGCGACGGTCCGGGTGTTCAGGTCGACGGCGGTGATCGTGCCCATCGGCGGCGGCACGCAGGGCACGCCCAGCGGCGACAGCCACATTTCGGTCGCCATGCCATAGGGCGTGCCGCGCTGCGGCGACGGGCCATGGCCGGTCCCGTCGGAGTGCAACTCCTTCGCGATCTCGGGATAGTCGGCCTCCGGCATCAGCCAGAACTTGGTCGGCACCCGGATGTCGTTCATGAACACCAGGTTGTTGGGGATATCGACCGAGACCGAACCCCAGTTGAAACCGCCCAGGTTGCCAGGCTGTTCGATGGTGGGCTTGTTGACGCCGATCGGGGTCATGTTGCCGAAATACTGCATCTGGTGGAACTCGATGCGGCAGATCAACTGATCGAAGGTGGTCAGGCCCCACATCCCGGCCTCGGTCAGCGTTTCGGCGCCGATCGTCGGCATGCCGACCGAGAAGGGCTGCGTCGGCGACAGATGCGGCGTTTCCTCGGGTGCGGCGCCTTCCTGCGGCACCGGCAGTTCCTTCACCTCGGCGATGGGTTCGCCGGTCTCGCGGTTCAGCAGGAACAGTTGCGCCCGCTTGGTGGTCTGGAGCACGGCCTTGACCGTGCCACCCTTGCCATCCGGCACGTCGATCAGCGCCGGCTGCGAGGGCAGGTCATAGTCCCAGAGGTCGTGGTGGACGGTCTGGAACTTCCAGCGTTCGCGGCCGGTGGTCACGTCCAGCGCGACGAGCGTGGCGTTGTAGTCGTTCGAGAACGGCGGCCGGTTGGCGCCGTAATAGTCGGGCGTGGTATTGCCCAGAGGCACATAGATCAGCCCCAGGTCGTCGTCGAAGGCCGCGGTGGTCCACATGTTCGGGGTTTCGCGGGTATAGGTCTCGCCCGGAGGCGGCAGTTTGGTGATCGCCGGATTGCCCAGATCCCAGGCCCATTCCAACTCGCCCGTGACGGCGTTGAAGGCGCGGATCACGCCCGAAGGCTCGCCCACCTCCTGGTTGTCGACGACCCAGCCGCCGACGATGATCTTGTCGCGCGCGACCAGCGGCGCCGATGTCTGGAAGTAGTAACCGGGCTTGATCTCGCCCATTTCGGCGCCCAGCGAGGCGACGCCGCCCTGGCCGAAGCCTTCGCAGAGCTTGCCGTCCTTGGCGTCGATCTCGATCAGGCGGGCATCCACCGTGGTCAGGACCAGACGTTCGTTGCAGGCCTGGCCGGCCACCTGCTGCGCCTCGGGCAGCTTGAAATAGCCGATGCCGCGGCAACGCTGCCAGAACACGTCCTTGACCTGCGGGTCAAAGCGCCATTTCTCGGTGCCCTTGTCGGGGTCGAGCGCGATGACGACGTTGGTCGTGGTGCAGGAGTAGACCGTATCGCCGATCTGCAGCGGGGTGTTCTGGTCGATGCCGACATCCTTGCGGCCGGTGCGGAAGGTCCAGGCAAGATCGAGCTTGCCCACCGTCTCGCGGTTGATCTGGTCGAAGGGGGAATAGCGCCGGCCCATCGTGTCGCGGGCATAGGCCGTCCAGTCGGAGGGCGTGTTGTCGCCCTTGGCCGGCACATAGGCGGGGATTTCCGCCGAGCGCTGGACCATGCCATGCGGCTGGAAGGTGAAGGCGAAGCCGAGGACAAAGAGGATCAGCGCCAGCACGGCAAGCCCGTAGAAGGGTTTCCTGCCCTCGCCCTCGGCCAGCGTCGGCATGAACAGGGCGGCGACACCGGCGACCGCGATCGGCACCATCAGGCGCGCGAAAAGTGGCCAGAAGGCCATCCCGGCTTCCCAGATCGCCCAGGGGACCGTGAGAACGGCCGTCGCAATGACCAGCCAGGCACCGGCGGTATTGCCGCGCCACATCATCACGGCGGCGACCAGCCAGACGAGGCCCAGCAGGCAGTAGTACCACGAACCGCCAAGGCCGATCAGCCAGCCTCCGGCGATTGCCAAGCCTGCGCCCATCACCGCAAGGATGATGACGAAGAGCCGGGAAAGAACATGCATTGGATAGACCCCCCTCTATGGAATCGGATGCCTCGGCAAGGGCATGCCGAAGCTTGACGCAGGTCCGGGAGGACTTCCATCGCGCAATTGGCCCTGTGGTATGATTTTTCTTGATTATTGCGCCCGCCGTCCTACCGCCGCGGCGCGGCGCGGGCGGCCGGGTCAAAATCCCCTCGAGCCGGCTGGAAATCTCTCGCTGCCGCCGCGGGACTGCCGGGCCGTGTCACCGCCAGATGCACATCGGAACCCCCGTCCACCCGGCACCGAAGCGCGGCCGGAACCCGACCCTTGCGCCCTGCCTCGCGGTGGAACAACCCTCGGCCGCCAGCCACCCCGCCCCGCATCCTCCGGCCGCGGCGAGCCTGCCCCATCCGGCCCCGGGGACGGCCGCTCCAAGGCCGGTGATGATCGAGGCGCTGCCTGGGTTCCGGACTGGCTCTTTTGCACAAGGGGGCCGAAGGCTGGAGTCTCCCTTCCCCCGGGCAGACCTATCCCGCGGCCTCTGTGACAGGAAGGCCGAGAGCGGTGTGGCCGTTCAGAATGGCGACGCGGACCTGGAGTTCAGTGCCCTGGCGGTCGAAATCCCGTACCATGAGTCGCGGGCCCGGCAGTTTCGCCAAGCGGACCTTCGGTTCACACGGTGTATCCCGGTCTCGACGTGGCTCCGGCGGTGATATTCGCCCCATTGCCGCCAGAGCGCGCGGTCGAGATATTTTGCCGCGCGCAGAGCGTCGTTTCGGGCCATCGCTGCGACGGTGACGATCTTCCAAGGCTTTGCATTCTTTCAAGGCGTGATGACGGTATGCAGGGCACGATGCTCGGCGGTGCGACGGTGACGCTGAACGCGGTCCATCCCAACCGGCGCGAGATTCGCCTGGC
>JBDHSO010000175.1:0-8436 GCA_039808125.1 Rhodobacter sp. | reverse complement strand
TCTTGCGACAGCTTGAGCGAAATGACGCGGCGAGCCGCCCGCTACGTCGAAAAGAAGCGCTGCGGCGAGCTTCTGGTCTATCGACTAGACGAGAGCGGCGAGCGGTATATCGGTGTTGTCGGCTACGACGATCGGCCCCGACTGGAAAGGTCGGGGCCATGGGGTGACTGCCTAAGGAGGCTTGAATGAACTACGATTTTCTTATGATGCTCGCATTCAAGGGGATGGTCTTTGTCGTCCTTCCCCTCTCCGTCATCATCTGTGTGTATGGGGTTTTCAACCGAAAGTCCGATCCTGCGGCTTTCCAGTTCTCGCGCGTCCTGTTCGGATGCGCGATCTTTGCGGCCCTCGTCTCGCTGTTCAATTTGAAGGCAATGGCGTGGATCGAGGGCATTCAGCGCGCAATCATGATCGCGATTCAAAACAACGAAAGCTGGCACCCGGAAGAGCACATTCCCGGCCCGCTGTTGGCTGCCTCGGCCTATTGGCCGGTCCTACTTTTCGTTGCCTTCGTGCTGATCTTCTGGCCGAGCAAGACCAAGAAGGAAGAGAAGAGCACATAGAATCCGCATCGAGATCGCCGCGCTTGCGCGCGGCGATCACCGCAGGCCGGTAGGATTGGCACGCCGCCATTCCCTAGGGCCATCTTGGGCCGTGTCGATTTTCACAAAGAGGGCCCGAACGATTTAAGGAACAGACATGCACAGCAATCATTCAACTGGTCTGACCGGCTCCCAAATTGAGGTCCTGATCCTGCTTTGCCGTGGCCTTGGTCTCAAGCAGATTGCCGGCGAATTGGGATTGAGCGAAAGCGCCGTCAGAGCGCGGTTGTCCGGCGCGCGCCGGAAAATGTCAGCGCAAACTACCGCCCAAGTCATTGCCGAGGCGTTTCGCAGGGGCGCGCTAGTCTAGGCCCGTCCAGGCGGAGAGACCTTCTTAAGATTCGGGGTCTATGGTCGCTTGACGTCCGACATTGGCAGGGAGAATCCGGCCGCATTCTGCCGAGGTTCACATGACCGTTGCCATCCTGACTGCGCTGTTCGTGATTGCCGTTCTGATCCGCACCGCAACCCGGTAGAGAACTGCCGCCTTCTCCCATTTCACCTTCTTGAAATATCCTCGGGGGCCGCGCCTTGGCGCGGGCGGGGGCAGACAGCCCCCGTTGCCGCCCCCTGGGCGGCGCTGACCCAATTCAATCGGGACAGCTCCAAGGCAGCCCAGCGCGATCGCGCGAAGGTTGGGGCTGCCCCCACGAACAGGAAATCCAAAGCGGATCAGCTTGTCGGCCTATATGGTGCAGAAGGCACTCAGGGTTAGAGACGCGAACGCAGATTTCTCGTCGCTCAAGCGCGACGTGGTGGCCGGCCTCGACATCATGATCGTCCGGGAACTGACCTCGGGCGTCTATTTCGGCGAGCCGCGCGGCATCTTCCCCGACAACGAGGGCGGCCGCTTTGGCGTCAACACCCAGCGCTACACCACCGAGGAAATCCGCCGCGTCGCCCGCTCGGCCTTCGAACTGGCGAAGCGGCGGAACAACAAGGTCTGCTCGATGGAGAAGGCCAACGTGATGGAATCGGGCATCCTCTGGCGCGAAGAGGTCCAGTGGGTGCATGACAACGAATACCCGGATGTCGAGCTGAGCCACATGTATGCCGACAACGGCGCGATGCAGCTCGTGCGCTGGCCCAAGCAGTTCGACGTCATCGTCACCGACAACCTGTTTGGCGATATCCTGTCGGACTGCGCGGCGATGCTGACCGGTTCGCTGGGCATGCTGCCCTCGGCCAGCCTTGGCGCGCCGATGGCGAATGGCCGGCCCAAGGCGCTGTATGAGCCGGTGCACGGCTCTGCCCCCGATATCGCCGGGCAGGGCAAGGCCAACCCGATCGCCTGTATCCTGTCGTTCGCGATGGCGCTGCGCTATTCCTTCGATCAGGGCGCCGAGGCGGCCCGGCTGGAAGGTGCGGTGCAGCAGGTGCTGGCCGATGGCGTGCGCACGGCTGACCTGATGGGGCCCGAGGGCGGCACGCCGGTCTCGACCTCGGGGATGGGCGACGCGATCCTTGCCGCGCTCGACGCCTCGCTATAGCGGGTCGGCAGCGGCCAGCGTGACCGTTCGCGCCCGGCGATCCGCCGTCATCCGGTAGGCGGGCGCGGGCTGGCCGGGCAGGTGGACGGTGCCCGTCACCGCCTCGCCCACCTCGAATCGCGCCGTGGCGATGGTGTTCTCGGTGTCCGGGTCATCCTCGGCCAGCCGCAGGATGGGCAGGCCGGGCCCCGCGCGGTCGCGCAGGATCTCCAGCGGATCGGCGCCGAGCAGCGCGTCGGCTCGGGCCTGACGGCAGCCCGAGCTTTCGGTGATCGTCTGCTCCAGCCCCCGCATCGCCTCATGTATCATGTGGTTGGCATGCGCCTCGGGCACGGAAATATCGCGCGCCGACACGTCTTTTCCGCAGAATTCGAGACTGATCAGCCTGTCCTCGCCCGCCTGCGCCAGCGCAAAGTGAAACCCGCCTGCCCGCGGCAGCCGCCGCATCATCGCCACCGCCTGGCCGATACGCTCGACCCCCAGCAGCGCGCGGCCCAGAACCATGCGCGGCAGGCCGTCGCCCGCGCCCGCGGGCCGGATGTTGTTGACGGTGATCGTCAGCCCCGCCGCGTTCACGGCGAATGCATGACCGGGGATCGAGCCGGGATAGACGAACGAGACAAAGTCGGGCCCGTTTCCCGGCCGCGCCTCGACCAGCCCGCAATGGGGCGCCAGCACCGGCAGCCCGTCCTCGTTATGCGCCAGCACATGGGGCGGGCCGGGCATCATCACCGTGGTGCAGCCATCGGGCGCGGCGGCCCAGATGTCGCCCCGGCAGTTCCACGCGAACACCTCGGCCAGCGGCAGGCCCAGCCCTTCGGCAAGGCCGCTGATCTCGTCCCAGATCGCCGGGAAGGTCGCGCGCACCTGCTGCGCCATGCCCTGAACAAACGCGCTTTCGGCCTGAACAGTGACGGTTTTCCACGCGGACGTCGCCACCAGCGCTGGCACCGCAGGCCGCCCGAACCGCCCCAGTGCCAGCCCGAAGGCACGCGCCGATCCGCCCGCGCGCAGCAGCGTCAGGCCCGCCATGCCTATGCCTCCCGTTTCACGCGGAACACCGCCAGATACAGCGCCGGCACAAAGACCAGCGTGATCACCGTGCCGGCGATGATGCCGCCCATCATCGCATAGGCCATCGGCCCCCAGAAGATCTGGCGCGAGATCGGGATCAGCGCAAGGCTCGCCGCCGCCGCCGTCAGCAGGATCGGCCGCGCCCGGCTGTCGGAGGCGTTGAACACCGCCTCCCACGCCGGTTGGCCGGCCTCGCGCAGCGCCTCGATCTCGCTCACCAGGATGATCGAGTTGCGGATGAGGATGCCGACCAGCGCCAGCACCCCCAGGATCGCCACGAATCCCAGCGGCGCGCCCGAGGGCAGCAGCGCGGCGACGACGCCGATCAGACCCAGCGGCGCCACCAGCAACACCACGAGGCTGCGGCGAAAGCCCTGCATCTGCATCATCACCAGCGTCACCATGATCAGCAGCATCAGCGGCACCACCGCCGCGATCGGCGCCTGCGACTTGGCGCTCGACTCGACGGTGCCGCCGACCTCGACCTTGTAGCCAAACGGCAGCCTGGCGTTGAAATCCGCGATCTTTTCCGCAAGCGCAGAGACGATTGTCGCCGGCTGATCCTTCGACGCGATCGCCGCCTTCACGGTGATCGTCGGCATCCGGTTGCGCTGGTGGATGACCGGCTGCTCGGTGTCGTAGTGAAAGACCGCGACGCTGGAAAGCGGGATCGCCGCGCCGCCGCTGCCGCCGAGTTGCAGGTTATAAAGCCCCTCGACCGAGCTGCGCGCCGCCGCGTTGCCGCGGGCGACGATGTTGACCAGATAGGTGCCGTCGCGCAGCTGGGTGACGCTTTGTCCGTCATAGATGGCGTTCAGCGCCCCCGAGATGTCCTTCGACGTCAGGCCAAGCTGGCGCGCCTTGTCCTGCAGGATGTCGACACGGACGACGCGCGCGGGCTCGTTCCAGTCCATGACGATGTTGACCAGCCGGCTGTCGGTGGCGACAAGCGCCGCCAGGTCCCGCGCGTGATCGCGCAATCGGGCAATGTCAGGGCCGCTAATGCGGTATTGCACCGGGCGCCCGACGGGCGGACCGATCTCGAGCAGCTTGATGAACATGTCGACGCCGGGAAATTCGTCCTCGGCGATCTTTGTCAGCCGCGCGCGCAGCGCGTTGCGCGCCTCGACCCCCGGCGTCTGGATCACGATCTGGCCCATATTCGGCCCCGGCGTCGGCACGTCGTAGGACAGGATGAACCGCGGCGCGCCCCGGCCGACATAGGACGACCAGAAGAGCACGTTCTTGTCACCCTTCAGGTAGCCCTCGAACCGGTCCATCTGCGCCTGCGTGTCGGCGATCGAGGCGTTCTGCGGCAAGGTCACATCGACGATCAGCTCTGGCCGGTCGGAGGAGGGGAAGAACTGCTGCTCGACGAACTTCATGCCGTAGACCGAGAGGCCGAACACCGCGAGGGTCAGCACGATGGTGGCCCAGCGAAAGCGCATCGCCAGCCGCAGGATACCGTGAAAGCCGCGACGCAGGCGGCCCGGTTCGTGGCTGTGGTCGGGCATCGACCGGGGCAGCATCGTCACCCCGATGAGCGGCGCAAACAGCACCGCGACGATCCACGACACCAGCAGCGACACGGCGATGACGACGAAGAGCGAGAAGGTGAATTCCCCCGCCGCCGAGTTGTTGAGCCCGATGGGAATGAACCCTGCAACCGTCACTAACGTGCCCGAAAGCATCGGAAAGGCGATGGAGGTCCAGGCGTAGGAGGCGGCCTTTGTCCGGCTGTCGCCCTTCTCGAGCCGGATGATCATCGTCTCGATGGCGATCATCGCGTCGTCGACGAGAAGGCCCAGCGCGATGATCAGCGCGCCCAGCGAGATGCGCTGCAGGGTGAAGCCGGTGTAATCCATCACCACGAAGGTGATCGCCAGCACCAGCGGGATGGTCAGCGTCACCACCAGACCGGCGCGAAGGCCGAGGCTGACGAAGCTGACCGCCAGCACGATCACCACCGCCTCCATCAACGCGCGCAGGAAATGGCCCACGGCGTCTTCCACCACATGCGGCTGGTCGGCGACCTGATGGATGTGGATCCCGATGGGCATCTCGGCCTGCGCCTGCGCCATGACCGCGGTCAGCTCCTTGCCGAAGTCGATGATGTTGGCGCCCTTGCGCATCCCCACGGCCAGGCCGATGGCCGGCTGGCCGTCGTAGCGAAACAGCTCGGACGGCGGGTCTTCGTAGCCGCGCTTGATATCGGCCACGTCGCTGAGGCGAAAAAACCGGTCGCCGACGCGCAGGTTGACGTCGCGCAGGCTCTGCGCCCCGGTGAACTGGCCGCCGACACGCACCAGCACCCGCTCTGGCCCCGCGTCGATCACGCCCGAGGGCAGGATCGCGTTCTGCGCCGCGAGAGAGGCCTGAACCTGCTGCTCGTTGAGGCCCAGCGCCGCCAGCCGTTCGGTCGAGAATTCAAGATAGACCACCTCGTCCCGAGTGCCGAAGATCGTCACCTTGCCGGCATCCGGCAGCGCCTGCACCGCGCGCTGGACCTGACGGACATGATCGCGCAGCTCGCGCGGGGTGAAGCCGTCGGAGGTGAAGGCAAAGATATTGCCAAAGACATCGCCGAAATCGTCGTTGAACTGAAAGCCCGCGAATTCGGCCGGAAAGTCCGGCCGGATATCGGCCATCATGTTGCGCACCTTTTCCCAGATGCGGGGCAGATCGCGGGCCTTGGTGGTCGGCAGCAGCTCGACATAGACAATCGACTGGCCCGGCCGCGTCACCGAGCGGGTGAAGTCGAGCGCGTCGAGATCCTTGAGCTTCTTCTCGATGCGGTCGGTCACCTGTGTCAGCGTCTCGTCGACCGAGGCACCGGGCAGCGAGGCCGAGATGATCATCGTCTTGATGGCAAAGTTCGGGTCTTCCTCGCGCCCGATCGAGACATAGGCCAGCGCGCCGGCGACGAGGCTGACGATCATCAGGAACCACACGAAGGAGCGGTGGTTGAGCGCCCAGTCGGACAGGTTGAAGCCTTTCATTCGCTCACCTCCCGGCCCACCTTCTGGCCGTCCTTGATCGAATTCACGCCCTTCGTCACCACCTCGTCCCCCGGTTTCAGCCCGGCGAGGATCAGCACCCGGTCACCCACTGTCGCGCCGGTTTTCACAATGGTGCGGTGGACGATCCCCTCGGGCCGCGAAACCACCCAGACCGCCGAGTCAGAGCCTGTTTTCGCACCGATCAACGCGGTCAGCGGCAGGGTGGTGCGGGCGTGCGTCTCGGCCACCGGCTCGACCAGCGCCAGCGCGCCGAGGCGGAAGGCGGCGGGGGTGTCGGACGCCAGCGTCAGGTGCAGGCGGCGGGTGCGGGTGGCGGCGTCGGCCATCGGGTCGATGACGCGCAAGGTGGCGGTCGCGCCGATCAGCGGCGCGGCCTCCAGCCGGACGTGAAACACCGCGCCGGGGGCAAGGCCCGCGATGTCCTGTTCGCTGAGGTCGATGACCACCTCGCGCTCGCCGGTGCCGGCAAGGCGCAGCACCGGCTGGCCGGCGGCCAGCGTCGCGCCCGGCTCGGCGAAGGTTTGTGTGATCACACCGTCCTGCGGCGCGCGCAGGGTTGCAAGGTTGCGCGCGTCCTCGGCGCGGGCAAGCGTGGCGCGCGCCTGTTCAAGCTGCGCCTCAGCGGCGGCGGCGCTGGCATGGGCCGATTGCGCCGCCGCCGTGCTGTCGACGCCGCGCGCCACCAGTTCGTCCACCCGCGCGGCGGCATCGCGGGCCGAATTGGCCTGCGCCTCGGCCACGGTCACCCCGGCCTCGGCGGCGCGCAGATCGGCGTCCAGCTCTTCGGGGTCCTGCCGCGCAAGGACGTCGCCCTTCTGCACCACATCGCCCACCCGCACCGGCCGCGCGGCGACGGTGCCGATGCGCGGAAAGCCCAGATCGGTCTCGACCCGCGCGGTCACCGTGCCCACATATTGCGGCCTGAGGCCCGATTGCGGCGTCACCACCTCTGACACCACGGGGCGCGGCGGGGGCGGCGCGGCGGCCTCTTCCTTGCAGGCGGCCAGCGCCAGCGGCAGCACGAGGACAAGGGCGATCGGGCGCATCACTTCACCTCCATCGGCTGCACGATCCGGCCGGGATAGAGAAGGTTTGAGCCCAGCGTGACCACCTGCTCGCCCTCCGTCACCCCGCCCGCCAGCACGATCTTGCCGGTCTCGTAGCGCAGTACCTCGATCTGGCGCAGATGGGCCGCGTGGCTGGCCGGGTCGACGACCCAGACGGCGGGGCCTGTGGCGGTCGCGCTCATCGCCGACCAGGGCAGCGCGATCTGGTCCTCGCCGGCCATGGTGACGCTGCCGGTCACCGCCTCGCCATAGCCAAGGCCGGCGGGCGGATCGACGATCCGCACCGTCACCTTCACGGTGCCCTTGCGCGGATCGACGAGGGGTGAGACCTCTCTCACCACGCCATGAAACGGCACGGCGGTGGAATTGAGCCGCCGCAGGCTGACATCGGGCGCCTTGCCTGGATGGGTCAGCATGACCTCGGGCACCTCGAAGATCGCGTCGAAGGACTGGCCCAGCGCCAGTTCCAGCACCGTCTGGGCGGCGCCTACAACCTGCCCCGGCTCGGCCTTGCGGGCGGTTACGGTGGCATCGGCGGGGGCCAGCAGAACAGTGTCTGACAAGGCCTTTTTCGCCCGGTCCAGATCGGCCTGCGCCTGCGCCACCAGCGCCTCGGCGGCGCGCAACTGATCGGCCGCGGCATCGCGCGCGCTGCGCGTCGTCGCACCGCGTTCCAGGAGCGCGTCCTGACGCTCGCTGTCGTCGCGGGTCTTGGCATAGCTTGCCTCGGCGGTGGCCAGCGCGGCCTTGGCGGCGCGCACCGCCTGCGCCTGCTGCACCGAATCGACCTCGGCCAGCGTCGCCCCCTTGGCGACGCGATCGCCGGCGCTGACCCGCATCTCGGTGATGCGCCCGCCGGTCGGGAAGGCCGCGCTCAACGTCTCGTGGGCGACGACCTCGCCAGTCAGTGTGAAGGTGCGCGGCTCGGCCTGGGCATGGGCGATGACGGTGTCGACGGTCAGGGGCGGTTCGGCCCGCGCCGGGAGGGCAAGGAGCATTGCGACGGCAAGCGGGCGCAGGTCGGGTTTCATCCTCATTCCTCGCGGGCTGAGAGCGGGTCTGGTTTCGGGCCGTCGGATGCCTGCGGGTGCCGCGGCACTCCTCAACCTGCATTCCCCAGGTGGCGTGTCGTTTGAGGTGAAGATCGCCTGTATCCGATCGCTAGACAAGGATTTTCTGCCGC
>JBDHSO010000174.1:0-8468 GCA_039808125.1 Rhodobacter sp. | reverse complement strand
GCCGTCAGGCTTTCGACGTAATAGCTGCCGGCCAGCGGATCGACGACATGGGTGATGCCGGTCTCCTCCTGCAGGATCAGCTGGGTGTTGCGCGCGATGCGGGCGCTGAATTCGGTCGGCAGGGCAATGGCTTCGTCCAGAGCATTGGTGTGCAGCGACTGCGTGCCGCCCAGCGCCGCCGCCATCGCCTCATAGGCGGTGCGGATGACGTTGTTGTACGGGTCGGCCTCCTGCAGGCTGACGCCGCTGGTCTGGCAATGGGTGCGCAGCATCAGCGAGCCGGGCTTCTGCGGCGCGAATTCCTGCATGATGCGGGTCCAGAGCAGCCGCGCCGCGCGCAGTTTCGCGGCCTCCATGAAGAAGTTCATGCCGATGGCGAAGAAGAACGACAGCCGACCCGCGAAATCGTCGACATTCATGCCGCGCGCGATGGCCGCGCGGACATATTCGCGGCCGTCGGCCAGCGTATAGGCCAGTTCCTGGACGAGGTTAGCCCCCGCCTCCTGCATGTGGTAGCCGGAGATGGAAATGCTGTTGAACTTCGGCATTTCCCTCGCGGTGTATTCGATGATGTCGGCGATGATCCGCATCGAGGGTTCGGGCGGATAGACATAGGTGTTCCGGACCATGAACTCCTTGAGGATGTCGTTCTGGATCGTGCCCGACAGCACCGCGCGGGAATGGCCCTGTTCCTCGCCGGTGACGATGAAATTGGCCAGGATCGGGATCACCGCGCCGTTCATCGTCATCGAGACCGACACCTTGTCGAGCGGGATGCCGTCGAAGAGGATCTTCATGTCCTCGACCGAATCGATGGCGACGCCGGCCTTGCCCACATCGCCCTCGACCCGGGGATGGTCGCTGTCATAGCCGCGATGGGTGGCCAGATCGAAGGCGACGGACACGCCCTGTTGCCCGGCCGCCAGCGCGCGGCGGTAGAAGGCATTCGATTCCTCCGCCGTCGAGAAGCCGGCATATTGCCGGATCGTCCAGGGCCGGCCGGCATACATCGTTGCCCTGACCCCGCGGGTGAAGGGCGCGATCCCAGGCATCTCGCCCATCTGCGGCAGATGCGCGGTGTCTTCTGCAGTATAGAGCGGCTTGACCGCAATGTCTTCCAGCGTCTGCCAGGTCAGGCCGGAGACGGGTTTGTCGCGGAGTTCCTTCTGGGCGAGCTTTTCCCAATCGGCGCGGCTGGGCATGAGATGACCTTTCGGAGGGCAGGACCCCGGAAGCGGCAGGCCGGGGGTTTCACACCCCCGGACCCCCGTGGGGTATTTGGGTCAAGAGGAAGGGTCGGGTCGGCACTATTCGAATTCCATGATGATGTCGTCGACCTTGAGGCTGGCGCCGGGGGCCGCATTGATCTTGCGCACCATGCCCCGGCGTTCGGCCCGGAGGATGTTTTCCATCTTCATCGCCTCGACCGTGGCCAGCGCCTGGCCTTCCTGCACCTCCTGCCCTTCCTCGACGCCGATCTTCACGATGAGGCCGGGCATCGGGCAGAGGAGATATTTCGATGTGTCGGGGGGCAGCTTTTCCGGCATCAGACGCGCCAGTTCCGCGGCGCGCGGGCTGCGGACATGGACCCTGAGATCGGCGCCGCGATGGCGGATGCGGAAGCCCATGGGAATCTTGCCGACCTTCAGCACGACCGGCGCGCCATCGACGGCGAGCCGGGCCAGGGGTTCGCCCGGCGTCCAGTTCGAGGCGACGCGCAGGACGGCGCCATCGGCAAAGGCGACGGTCGAGCCGTCGCGGTCGGCCGCGATCCGGACCGCGAAATCCTGGCCGCCGAGGCTGACGACCCAATCGTCGCCCACCCGGCGCTGATGGTTGTCCATCGTGCCGGAGATTCGGCTGCGGCGGATTTCGGCAACCCGGTTCATCGCCGCGGCACTGGCCGCAACCCGGCGCAGCGTGGCATCGTCGAGCGTCGCGCCCTGAAAGCCGTCGGGATATTCCTCGGCGATGAAGGCGGTGGTGATATTGCCGGAGACGAAACGGGGATGGTCCATCACCGCGCCGACGAAGGGCAGGTTGTGGCCGATGCCCTCGACCTCGAACGTGTCGAGCGCCAGCCGCATCTCCTCGATGGCCTGCGCCCGCGTCGGTGCCCAGGTGCAGAGCTTGGCGATCATCGGGTCGTAGTACATGCTGATCTCGCCGCCTTCATAGACGCCGGTGTCGTTGCGCACGATGCCGCCCTGCGCGGTCGGGCCCTCGACGGGCGGGCGATAGCGGGTCAGCCGGCCGATGGAGGGCAGGAAGTTGCGATAGGGGTCTTCGGCGTAAAGGCGCGATTCCATCGCCCAGCCGTTGATGGCCAGATCCGTTTGCGCGAAGGGCAGTTTCTCGCCATTGGCCACGCGGATCATCTGTTCCACCAGATCGACGCCGGTGATCAGCTCGGTGACGGGATGTTCCACCTGAAGGCGGGTGTTCATCTCCAGGAAATAGAAGTTGCGGTTGCCGTCGACGATGAATTCCACCGTGCCGGCGCTGGTATAGCCCACGGCCCGGGCAAGCGCGCAAGCCTGTTCGCCCATCGCCTTGCGGGTGGTGGCGTCAAGAAAGGGGCTGGGCGCCTCTTCGATCACCTTCTGGTTGCGCCGCTGGATCGAACATTCGCGTTCGTGCAGATAGAGGCAATTGCCGTGCTGGTCAGCCAGCACCTGAATTTCGATGTGGCGCGGTTGGGTGACGAATTTCTCGATGAAGATGCGGTCGTCGCCGAAAGACGCCGCCGCCTCGTTCTTCGACGACTGGAAGCCCTCGGCCGCCTCGGGGTCATTCCAGGCGATGCGCATGCCCTTGCCGCCGCCGCCGGCCGATGCCTTGATCATCACCGGATAGCCGATCTCGCCGCTGATCTTCACCGCCTCGTCGGCATCGGCGATCAGGCCCATATAGCCCGGAACGGTGCTGACGCCCGCCTCCTCCGCGATCTTCTTCGAGGTGATCTTGTCGCCCATCGCCTCGATCGCCGGGCTGGGCGGGCCGATGAAAACCACGCCTTCCTTCTCGAGCGCCGCGGCGAAGGCCCGGTTTTCGCTGAGGAACCCATAGCCCGGATGCACCGCCTCGGCGCCGGTCTGCCGCACGGCATCGAGGATCTTGTCGATCACGATATAGGACTGCGCGGCCGGCGAGGGACCGATATGCACCGCCTCGTCCGCCATGCGGACATGCAGCGCATTGCGGTCGGCGTCGGAATAGACGGCGACGGTTGCGATGCCCATCCTGCGCGCGGTCTTGATCACGCGGCAGGCGATCTCGCCCCGGTTGGCAATCAGGATCTTCTTGAACATGGCACTCCCTCGATCGCGCCCGGGGCCGGAGCGCATGGCAAAACGGGGCCGTCCGGGCATTCGGCCCGGGCGACCCCGTGGTTGGATTGCGACCGGCCCCGCCCGAAGGCGGCCGGTTCAGCGGTTTCAGTATCCGGTCTGGCAGGCCGGCAGGCCGACCTCGATGCCGCAGGTTGCGGCACCGGCCAGGCCGCCCAGCGCAGCACCGGCAACGATGTTCTCATCCATCGCATCGGCGATGGCGGCGCCGGCGACCGCGCCGGCAAGCCCGCGCGATGCGGGATCCTGCATGCAGGCCGAAAGCGGGACTGTGAGAAGTGCGAAAAGGACAAGCGTCTTGTGCATGGGATACTGCCTCTGTGGTTTTTTATTACCTCAGAGTCTAGCGCGAATTTTCGGGATTCCCATGGGAATATTGCTGCGTTCACGGCTTCGGCATTCCTTTGCCGAAAAAGACGAAATGTCAGAAAAAGACAGGGCGATTCCGGGCCGCGAGCGCCCGATCCGCCGAAACCTGCGGGCGGGTCGGCAGCCCGGCACGGTCCTGCATCGCCGTGTACGGTTGCCGTATCCGTCCGGGAGCTGCGGCGGGGATGCATCACCAATCCTCCTCGTCGTCGAAGGCGACGGGCGGCGCTTCCGGGGCGAAAACCTCGGGAAAGGCGATTTCGGCCTTCTTCAGGTCGATGCGCAGCAGCGCCTCATAGGAGCAGGGGTCGAACGGATCCTCGGCGGGCACGACCTCGCGCCCGAACAGCCAGGACAGCCGCCCGGCATCGAGGTTGCCACGTTCAAAGGGCTCCTCGCCGAAATACTGCCAGAGCGCGGCCATGAAGGTCTGGTCGGCCAGCCGGTCGACATAGGCGCGGTCCTTGAACCGCTCGCGGCGGATGATCCGCGTCGGACCGTCCTTCACATTGGCGCGGCGGATGGTGAACTGATGGTCGGTGCCGGTCAGGCGGCCGGGAAAGCCGCGATGCTTCAGCATGACGGGAGCCTTTCTGTCAAAGGCGCCCGCGGGGCAGCGAATCCGGAACAGGGGCGCGGAGCGGCCGGCCCGGACAGGCGCGAGAGAGGAAATGCCGGGCAGTCCGGCGCGGCGGCAAGGCGCGCGCCGGGACTGCCCGCGCAGGTCTTACTTGTACTTGCCGGTATAGGCCGGCTCGACCGAGACGGGCTCGGGGGCCGGTGCCGGGGCGGGTGCGGGCTTCGAACATGCGGCGAGAGCCGCAAGCGCCAGCATGGCGAAGAGGGCGGTATTGCGCATGTCAACCTCCAGTCAAGAACGATGCGATGGAGGCGGCAATAATCTGCGGCGCAGGCGCTGGCAAACAGATAAATCGCGCGACCGGCGGAACGGCGCGCATGGCCCTGCAATCTGCGGTCAAGGGCGGAACGGAAGGCGGGGCGCGGACGGGAAAGGCCCGCCGCGCCCGACCCGGAAACCTTACTTGTACTTGCCGGTATAGACCGGCTCGGACGAAACGGCCGGCTCGTCGATATAGACGACTTCCTCTTCGACCTTCTTGGCACAGGCGGCCAAGGCGCCCAGAACGGCCAGGGCAAGAACGAGTTTCTTGGTGCTCGACATCCTCTTCTCCTTTTTTTCTCGGCGGTTCTGACGGGCGGCATGCCCGTCTGCCCCCGATGCGAGGCAACGGCCGCTTGGGTTCGGCCTGACCGCACGATAGCTGAAAGACGGCCCGAAAAGAATCTGGTGGCGTCCAAGTTGTGCGCCTGTGACACGGTTACATCAAACCACCGGCCAGAATGCGACGGAATCGCAACATCTTGTGCCGGCATCAGAACATCTCCCAGATGCAGGCGCCATCGCCGAGCTGGTAGGATTCGAAGAATTGCACCGCATCCGGTGCGGCTTCGCCGAAGGGCACCTCACGATCCGAAACCGTGATCACGATCTGCTGCGGCACGGGCACCATGCCGTCGATCCGTGAGAGGGCATAGTTATCGCACAGCGCCTGCATGTCCGCCCCCCAGTCCTCACCCTTCCTGGCATCGGGGGCGACGAACCGGAAACGGGCGGTCGCGCCCTGCGGTCCGGGCGCATTGGTGATGATGTCAAGAAACCGCACCTCGCGCCCGGACGGAACGCTCACGCCCCCCGCATCCGCGGCGGCGGGCGGGTCCTCATCACAGCCGCCCGCCGCCAGCAGAAGGAGGGCGGCACAGGCAGCCAGAAGACGGGCGGCCGGATGACGGGCGGGCACAGTCATGCGTGGTCCCTTTCAGAGCGGGATATTGTCGTGCTTCTTCCAGGGATTGGCCTGTTTCTTGCCCCGCAGGGAGGCAAAGGCCCGGGCCACCCGGCGGCGCGTCGACCGAGGCTGGATCACCTCGTCGACGAACCCCTTTTCGGCCGCCACGAAGGGGTTTGCAAAGCGCGCCTCGTAATCCTTCTGCCGCTGGCCGATCCGCTCGCGATCTCCCAGTTCGGCCCGGTAGAGGATCTCCACCGCCCCCTTCGCCCCCATCACCGCGATTTCCGCCGTGGGCCAGGCATAGTTGAAATCGCCGCGCAGATGCTTTGACGCCATCACGTCATAGGCGCCGCCATAGGCCTTGCGGGTGATCACCGTCACCTTCGGCACCGTCGCCTCGCCATAGGCAAAGAGGAGCTTGGCCCCGTGCTTGATCACGCCGCCATATTCCTGCGCCGTGCCCGGCAGGAAGCCCGGCACGTCGACAAAGGTCAGGATCGGGATCTCGAAGGCATCGCAGAACCGCACGAAGCGGGCGGCCTTGCGGCTGCTGTCGATGTCGAGGCAGCCGGCCAGCACCATCGGCTGGTTGGCCACGACGCCGATCGTCCGGCCCTCGATCCGGATGAAGCCGGTGATGATATTGGCCGCGTAATCCTTCTGGATCTCGTAGAAATCACCCTCATCGGCGACTTTCAGGATCAGTTCCTTCATGTCATAGGGCTGGTTGGGGTTGTCGGGGATCAGCGTGTCGAGGCTGGGTTCCACCCGTGCGGGATCGTCGAAAAACGGCCTGACCGGCGCCTTTTCGCGGTTGTTCAGCGGCAGATAGTCGAACAGGCGGCGGGTTTCGGCCAGCGCCTCGACATCGTTCTCGAAGGCGCCGTCGGCGACGGAGGACTTCTTCGTATGGGTGGACGCCCCGCCCAGTTCCTCGGCCGTCACAATTTCATTGGTGACGGTCTTCACCACGTCGGGGCCGGTGACGAACATGTAAGAGGTGTCTTTCACCATGAAGATGAAATCGGTCATCGCCGGCGAATAGACCGCACCGCCCGCGCAGGGCCCCATGATGACCGAGATCTGCGGCACCACGCCCGAGGCCATGATGTTGCGCTGGAATACCTCGGCATAGCCCGCAAGCGAGGCCACGCCTTCCTGGATCCGCGCGCCCCCCGAATCGTTCAGCCCGATGACGGGCGCCCCGTTCTGGATCGCCATATCCATGATCTTGCAGATCTTCTGGGCATGGGTTTCCGAAAGCGAGCCGCCGAAGACGGTGAAATCCTGGCTGAAGACATAGACCTGCCGGCCGTTGATCGTGCCCCAGCCGGTGACAACGCCGTCACCGGCGGGCCGGTCGGCCTCCATGCCGAAATCGGTGCAGCGATGGGCGACGAACATGTCGAATTCCTCGAAACTGCCCTCGTCGAGCAGGAGTTCGATCCGTTCGCGCGCGGTCAGCTTGCCCTTGGCATGCTGCGCATCGACCCGGCGCTGTCCGCCGCCGGCGCGGGCGGTGGCGCGGCGGGCCTCAAGCTCTTCGAGAATGTCCTTCATGGCGGTCCTCCCCCGGGAATCGGCCGCAGAATAATGTTGCGCCGCAGCGAAGGAAAACGAAATTGCGAAAATTTGCAGAATATTGGCAGATATGAAATCGCAAATTGAATAATTGCAAACTACAAGATCAGATCCATCCCGTCAGAACCGCCAGCCACAGCGCCAGCGTGCTGGAGCGGGTCTGCCGGTACAACCCCAGCGCCCGCGCCCGCCGCAGGCGCCGCAGCGGGTTGCGGTCGCGGCGCAGCGCGGCAAATTCGGCCACCGCCGCGCGTTCCTCGGGCAAAAGCGCGGAGGCAAAGGCCTCAAGCGCCTCGAGATTCACATCCGTCCAGCGCGTCATGGTGCCATCGACCAGCATGCCCAGCCGCCGGGCTTTGGCCCGGATCCCGTCGTTGGCACCGATCGCATTCCGCCCGTGCTGGCGGTAAAGCAGCGTCGGCCGGTCGTCGAAGATCAGCCGTCCCCCGGCGCCGGTCACGATCTGATAGGCCCACCAGTCGTGCGCGATCACCTTCTCGGTGCGGCGCGCGGCGGCAACCAGCAGGCGCGCGGCGGCGGGGTTGGCCAGAATGGTGTTGCCCGCCGCGACATTCTGCACCAGCGCATGACGGAACCCCGGGGGTCGCGGACAACCGCGCGCCAGCCGCCGCTGCGACAGATCCTCCGAGGCGACAAGCGTCCTGCTGCAATAGAGGACGGCCCCCTCGGCCCCCTCCAGCGCGCGGGCGCCCTGCAACAGCCGTTCAGGCAGCCACACGTCATCCTGATCCGAAAAGGCCAGCGGACCGGGTTCCTCGGGCAGGCGGCGCAGCATCGACAGGTAATTCGCCGAAAAACCGCAAGCCGGGCCATCGACCGTACGGACGCGGCCCGGCGGGAAGCGCGCGGCGAATCGTTCGATTATCGCGCGGCTGTCGTCCACGGATCCGTCGTCGCTGGCGATCAGCCACCAGCCGACATCAGTTTGCGCCGCAAAACTCTCCAGTTGCTCGTCCAGATGGTCGGCACCGTTGCGGACGCCCATCAGAATGGTCACATCCTGCACATCGGCCCTCGTCATCTGGCCGCGGGTGCAAGAGCGCGCGCGGCCGGTGTTTTTCCGCCGCCGCTATAAGGCGGCGATCCGGCCCTTGCAACGGCCCCGGTGCCGCGGAGGCGGCCGTCCGCCGGCTATGTGTTTGATGCCCGGGTTTTGGTTGTGCGATCTTTTCTTTGGCATGGAAGGCTGCGCTATGGGACAGGTTCGTCACGGCAGCGCCACGATCGAGCCATGAGAACCCCACGGGTCCGAGTGACCATGGCGAGGGCACGCTGTCCGGGCAGCAATACGAGCCGATCGCAGTCGAAGACCTGCCCGCCATCGGTTCGAGGGCGG
>JBDHSO010000173.1:0-8570 GCA_039808125.1 Rhodobacter sp. | reverse complement strand
ATTCGCGGCGATCACCACCTCCTCGCCGACACTGTAGCCCCAGCTGGTGTGGGCATCGCCGGCGCGCGGCGTGCCCATGCGCAGCCAGCCGGTCAGGAGTTCGCCGATCCGCACGCGGGCGCGCGGCGGGTTGGCGTAATCGACCTCCTCGACCACGCCGGTCTGGATCAGGTTGGCGATGCGGCGGTCATCCTGGGTGGCGTCGAAATCCCTCATGGCGCCTCTCCCGCCGTCAGGTCGGCATAATCCGCCTCGTGGCCCGGGCCGATCTGCGGCGCCTCGCCCAGCATCAGACGCTCGGTCGCCGTCAGCGGGGCCGCGCGGACAGCAAGCGTGGCATCGACCGAGAAGCGCAGCGCGCTGGCGATCTGCACGTCGCGGATCGTGTCCCGCCAGTCGGTCAGGATGAGCCGCGCCTTCTCGGCCAGGGCGCCGGGCGGCACGGCGAGGAACGGCAGGAAGACCGGGTCGCCGACCAGGCTGGCGATCAGGGGTT
Organism: Rhodobacter sp.; assembly: GCA_039808125.1. Lineage (GTDB taxonomy): Bacteria > Pseudomonadota > Alphaproteobacteria > Rhodobacterales > Rhodobacteraceae > Pseudogemmobacter. The sequence goes on along the minus strand of JBDHSO010000173.1, from coordinate 8,074 downwards.
CGATCGCCATGTCGTCGATCCGGTCGGCGCGCAACTCGGCCCGCATCACGCCCGAGAGCTTCGCCACCCGTTCATAGCCGTTCTCGACCCCGCCGGCCGGCAGGAAGGTCAGTTGCTCGACCACGACCACCACGGAGTGCGCGTCCCAGGCGGTCAGCACCGCCTCGGGCAGGCTGGCTGCAAGGCGGGCAAGCATTTCCTCGGAAAAGCGGGTGCGCAGGCGCATCGGGACCTCAGACAGCGAACATGGTCAGGTTGGGCAGGGTCACGCCGGCGTCCCCGGCGGGCAGAAGGGCGCGGATCGCCGCCACCAGGGCGCCGAACCGCTGCATCAGGTCGCGCACGCGCGCCGCCACGTCCTCGGGCGTCAGGAAGCGGTATTCGACCGCGCCTTCGAGCCGCCCCACCTTGGCCGCGCCGTCGAGCGCGAAGGTGTTGAGCCAGGGCAGAAGGCTCGCCAGCGCCCTGACCGTCACCGCCTCGTCCCAGAGCGCAACGGCTTCGGCCGGAACGGCCGCCACCGCCAGAAGGCGCCGCAATTCGGCCTCGGCATATCCGAGATGAGTGGCCAGCAGGGCCTCCGGCACCTCGGATGGCAGATTGGCATAGGCGCGCAGCGCGGCGGTGGTTGCCATCGGTTTACTCGGCCAGGACCGTGTAGCGCTTGACGGCGATCTCGTAGTCCACGGCCATGTCGAAGGTGTATTCCAGGGCGCGGGCGCGGCCGTCATAGGCCTTGTCGCGCTTCACCTCGGTGTGGATGCCATGGACCAGGTTCTTCAACGGCGTGAACAGCACCTTGCCGCGCGGCATGTCGCCGATGGCCTCGATCGGGCGGCCCTCGAAGCGGCGCAGCGGGCTTTCGGCGCGCATGGCAACGCCGGTGATCGGCACACCCAACTCGCGGCCATAATCGTCGGCGTCGGCCTCGTTCATGATCAGAACGCTGTCACGGCGCGCGCGATCGTCTGCCGCGTTGACGATCGAAGTCAGGCTTTCGATCCAGCCATCCGTCGCCGGGTCGATATTGACCTTCGGCGTATCGGCGGCGTCGCGCGCGACCTGTACCCAGCCCTTGTTCAGGCGCAGGAACTTCGCCTCGCGGTTGGCGCCGACATTGTCGTCGCTGACCCCGTTGAAGCCGAGGTCCACCAGGTCGCGCGAGATCGCATCGCCGAACGAGGTTTCCAGCATCGACAGGATTTGCGGATTGTCCTTGTTGGCCCGCAGCGTCGAGAGCTTGACCGAAGGGAACAGCTGGATCGGCAGTACGTTCAGGATGCAGCCATAGACCCCGGCCGAGGCGAATTCGCCCTCATCCGGCCGCTGGCCCTCGGGGACGCGGACCATCTGGCGCCGCGCCATGTCGAGCGCCGCCACCTCCTGGCTGAGCGAGGTCAGCACCTCCGTGGTGATCTTCGACAGGAACTCCTGCTTGAAGACCAGCTGGATCAGCCGTGCCGCCGCCTTGGGGTTGAGGACACCGCCCACCGCCAGATCGGCCGGACCGATCAGGCTTTTCGCCAGCGCGACGACATCGTCCATCTCTTCGCCGGATTTCAGGGTGATCTTCACAGGTAGCTCTCCTCGGCAGGGGCCATCGCGCGGCCAAGTTCGGTCAACCCCTTGGCGGTGGCGATGGCGATGCGGTCTTCCAGCGCCGCGACCGCCGTTTTCAGCGCGGCGACCTCCTCGCTTTGCGCGGGAGCGGCGGGCGTGGGGGTGCTGGACGCCGCGGGGGCGGCGGGAGCCGGGCTGGCCGGTGCGGGTGCCGGGCTGGCGGGCGGCGCCCCGGCTTTCAGGGCAGCCTGCACGGCGGCCATCACGGCCTCGGGCAATTCGGTCTTGAGGAGGCTGCGAACAACCTCCTCGACTTGGGTCTTGTCCATCAGGGGATCCTCGGTGCTGGGGCGTGGGGGGGAGGGAAGGAGGCCCTTGAGCCAGGCGAGGACGCCGCCGGCCTCCTTTTCGGTCCATTGCGGCGCGGGCGCGGCCGGTGTGGCATGGGCGATGCCGGCGAGCGAAATCCCGGTCAGGTCACCCGCCTTCAACTGGCGCCAGATTTCCGGGTCGCCGATCTGTATGCCCACGGCCCAGGACCCTTCCGGTTCCGCAGGAAACAGCGGGTCCGCCGCCCGCACGATCCAGCTTTCGGCGACATAGGCCATCTCTGGGGTGAACGAATGCTCCAGATCCACGTTGCGCGAACGGCCTTCGCGCATGAACTCATAGGCCGCCCGCCGGATGGTCGCCGCATCGGCACTGTCGCCATGGCTGTCTGGCTGGTCGGGCGCATAGACGATGCCGAAGGCCATCATCCGCGCGTCATCGGTGCGGGCGATGCGGATCATCTCACCACGCTGGCCGGCGGCGGTCTTCAGCATCAGCGGCTTGCCGGTCGCCGGTGCGCGCACCAGCGAGATGAAGCTGACCGAAAGATTGGTAAGGGTCGCCACGCGCTTTGGCCTCTGGACTTAACGCCGGGATCGGCTGGTCCAGATCGTCTTGCCACGACCCCGGCTATAGGGCCAGATGGGGCGGTTACTATCGCGCCACTCGTGGCATCTGGACTTATTTCTGGCTTATCTGGACTTATCAGAGGCTGTAGTCAGGGGCCATGAGCAATGGCATCGACCCCTCCGATCCCTCCGCGAGCGCCTGCGGCGTCGAGGTCCTGCGCTTCGATCCGGCCGCAACCCTCGACCTGCGTGAGGCGACCGGCGTCGATGGCGAATACCTCTGGCCGGTGCCGCCCCTCCACATGGCGGCGCTTTTTCGCGCTTCGGCCGAACATGCCCGCGCCATCACGCTCAAGGCCGAAGGCGCCTTCGGTGGCGGCCTGACCGGCACCGGGGCCGCAACGCTGGCCGCCGTCTGCGATGGTGGCCCGGGCGCGCTCTTCACCGGCCTGGGGCTGGACCTCGAATGCTACGGCAACGCCTTCCTGCATCTGGTGACGGCAGGCCCGCGCCTCGTGCAGTTGCGGCGCCTGCCGGCAATCACCATGTCGCGCTTCCGCGCGGGCTTCCTCCAGCGTGTGCCGCTGCCGGACGGCAGCCAGAAGATCGTGACCTTCGGCCCCGACGAAATCCTGCACCTGCGCGAACCCTGTCCGCTGGGCCGCGCCTATTCGCTGCCGGGCTGGATCGCGGCAGAGGGGCTTCTGGATCTGACCCGCGCCGCCGTTGCCTACAACGCCGCCTTCTTCCGCAACAGCGCGGTGCCGGAATATGCGGTGATCTTCGAGGGCATGCAGCCGAGCGATGCGCAGAGGGTCGAGATCAAGGCCTTCTTCCGCCGCGATTTCCAGGGCATCGACAATGCCCGCCGCACCATCGTGCTGCACCATTCCGAAGGCCAGAAGATCCACTTCGAGCGGCTGACCGCCGATGCGAAGGACGGCGATTTCCTCAAGCTTCTCGATGCCGCCCGCGACCGGATCATCTCGGCCCATGGCGTGCCGCCCCGCATGCTTGGCATTGTTGCGGCCGGGCAGTTGGGTGGGGGCGGCGAAGTGACGGGCCAGATGTTCATCTTCGAACATCTGACGCTCGCGCCGCGCCGCCGCCGGATGCTCGACCGGCTCGCCCCGGTGCTGACCCGCCTCGGGCTGACGGCCAGCGGCGCGGAGGATGCCGATGGCGCACCGGGCCGCGTGGCCTTCATGCCGCTGGACCTGACCCCGCCCGACTAGGACATCCCGCCCCTGGCGGAACTGGTGCAGGCCGGCATCCTGACCGCCGAAGAGGCCTATGAGGTGCTTCCGGTCTCCTCGCGGCCATCGCGCCATGGCACGCCGCCGCGTCCCGCGCAAAAGAGCGCCAATGCTGCGCTCGACCTTCTCGCCAGCATCCTGGGCAGGGCCTGACGATGGCCATGCGCGCAAAATCGCCAAAAGCGGCCCGTGGAACCCCCTCTGCGCCCGCAGGCCCCACGGGGTGCCAGAACGGCGACAATGCCCCTCAATCGTTGCGCCACGCGCTACAAAAGGCATCCCCGCGCCGGGGGCGGCCCCCGGCCTTCACCGGGGCCGAGAAGGAGGCCGCTTTCCTCGCCTATACCGCCGGCGACAGCGCGGCCGAGATTGCCGCCCGTCTGGGATGCTCACCCCGGACCGTCCGGGGCTGGGTAAGGGGTGGCGGCTGGAAGACACAGCTTCAGGCGGCGCGCGCGACCGTGCAGGGGCTGGAGGCGCAAATCCTGCGCCTCACCCGCGCCGCCAGCCCCACCACTGCCCAGGCGCATCGGCTGGCCATGCTGACGCGCGCGCTGGAGCGGCTGAAGCGGGCGGCGCCCACGCCGAAGCCGCGCCCGACCGTCGCCAATGCCGTCTCGGCCGAGGCGCTGGCGCGGGTGCTGGATCCCGAATACGGGCTCTACGCCTATCAGACCGAATTCCTGCAATCCGAGGAGCGTTTCAGGATCATCCTGAAAGCCCGCCAGATCGGCTTTTCCTATGTCGTCGGCCTTGCCGTCCTGCTGGGCGCCATGGCCGGCCGGCCGCAGATCGTGGTCTCGGCCTCGGATCGCCAGGCCCGGCTCATCCTGGCCTATGTCCGCACCCATGCCGGCCGGCTGGAGGTCGCCCTTGACGAGGACAAGGCCGACGAGATCACGGTGATGGGCGCGAAGATCGTCGCGGTCTCGACTAACTTCCGCACCGCCCAGGGCTGGCCCGGCGATGTCTGGTTCGACGAATTCGCCTGGGTGCGCCAACAGCACATGCTCTGGGCGGCCGTGGTGCCGTCGATCACCGCCATGGGCGGCCGCGTCACCGTCTTCTCGACGCCGTTCACGCCGAATTCGATGTTCTGGGAACTCGCCACCAATCACAAGGGTCGCCACGGCCAATGGTGGCGCCGGACCATCACGCTGGAAGATGCCATCGCCCAGGGCATGCCGCTCCTGGGCGGTATCGACGAGTTGCGTTCGCTCTTTGACAGCGAAAGCTGGGCGATGTTCTACGAGTGCCAATGGGCCGAGGATGGCGCCGCGCTGCTGTCCTGGTCGCTCCTGCACGAATTGACGCGCGAAGCGATCCGGCCGGCGCATTTCGCGCGACTGCATGGCGGGGTGGACGTTGGCCGGATCAACGACCGCACCGCCATCGCGCTGATCGGCCAGGAACACGCGCGCGGCGACTGGCTCGACCGATTTGCCCTGGTGCATCACGAAAGCCTGAAGGGCGCGTCCTTCGACGCGCAGCGCGCCGCCATCCTCGCCGTGGACCAGCGCTATGAGGTCAGCCGCTGGGGCGTGGATCGAACCGGCATCGGCATGCAGCTGGCGGAGGAACTGGCCGGTGTATCCAGCCGCTTCGAGGGCGTCTGGTTCTCGGCGCAGCGGAAATCGCGCCTCGCCCTCAACCTTCTGAAGCTGGCCGAAGAAAAGCGGCTGATGCTGCCAAACGATCCCGATCTCCTGGCGCAACTGCATGCGGTCAAGAAGCAGGTCAGCGGCCAGACCATTCGCTACGACGCCGAGCGCACCGATGATGGTCATGCCGACCTGTTCTGGGCCGTGGCCATCGCCGCCGAGGGGCGCGGTGGCGGTGTGGGTGGCGCCGGCTTCGGCGTGGAGGTGCTGTGATGGACGCGCAGCGCATCACGCTTCAGGTGGCCTTCAAGCTGCACGAGATCGCCACCCGCCAGGGCAACGTGCCCTTCCTGACCGGCGATCTGCGCAAGGCCCATGTGGTCGAGCCGGTCGGCACCGCCGATGCGCTGGTCGCGGCCAACACGCCCTATGCCCGCGCCGTGCATGACGGCCGGCCGGAGATCACCATCCGATCCAGGCGCAAGGGCGGCCTCTTCTGGGAGGGCGCGGCGCATCCGATGCGCGCCGTCACCCAGCCCGCCCGCAAGCCCAACCCCTGGCTCCTGCGCGCCGTCGAGGAGCTGGAGCGCGAGGGCCTGGGCTTTCTCGCCGACGAACTGGGCGAGGCCGTTGCCGACGACCTGACGCGGGCCTTGCGCGCCCGTGGCCTGACCGTGCGCTCCACGCGCACATAACCGTAACGCCATCAAGGAGTTGGACCTGTGGCACAGACCAAGACGACCGGCGCCCAGACGCCGAAAGCCCCGCCCGCCGCACCGGAAATCGCTTCGGCAGGCACCACTGTGACCACGCCTGCGCCTTCGGTCTTCGACCAGGCCGTCGGCTTTGTCCTCAAGGAGCGGATCGAGGGCGGCTATGTCAACGACCCGCGCGACCCCGGCGGCGAGACCAATTTCGGCATCTCCAAACGGGCCTATCCGAAGGTCAACATCCGCGCGCTCACCCGCGAGGAGGCCGTCGCGATCTATCGCCGCGACTACTGGGACGCCAACCGCTGCGACGACCTGCCGCCGAAGATCGCCGTCGCGCTCTTCGACGCGGCCGTGAACCAGGGCAGCGGCGCCGCCCGCCTTCTGTTGCAGAAGGCCGTCGATGTGACCGCCGATGGCATCATCGGCCCGCAGACGCTGGCGGCCGTCGAGGCGGCGGACGAGGACGAGCTGATCGTCCAGTTCCTGGGCTGGCGCCTGCGCCGCTACGCCTTCACCGCCAATGCCGCCACCTACATGCGCGGCTGGGCCAATCGGGTGCTCTACCTGCAAGCCTTCCTGGCCGGGCTGAAGGAGGCGTGATGCGCGCGCGCTACATCAAGCCGCGCTCGCTCGCCTGGTGGGCCTCGGTCGCGCCGCTGATCTGCGGCCTGATCCTCGCCTCGGAGCCGCTGCACCGCCTCTCCCTGCTGGTGGAGATCGTGCGCAACATGACGGGCGACATGCCGGCCTCGGCGCTGATCGACATGGGGCTGATCGGCATCGGCCTGCGGGGGGCGATCCGATGAAATGGCTCCGCCTCTCCGGCTCGGCCCTGCTCGCCGCCCTCGCGGCGGCGGGCGCGCTCCTCCTGGCCTGGGCGCGGCGTGACGCCCGGGCCGAGGCCCGCGACACCATCGAGAAGAAGGACCTTCACCATGCCGATGCGATTGCTGATCGGGTCAGCGACAGCCGCGCTGATCCTGAGCGGCTGCGCCCCTTTGACGACCGGGGCTGGCGCGACTGAGAATGCGCTCTGCCGCGCCTGGGGCGAGAGCCTGCCAACGAGGTCGCGCCAGGACACCGCCCAGACGAAAGACGAGATCGGCAGTGCCTATGCCGATTTCGCGGCCGCCTGCCCGGCGCACCGCCATCTGGTGCCGCACTGACATGTCCGCATCCTGGGAAGACCTCAGCGCAGCAGAGCGCGCGACCTATGTCAACGGCGTCGGGCCGTGGTGGTTTCCGGCCTGGCCGCGACGGATGCTGACGGCCGTCGCCGGGCGCTACTTCACCGAGGCGGACTGGGGCCGCCATGACTATGGCTATGCCACCCGGGCCGCGACCCGGGCGCATTGCGACCTGCGCTTCCTGCAAGCCATGCTGCGCGATGCCAGCGGGCAGCCCGGTGCTGCACGGGCAGTGACGGCGGCCGTCATCGCGCTGGTCTTCTGGGTGCTGGTGCGCCTCTTCGGCTGGGCCAGCTACGGACGGGAGGCGGCGTGATGGATCTGGTGAAGGAATTCTGGGGCATTCTGGTGGCCGCCGTGGGTGCCGTGGCCTGGCTCATCCGGCTGGAACAGAAAATCGCGCTCAACGCCGCCTCGATCACCTATCTGCAACAGCAGCGCCACGACGACCTGATGGCCGCGCGCGAGGCCCGCAAGGAAACCACCGAAGCCCTGGGCCACATGCGCGAGGAGCTTGGCGAGATTCGCCGCGACATCAAGGAATTGCTCAAGCGCGATGCCTGAGCCGCCCCCGTCGCGCCAGACGGGGGCCAGAGGGCGCGTCAACGCCCTCCGACACGGGGACACATGCAGACGACCCCGCCGACCATCATGGGTTCATGGCCGCCCCGCTCTCAGCCGAGAGGGCGGCATTTAGGAACGATTCGGGAACAAATGTCAAAGCATGAAACGGCTGCGGTCCAGCCGGTCTCTCCTGTTGCCCCCTGGCTCGGCGGCAAGCGAAACCTCGCCTCACGCCTGTGCGCGATCATAGACCGCACGCCTTGCGACACCTATGCCGCGCCGTTCCTGGGCATG
>JBDHSO010000172.1:0-8583 GCA_039808125.1 Rhodobacter sp. | reverse complement strand
CTCGGCCCGAACGGTGCCGGCAAGACCTCGCTTCTGCGCGGGGCGCTGGGGCTGCTGCCGGTGGGGGGGCATTCGTCGCTGGCGGCGCTGGCGCCGCGCGCGCGGGCGCGGGCGGCGGCCTTCATGCCGCAGGGGCGCGAGATCGCCTGGCCGATCAGCGTCGAGATGCTGGTGGCGCTTGGCCGCGCGCCGCATGGTGCGGCCGATCCCGGCCATCCGGCGGTGGCGCAGGCGCTGGCGCGGATGGGGCTGGAGGACTATCGCGGCCGCATCGCGACCGCGCTGTCGGGGGGCGAGCAGGCGCGCGTGCTGATCGCCCGGGCGCTGGCGCAGGAGACGCCGCTGCTGATCGCCGACGAACCCGTCGCGGGCCTCGACCCCGAGGCACAGATCCGTGCGATGCAGGTCTTTGGCGGTCTGGCGGCCGAGGGCAGGGCGGTGATCGCCTCGATCCACGACCTGGGCCTTGCCGCGCGGCATTGCAGCCGGCTGGTCCTGCTGCACCGGGGCCGGCTGGCCGCAGACGGCACGCCGCGCGAGGTGCTGACCGAGGCCCGTCTGGCCGAGGTCTTCGGCATCCGCGGCTTTCACGCCGAAACCCCGGACGGTCCGGTGTTCCAGCCGCTGGGGGTGATCCGATGATCGAGGTCACGCTTGCGCGGCCGTGGCTCCGGGCGCGGCTGCCGGCACCGATGCGCGTCCTGAGCTGGGCTCCCTATGGCGGCGGCTGGAAGACGACCGGCCTCGTCCTGTGGCGCGAGGTGCGCAATGCCGATCTGGCCCCCGGCTTCGATGCCGAGGGATGGCTTCGGGCCGAGATGCCCGAGCCGGGGGCGGTCGGCATGCTGACCTCGCGCGATATCGGCACCTGGGACCGGGCGCAGGCCCGCGTCGAGGCGGCCAGTGCCGATTGCGTGGCGACGCTGGGGCTGTCGAATGCCGAGGCGGTGGGTCGCCGCCTGCCATGGCACAGCGCGGATTACGGCACGATCAACCTGCTGGTCGCAACCGATGTCGCGCTGACCGAGACAGCGCAGATCGAGGCAATCAGCATCGCCGTGCAGGCGCGCACGGCGGCGCTGATGGATGCCGATCTGGCCCTGGCCACCGGCCGGGCCACGGGAACCGGCACCGATTGCGTGGCGCTGGCCTGCCCGCCGGGCGACGAGCGCTACGCCGGATTGCACACCGCCGTGGGCGAGGCCATCGGCGCTGCGGTACGCGAGGTGGTCGGCCGCGCGGCGGCCGACTGGCGGCGCTGGCGCGACGACGAACGCGCCCGGCGTGCGCCGCCGGCGCCGCAGTCCTGACGTTTTGCCATTGCCCTTGCCCCGGCTTTCGCCTTAGGGTCCGCCGGAGGCGCCCTGCGGGGCTGTCCGTGGAATTCTCTCCTCCACATTCTGCCGGGTGCGAGGCTTCGTGCCGCAAGGGTCGGGGGAGCCGGATCGGCCGCAAGGCCGTGCACATTGCCCGACGGGCCGGCCCTTACCGGCGGTCCCGAGGCGCGAAAAGGCGGGGGGTCGGACCGGCCCCCTTGACGTGAACCGCGATGAGGCGCGCGAGCATTGCAGATCGAGGCGAGGACTGCCCACCGGGCAGTGTCCACGCTGCTGCGCCCGGCCCTTACGCACAGACAAGCCGCCCCCAACCGTATGAATCGCCCCCCGGCGCGCCCCTGGCGCCGCCCGGGGGTCTCTTGCGCCCGGGGCGCAATGGAACAGCATGGCAAAGAAGATGCTTATCGACGCCACACATCCCGAAGAGACCCGGGTTGTGGTGGTGGACGGCAACAAGGTTGAAGAATTCGACTTCGAAACGGTAAACAAGCGGCAACTGGCGGGGAACATCTACCTTGCCAAGGTGACGCGGGTCGAACCCTCGCTGCAGGCGGCCTTCGTGGATTACGGCGGAAACCGGCACGGTTTTCTCGCCTTCGCGGAAATCCATCCCGACTATTACCAGATCCCGGTCGCCGACCGCAAAGCGCTGATCGAGGAAGAACGCGCGCTTGCCCGGGCCGAGGAAGAGGAAGAGAACCGCCGCTCGCGCCGCCGCCCGCCGCACCCCGCGCCGCGCGCCGAGCGCGCGCCGGCCGATCCCGCCGTTTCGGCGGGGGGGCCCGCCGGCATGGCGGTGATCGACCTTGACGGCGATGCGGAAGACGGCGGAATCGTCGCCTATGAAAGCGAAGGCGCCGGACGGCCGGCCCCAACCGGCGAAGCGCAGGCCGCCGCCGAGGAGCAGCACGAGGGCGAGGCCGGCGACGGTCACGACCACGGCCATCCCGGCGACGGCGAGGCCGGAGGCCGCGACACCGGCGCGGAAAACGGCGCGGGCGCGACGGCGGATCACGCCGGCGACGATGCGGGCGACACCGATGAAGAGATCGAATCGGTCGCCGAAGAGGATGTGGCCGAGGAAATCGCCGCTCCCAAGCGCCCGCGCCCGCGCCGCTACAAGATTCAGGAAGTGATCAAGGTCCGGCAGATCATGCTGGTCCAGGTCGTGAAGGAGGAACGCGGCAACAAGGGCGCCGCGCTGACCACCTATCTTTCGCTGGCCGGCCGCTATTGCGTCCTGATGCCGAACACGGCACGCGGCGGCGGCATCAGCCGCAAGATCACCAATGCGGCCGACCGCAAGAAGCTGAAGGAAATCGCCGCCGAAATGGAGGTGCCGGAAGGCGCCGGCCTGATCATCCGCACCGCCGGCGCAAAGCGCACCAAGCCGGAAATCCGGCGCGACTATGAATATCTCATGCGACTGTGGGAACAGGTGCGCGACCTGACGCTGCGCTCGATCGCGCCGGCCGCGATCTACGAGGAAGGGGACCTGATCAAGCGCACGATCCGCGACCTCTACTCGCGCGAGATCGACGAGGTGCTGGTCGAGGGCGAGGCGGGCTATCGTACCGCCAAGGACTTCATGCGCATGATCATGCCGAGCCATGCCAAGCAGGTGAAGCGCTACGAAGAGCCGATGCCGCTTTTCGCCCGCTATCAGGTGGAAAGCTATCTCGCCGGCATGTTCAACCCGGTCGTGCAGCTGAAATCCGGCGGCTATATCGTCATCGGCGTGACCGAGGCGCTGGTCGCCATCGACGTGAACTCGGGCCGGGCGACCAAGGAAGGCTCGATCGAGGACACCGCGCTCAAGACCAACCTCGAGGCCGCCGAGGAAATCGCCCGGCAACTGCGCCTGCGCGACCTGGCGGGGCTGATCGTCATCGACTTCATCGACATGGAAGAGCGGCGCAACAATGCCGCCGTCGAAAAGCGGCTGAAGGACCGGCTGAAGACCGACCGTGCCCGCATCCAGGTCGGCCGCATCTCGGGCTTTGGCCTTCTGGAGATGAGCCGCCAGCGCCTGCGCCCGGGCATGCTGGAATCCACGACCCAGCCCTGCCCGCATTGCCATGGCACCGGGCTGATCCGGTCCGACGACAGCATGGCGCTGACCATCCTGCGCGCGCTGGAAGAGGAAGGCACGCGCAAACGCTCGAAAGAGGTGCTGCTGAAGGCGCCGGTCGGGATCGTCAACTATCTCTTCAACCACAAGCGCGAACATGTCGCGCTGATCGAGGCGCGCTTTGGCATGGCGGTGCGGATCGAGGCCGATCCCGCGCTGGTTTCGCCCGACTATACGCTGGACAAGTTCAAGGTCGCGACCCGCACGCTGCCGGAACCCTCGGCCGTGATCTCGGGCCATGCCGGGCTGATGGGCGCGCCGGTCGACGAGGAGGCGGAGGAGGATCTCGACCTCGATCTCGACGAGGCGGAAGAGGCCGAGGATGTCGACGAGGCCGAGGCCGGGGATTCGGCCGCGAAGGCCGAGGCGGGCGACGGGCAGGGCGGCAAGAAGAAGCGCCGCCGCCGCCGCCGCCGCCGGGGCACGGGCCGCGATGACGCGGGCGCCGCGAATGGCGGTGACGACGGAGGCGACGACGGCGAGGACGGCGACGGCGACAGCGATGGCGCCGATGACGAGGTGGAGGCGGTGATTGCGGCGGTGGAAACCCTGCCCGTGATCGAGGCTGTGGCCGAAGCGGTGATCGAGGCGGCTCCGGCCGGCGATCAGGTGGTGGTCGAGGCTGCGGCCGAGGCCGAGGCCGCGCCGGCCAAGCCGAAGCGTACGCGCAAGCCGCGGGTCAGCAAGGCCGCAGCCGAGGCGGCAGCACCCGCCCCGGAGACAGTGGCCGAGGCGCCCGCCGCCGCGGAGGCTGCCCCCGAGGAAGCCGCCGCAGCCCCGAAGAAGCGCAGCCGCAGCGCCAAGCCGAAGACGGCGAAGAAGGCCGCCCCCGAAGCTGCGGCGCCAGAGACCGGCACGGCCGGGGGAACCTCCGCTGAGACCGGCACGGCCGGGGATACCCCCGCCGAGGCTGACGCGGCGGCGGTGACGACCGCCCTGGAAGGAGCAGTGGTCGTGGCCGGCCCTGCCGAGGGGACGGCTGCGGCGGCCACGGCAGCGGCGGATGTGTCCGCCATCCCGTCCGCGCCGGAAGCGCCGGCGGATGCGCCGGTTGCGGCCGACATGCCCGCGCTTCAGCCCGATCCCGGCCGTGCCGTGGCCGATGTGGCCCTGGTCGACCCGGGCGAGGCGGCCCGGACGCCGGAGCCGGCCGCCGAGGCGGTGGACGATGCTTCCAGCCGGCCGCGCCGCAAGGGATGGTGGTCGCTCGGCCGTTGAGAAACCGGGTGCAGGGCGGGGCGCGTTCGCGCATCCGCCCTGCACCGCCGCACGCACGCCCCCCCCGGCCGGGGCGGCGTTCATGAGGCGGCTGCGACCGAATGTGTCAGCCCCATGCCGGCTTCGTGATGCCAAGGCCGGTGACGGGCGCCTTCGGGCAGGCTAGACACGGACCATGTTCGGGATCGACCTTTTCGAAGCCAGTCTGCTGCCCTCTCTGCTGGTCGCGCTGACCGCGGGGATCCTGTCCTTCCTGTCGCCCTGCGTCCTGCCCGTGGTGCCGCCCTATCTGGCCTATATGGGCGGGATTTCCATGGCCGAGATGCGTCAGGGCGGGGCCGCGCGCCGCCGCATCCTGCTGCCGGCGCTGTTCTTCGTCCTTGGCCTGTCGACGATCTTCCTGCTTCTCGGTTTCGCCATCTCTGCCTTCGGCGCGTTTTTCCTGGCCAACCAGACGCTGTTCTCGCGCATCGCCGGCGTGGTGATCATCATCTTCGGCCTGCATTTCCTGGGCGTGTTCCGCATCCCCTTTCTCGACCGGGACCTGCGGCTCGATGCCGGCGATCAGGGCGGATCGGCCTTTGGCGCCTTCGTTCTGGGCCTGGCCTTCGCTGCGGGCTGGACACCCTGCATCGGCCCTCAGCTTGGCACGATCCTGTCGCTGGCGGCGCAGGAAGGCTCGGTCCAGCGCGGCACGCTGCTGCTGGCCGTCTATGCGCTTGGCCTCGGGCTGCCCTTCCTGCTGGCCGCCCTGTTCGTCGAACGGTCGATGGGCCTGATGACCCGGCTGAAGCGCCACATGAAATGGATCGAGCGGGCGATGGGCGGGCTGCTGATCCTGGTCGGTCTTGCCATGCTGACCGGCGCCTTCACCGATTTCAGCTTCTGGCTGCTCGAGGGGTTCGAGGAACTGGGGATCCCGCAGCCCGGCTGATTCCCCTTATTTCTGCCCAGATTTTCCGGCATCCTTGGCTGTCAGGATGGGCGGGATGAAACATCAGATATCGGATGGACCTGGGGTCGAGGCGGTGGCGAAGGTCTTTCGCCGCAGGGTGTTCTACATTCCCGGCTATGACCCGATCCACCCGCGCCGCTACCGCGAGATGTACCGCAAGGAAGGTGCCGATCAGGCCGCGATCTCGGGCTATGCGCTGCATCTGCGGCCGCGGCCGGGCAAGGGCAGCTACGGCTGGCATGTCGAGGGGCTGATCGACGGCACCCCGACCGCGGCCGAGTTCGAGGTGCTGGTCTGGTCCGATATCGTGCGCGATTCGATGTCGACCACGATTCCGGCCACCTACCTTCAGCTTCTGCGCACGGCCTGGGCCTATATCGGCTCTGGCGCGCTGTTCCGGCTGGTGCGGCTGCGCAAGGGGCCGACGATCGCGGCGCTTTATCCGGTGGCGGTCCTGCTGCTGCAACTGGCGCTCTGCCTTGCCGTGGGCGGTGCGCTGGGCTGGCTGGTCGCGCATTTCGTCCATTGGCTGCCGGGCCTGGCCGTTCTTGCGGCGGTGGTGATCCTGGGGCTGCGCTGGTTCCGCGCCCATGACAACCGGATCTACGCCTGGTATCTGATGCATGACTATGCCTATTCCGCGCAGGCCGACGGCGCCAACCCGCCGGAGCTTGAGGCTAGGATGTCCGAATTGCGTGTCCGGATTCGTGAGGCCATGGCGGGCGACTGGGACGAGGTTCTGGTCGTCGGCCATTCCTCGGGCGCGCATCTCGGCGTGTCGATCCTGGCCGATCTGATCCGCGAGGGGCTGCCGGATCGGCGGCCGGCGCTGGCTTTCCTGACGCTGGGGCATGTGGTGCCCATGGTGTCGTTCCTGCCGCGCGCCACGCGGCTGCGGGCCGACCTGCGCTATCTTTCCGCCCGGGACGAGCTTTTCTGGCTCGATGTCACAGCGCCGGGCGACGGCTGCGCCTTCGCGCTCTGCGATCCCGTGGCGGTGACGGGCGTCGCCCCACCGGACAAGCGCTGGCCGCTGGTCATCTCAGCCGCCTTCACCCAGACGCTGTCGCCCGAGCGCTGGAAGGCGCTGAAACGGCACTGGATACGGCTGCATTTCCAGTATCTCTGCGCTTTCGACCGGCCCGGAGATTATGATTATTTCCGGATCACGGCCGGGGCCGAGACGCTGGCGCGCCGCTATGCCGGCCGGGCCCCGTCAAAAAGTCGCATTGAGACGGCGGTGAACCGGCATCAGACTGTGGCGTGATGGAAGAGTTCAGCGCCTGCCCGATCCCGCCCAAGCCGCAGCCGCGCGCCGAGCGCGTGTCGCTTCTGACCTATCTGCGGCTGTTTCGGCACGACATCCTGTCGGCGCAGCCGGCGCGGCTTTATCGCGCGAGAATGGCCGAGTTCCGGACCGCCTTCTTCCGCAGCTATCTGTGCAACGATCCCGCGCTGGTCGATCTGGTGCTGAAGGAGCGGCCGGACGATTTCCCGAAATCGAACCGGATCCGGGCGGGGCTGGATCCGCTTTTGGGCAATTCCGTCTTCGTCACCAATGGCGAGGTCTGGAAGCGCCAGCGGCGGATCATCGACCCGGCCTTCGAGGGCGGGCGGCTGAAGGACACGTTCCCGGCAATGCTGGCGGCGGGCGAGGCGGCGGTTGCGCGGCTGCAGGCGATGGCCGGCGGCGAGGTCGAGGTCGAGGAGGAGATGAGCCACGCCGCCGCCGACGTGATCTTCCGCACCCTGTTCTCGATCCCGATCGAACATGCCACGGCGGCAGAGGTGTTCCGCGAATTCCGCACCTACCAGCGCACGCAGCCGCTGCTGAACCTTGCGGCCTTCCTGCCCTTGCCGGGCTGGTTTCCGCGGCTGCACCGGCAGGGCGCCCGCCGGGCGGCGCGGACGATCCGCGGTCTGATCGCCGATTTGACCGTGGCGCGGGCGGCGGCCATCGCGGCGGGCACTGCGCCCGACGATCTGGCGACGAAGATCATGACGACGGCCGATCCCGAGACCGGCCAGACCTTCACCCCGGCCGAGATGGTCGATCAGGTGGCGATCTTCTTTCTGGCCGGGCACGAGACCTCGGCCTCGGCCATGGCCTGGTCGCTCTATCTGCTGGCGCTGTGTCCCGAGGTGCAGGAGCGCGTCGCCGCCGAGGGCGAGGCCATGGGCGGGGCGCCGGATTTCGGCGCCGCGGCCCGGCTGAAATACACCCGCGATGTCTTTCGCGAGGCATTGCGGCTTTATCCGCCGGTGCCGATGATGGTGCGCCAGACGACGCGCCCCGAGGTCTTTCGCGACCGGCCCGTCGCCCCCGGCGCGCAGGTGGTGCTGTCGCCCTGGCACCTGCACCGCCACGAGCGGCACTGGGACGCGCCCGATGTCTTCTGCCCCGCCCGCTGGCAGACCGAAGCCGGGCGGAAATCACAGCGCGAGGCCTTCCTGCCGTTCTCGGCCGGTCCCCGGGTCTGCACCGGGGCAGGCTTCGCCATGGTCGAGGGGCCGCTTCTGCTGGCGCTGCTGGCCCGCGCCTTCCGGTTCGAGCCGCTCCCCGGCGCCGAGCCGGTGCCGGTGGCGCATCTGACGGTGCGGGCGAAGGACGGGATCCGCCTGCGCGTCACCGCGAGGTAAAGTCGCGGGGGCTGGCCCCCGGACCCCCGGATATTTCCGCAGAGAAGAAGCGGTGAGTGTGAAGCGTAACAAAATATTCCGCAACCCGCCGCAATCGCGTGATGCGAGTCAAATCATTATTTTTAAATGACTTGTGATTCGCTGTCGCGGTAGAGAATGTTACATTGCGACAGTTTGTAAGCTATTGATTTTATTGATGTGGTTTCCGGCGGCAAAATAGGAGGCCCTAGGTCATGTTGACAAAAGAGGGATTCCCTTGACCATCGTCGTGTGATTCAAGCTCATCTCTACGTGGGAGAAGA
>JBDHSO010000171.1:0-8634 GCA_039808125.1 Rhodobacter sp. | reverse complement strand
CGAGGCCGCAGCGGCGCTGTCGGCGGCCGGAGTCGCCCTTGCGCGGGCGCGGCTCGCCGGCGACCCGGACGCCGCCGTCGCCGCGGCCGGGGCGCAGGGCTACCCCGTCGCGCTGAAGATCGAATCCCCCGACATCGCGCACAAGACGGAGATCGGCGGCGTCGAGATCGGCCTGGCCGATGCCGCCGCCGCCCGCGCCGCCGCCCTTCGCATTCTGACCCGCGCGTGCACAGGCGCGCCCGCGGCCCGGCTGGACGGCCTGCTGGTGCAGGAGATGCGGCAGGGCACCGTCGATCTGGTGGTGGGCCTGCGCGACGATCCCGTTTTCGGCATGGTGGTGATGGCCGGCCTGGGCGGAATTTTCGTCGAGGTGCTGGAGGATGTGGTGTTTCGCCGTGCCCCCGTCACCGAGGCCGAGGCAGATGAAATGCTGGGCCGGCTGCGCGGCGCGCCCCTGCTCGACGGCGTGCGCGGCCGGCCCGGCGTCGACCGCGCCCGGCTCGCCGACTTCATTGCCCGCGTGTCCGAATTCGGCGCCGCGAATGCCGGGCGGCTGTCGGAACTCGATCTGAACCCGGTGCTTGCCGGGCCGGACGGCGCCGTTGCCGTCGACTGGCTGATGGTGGCGCGATGATGCGCCACCTGCCGCCGACCAGAGGAGGAACAGCGATATCATGAAAGGCCGCACTGCCATCGTCGGCGTCGGACGGACGCCCTACAGCCGCGCCAGACCCGGGGAGCGGCTTCATACGGTCGACGAGCTGATCGCCTGGGCTGCGGACCTCGCGCTCGACCATGCCGGCATGTCTAAGACCGATTTCGACGGCCAGGGGCTTGCCGTCGCCCATGCCGAGGCCGCCCATACCGTAAACTGGGCCTCGGCCACGGCGGAAAACCTGGGGCTGTCGCCCAAGGCGCTGCTGCGCGGCGATCAGGGCGGGGCCAGCGCCGCCGCGCTGCTGATCCGCGCCTCGGCCATGATCGAGGCGGGAATCGTCGACCGTTTCCTGGTTGTGGGCGCGGACACCCCGCTCAGCATTCCCTCGGTGGCACCGGGCCTGCCGTTGTCGCCGGAGCGGACCCGCGGGGTATACTGGGATTTCCAGGGCCCCTTCGGCATCATGGGGGCTACGGCGCAATTCGCCTTGGCGCAGCGCCGCTACATGGAGGATTGCGGCATCACCGACCGGCAACTGGCCCGGATCGCCGTCACCACCCGCGACCATGCCGCGCTCAATCCGGCGGCCATCTACCGCACGCCCTATACGACCGAGGATTATCTCGCCTCGCGGATGCTGTCCGATCCGATCCGTCTGTTCGACTGCGTGCCGATGGTGAACGGCGGGCTGGCCTATATCGTGACCTCGGCTGCAACCGCGCGCAGGGCCGCGGCGCGGCCGGCCTATCTGCTGGGCCATGGCGAGGTGACGAACTTCTACGCCGGCCCGCGCAGTCACCCCGACATCACCCGGACCGGATTCCTGCAGACCGGCCCGGAGGCCTTTGCCATGGCCGGCATCGGGCCGGGTGATGTCGACGTGTTCCTGCCCTATGACGATTATCCCTTCGTCGTGATGCTGCAACTGGAACATTACGGCTTCTGCGGCCTTGGCGCGGGAGGGTCCTTCGTCGAGGCGACCGACCTCAGCTTTTCCGGCGACCTGCCGCTGTCGACCGACGGCGGGCAATTGTCCGGCGGCCAGCCCGGCGGCGCCATCGGCGGCTTCATGCCGCTGGTCGAGGCGGTGACGCAGATCCGCGGCGAGGCCGGGGCACGGCAGGTGCGCGGTGCGGAAATCGCGCTCGCCTCGGGCTTCGGCGGGATATCCTATGCACGCAACGCCCGCAGTTGCGTGTCCATCGTCCTGGGCGCGGAGGGCCGGAGCCAATGACCGACAGAGCGACCGAAACCCCGAAACCCGAGATCACCGACCAGACCCGCCCGTTCTGGGACGCCACGCGCGAGGGCCGGCTGGTGATGCAGAAATGCGCGGCCTGCGGCACGGTGAATTTTCCGCCAAAGCCCTGGTGCATCGACTGCGGCTGCCGCGATCTGCCCTGGACGGCGGTTGGCCCCGGGGGGGCGGTCTATTCCTGGACCGTCAGCCGCAGCGTGGCGATGAACTGGCCGGGGTGGACCGGGCAACTGCCCGTCGTCATGGCGCTGGTCGATGTCGATGGCGGCGGGCGGATGTACGGGCAGGTGATCGACTGCGCGCCCGAAGATATCCGCACCGGCCTGCGCCTTGCCGTCACCATGGTGCCGGTGGGCGAGGATGTCTTCATCCCGAAGTTCCGCCCCGCCGCCTGACCGCCGCCGCACCCGCAGGTCTGCCCGGTGCTGGTGGCGCGGCCCGACGGGTGCGGGCCGGCGATTCCGGCGCGTCAGCCGAAGACCGTCTCGTACAGCCGCAGCCAGTTGCCGCCCATGATCTTGGCCACATCGGCCTCGGCAAAGCCGGTGCTGCGCAGCGCTTCGGCCAGATCGCCCAGTTGTTCCGGACGCTGCAGCCATTCGGGCTTGGCCACGGCGCCCGGCCGGGCCGCCGATCCCGCGCCATACTGGACCGAGCGGGTCCAGCGCCCCTTGCGCATCCAGTCGCGGAAGGCATCGTCGGATCCATAGCTGAAATCGGTCCCGAGCCCGACATGATCGATGCCGGCGATCTCGACCGTGCGCGCGATCAGCTCGGCAAAGCCCTTGGCCGTGGCACAGGCCCAGTCGGGGGTGATGTTGCGATAGGCCGCGCAGCCGATCACGCCGCCGGTCTGGGCCAGCGCCTTCAGCACGTCGTCGCTGCGGTTGCGGGCATGGGGAAAGATCGAGGACGGGTTGGCATGGGTCACGGCGATGGGCTTCGGGCAATGTTCGATCGCGCCCAATGTCGTGCGGTCGCCGGTGTGGGAACAATCGACCAGCACGCCGCAGCGCGCCATTTCGGCCACCACTTCGCGGCCGAAGCGGCTGATGCCGCTGTCCTCGTCCTCATAGCAGGACCCGCCGAGTTCGTTCTGGTTGTTGTAGGTCAGTTGCACCACGCGCACGCCCAGATCGCCGAAAAGTTCGACATAACGGATGCGGCCTTCCAGCAGGTTGGCGTTCTGAAAGCCGAGCAGGATGCCAAGCTTGCCGTCCTTCTCGCAGGCGCGGATGTCATCGGCGCGGCGCACGATGCGCATCACATCGGCATTCTCGCGCTCCATGTCGCGCCAGCGGCCGATGGAATCGAGCGATTCCAGCGTGCCCTCCCAGAACCCCAGCGTGGGGGTGACGCAGGTATAGCCTCCGGCAGCAAGGCGTTGCAGCACGCCGCGGTCGAAGGTGCCGCATTGCAGGGCGTCGATCAGCATCATCGTCGGTCTCCTTGTCCGTTCGTCGGTTCATGTCATGGGCCATCGCCGCCCGGGCGCGGGGCGCGCCGGTGCCGGCCGGGGCAGGGCGCAAGGCCGGGGTCGCATTCTCCCCGTGGGTGGAACTTTCGCTGCCGGTGCCGGGCCGGAACCGCACGACTGCGGTGCGACGGAGGCCGTTCCGGTCGCGATCTGCTGCTGCATCGGTGCCGCATTCCCTGGCTGCCCGGGCCACAGAATGCATGAAAACGTTTACACTGCAAGGCGGAACCCGGCCCGCAAGCCGTTTGCCGCGCGGGGGCGGATCGGGGCGGGCGAAAGCCCGGTACCGGCGCGGCCGGGCGGTCTTATTGCGGCATCGGCAGCACATCGGGATGCTGAAGGGGCGCATCCCTTATCCAGACCTGCACGCCCTCGGGTCCCGCGGTCGCCTGCAGGGGCTGGCCGGCCGGCCTGCGGTGCCAGCCCTGCGCGGTCAGCGTCACGCCCTCTGCCAACAGGGCACCGGACAGGACCAGAAGCTCCAGCCCGCGCGGATTGGCCAGGGTGACGGAGGCACCGGCCTGCCAGTCCTCCAGCAGCACCTGCTCGGCACCATCGTCGAACAGGCAGCGCGATGCGGTTACGCCCGGGCGCAGCGGCAGGGCCAGGCCTTCGCCCGGCTGGCGGACGATCTGGATGCCGTCGCCCCGGCGGTATTGCCAGAGGCGGACGAAGATCGTGCAGCCCTTTGCCGCGGCGGGGCTGTGCGAGGTGCCCGGCGGATTGCGGAAATAGCAGCCGGCGGGATAATCGCCATGCTCGTCCTGGAACGTGCCGTCCAGGACAAGGATCTCCTCGCCGCCGGTATGGGCATGGGCGGGAAAGGCGCTGCCCGGCGCATAGCGCACGATCGAGGTGGCGCGGGCGACCTCTTCGCCCTCGCGGTAGAGCATCTTGCGCTCGACGCCCCTTGCCGGGCTGGGCACCCAGTCGATCCGGCCGGCATGGACGGTCACGGGCCGGGTCATGTCCTCGTTGATCCGCATCGCTCTCTCCCCTTTGGGCTCGCGCCGCCGGCGCCGGTGTCGCGCGCTCCCGCCCTTGTCGCGAAAGCTGCCGGGGCGGGCGCAAGTCATCATCCGGCCTCCGCCGATCCGCGGCAAGCCCGCGCTGCCGGCCGGCGGTTCCCCGCCGGGCAACGGACCGTGCGGCTAGACCGCGTCCCGCGCGCCGGGCCGGCGCAGCAGCGTGGCGGTATAGATCACCAGCGCCACCCAGATCAGCGCGAAGGCGACGAAGGTCGTCCGGCTGAACGGCTCGTCGAAGGCAAAGACCGCGGTCAGGAAGATCATCGTCGGCGAGATATATTGCATCAGCGCGATGGTGGTCAGACGCAACCGCTTGGCGCCGTTGGCATAAAGCATCAGCGGCGCCGCCGTCACGACCCCCGTCAGAACGAGAAGCACGGTGTCGCCCGGCGGCCCGCCGGTCAGATGGCCTTGCCCGGTCAGCCCCAGCCAGATCACATAGGCCAGCGCGAAGGGCGACAGGATCAGCACCTCGAGCGTGAACCCCTGGTTCGGCCCGATCGGCAGCGACCGCTTGAAATAGGCGTAAAGCCCCCAGCTGACGAAAAGGCCGATGGCGGCGACCGGCAGTTCGCCGGTCCCGAAGGTCAGCACCGCCACGGCGACGGCCACCAGCGCCAGCGCCAGCCATTGCAGCCCGCGCAGCCGCTCGCCCAGGAAAGCCGCGCCGAGAAGGATCGAGAACAGCGGATTGATGTAATAGCCAAGCGCGGTGTCAAGCGCACGCCCCGCCGCGATGGCCCAGACATAGATGCCCCAGTTGACCGAGATCAGAGCCGCCGTCATCGAGGCCATGCCCAGCATCCGCGGGTTGCGCAACGCGGCCTTCAGATCGTCGGTGCGGCCCAGCCAGACCAGCACCGCCAGCGCCACCGGCACCGACCAGATCACCCGGTGCGCGATCACCTCGACGGCGGGGATATGCGCCAGCGCTTTCATGTAGATCGGCAGGAACCCCCAGATCACATAGGCCGCCAGCGCATAGAGAAAGCCCTGCGTGCTGTCGCCGTCGCTCGCCGTCGCGCTGTCCTGTGCCATCTGTCGCCTCCAGCCACTGCCTTAGGCCGCCGGGCCGGGCGGTACCATGGCGATCTTGTATCGGTCACAAAGCGGTCAGCCGGCCTCGGGCGGCAGGACCCAGCCGGGCGGGGCGAGGGTGAAGTCCTGAAAGCGGAAGCCGGGGCTGACGGTACAACTGACCAGCGTGAACCGGCCGAGGCTTTCTGCCGCCTGCCAGTGCTGCGCCGGAACGATGGCCTGCGGAACCTCGCCGCCCAGCACGTCCGGGCCGAGGATCGTGTCGCGGGCCGCGGTCTCGCCCATCGACAGCCGCAGCGGGGAACCGGCATGCCACAGCCAGATTTCATCGGCATCGACCCGGTGCCAATGGCTGCGCTCGCCCGCCCGCAGCAGGAACAGGATGGCGGTACCGCTGGCCCGCCCCCCGGCGATCGCCGGTCCCTTCCAGGTCTCGCGATACCAGCCGCCCTCGGGATGCGGCTCCAGCCCCAGGCGGGCGATGATCAGATCGGCGGCGTCGGTCATGCGTCTCTCCATGCGCCGGGGGCGAGGCCGGCCAGCGTCCAGTCGCCCACCCGCCAGCGGATCAGCCGCAGCGTGGGATGGCCCACGGCGGCCGTCATCCGGCGGATCTGGCGGTTGCGGCCCTCGCGGATCGTCAGCTCCAGCCAGCAGTCCGGCACGCTCTGGCGCACCCGGATCGGCGGGTCGCGCGGCCAGAGCCAGGCCGGCGGCGGCACCTGCCGGACGCGGGCAGGCAAGGTCGGGCCGTCCTTCAGCACGATGCCCCTCTCCAGCGCCTGCACGGCCGCCGGATCGGGCAGCCCCTCGACCTGGGCGAGATAGGTCTTTTCGGTGCGGTGTCTGGGGTTGGCGATCCGCGCCTGCAGCCGCCCGTCGTCGGTCAGCACCAGCAGCCCTTCGGAATCGCGGTCGAGCCGCCCGGCCGGATAGACCCCGGGCACGGCCACGACCTCGGCCAGCGTCCGCCGCCCGGCGCCATCGGTGAACTGGCACAGGACGTCATAGGGCTTGTTGAGCAGGATCACGCGCGGCATGGGCCTGTGTGGCATGCCCGCCGGCAAAAGGAAACGGGCGCCCCGCTCCGGGACGCCCGCGAATTTTCCCGACCGAAGGGGCGGAAGCTGCCGGAAAATCCGGCCGGGGGCTTTCAGCCCCTCAGGATCGAGCGGCCGGCATATTCGGCGGTCTCGCCCAGCATTTCCTCGATGCGGATCAACTGATTGTATTTCGCCAGCCGGTCCGAGCGGGCCAGCGAGCCGGTCTTGATCTGGCCGCAGTTGGTGGCCACCGCAAGATCGGCGATGGTGGCGTCCTCGGTCTCGCCGGAACGGTGGCTCATCACATTGGTATAGCCCGCGCGATGCGCCATCTCGACCGCCTCCAGCGTCTCGGTCAGCGTGCCGATCTGGTTTACCTTCACCAGCATCGAATTGGCGCAGCCGCGCGCGATACCTTCGGCCAGACGACGGGGATTGGTGACGAAGAGATCGTCGCCGACCAGCTGGATCCGGCGGCTCAGCGTGTCGGTCAGCGCCTTCCAGCCGTCCCAGTCGTCCTCGGCCATGCCATCCTCGATCGAGATGATCGGATAATCCGCGCACAGACCGGCAAGATATTCCACATTCTCGACCGAAGACAGGATTTTTCCTTCTCCGGCAAGATGATACTTGCCGTCCCTGAAATATTCCGTCGAGGCGCAGTCCAGCGCGAGATAGATGTCCTCGCCCGCGCGATAGCCCGCCTTCTCTATGGATTTCAGAATGAAATCAAGTGCGTCCCTGGTGGAGCTCAGATTTGGTGCGAAGCCGCCCTCGTCGCCGATCCCCGTCGACAGCCCAGCCGCCGAAAGTTCCTTCTTCAGCGTGTGGAACACCTCGGACCCCATGCGCACGGCATCGCGGATGTCGTCGGCGCCGACCGGCATGATCATGAATTCCTGGATGTCGATCGGATTGTCGGCATGCGCCCCGCCGTTGATGATGTTCATCATCGGCACCGGCAGCACGCGGGCCGAGGTGCCGCCGACATAGCGGTAGAGCGGCTGGCTCGAATATTCCGCCGCGGCCTTGGCCACCGCGAGCGACACGCCCAGGATCGCGTTGGCGCCGAGCCGGCTCTTGTTCGGGGTGCCGTCCATCTCGATCATGGTGCGGTCGATGCCGATCTGTTCGGTGGCATCATAGCCCACCAGTTCCTCGGCGATCTCGCCGTTCACCGCGGCCACCGCCTCCAGGACGCCCTTGCCCATATAGCGCGCCTTGTCGCCGTCGCGCCGCTCCACCGCCTCATGCGCGCCGGTCGATGCGCCCGAGGGTACGGCGGCGCGGCCCATGGCGCCGCTTTCCAGCACCACATCCACCTCGACGGTGGGATTGCCGCGGCTGTCGAGGATCTCGCGGGCGTGAATGTCGATGATCGTGCTCATGGGGGGTCTCCCGTGGGTGTTGGGGGCTCTCCCAGCCCCTTTACCGCTCCTTCGCGGTCAGGGAAAGCCGGCGATTGCGGGCGCGTTCGCGCGCAAAGGAATAAAGCCCCGATCCCACGACGATGGCCGCGCCGATCAGGGTCGAGGGGCCGGGCCGCTCGCCGAAGAAGAGGATCGCGATCAGGATCGCGAAGACCAGCCGCGAATAACGGAAGGGGGCCACGACCGAGACCTCGCCCAGCCGCATGGCCGCAACCACGGCATAATAGCCGAACAGCCCCGAGATCAGCGCCCCGGTCAACCCGCCCCATTTCGCGGGCGTGGGCATCACCGGCGCCTCGCCCATCACGGCCATCAGCACCAGGCCAGAGGGCACCAGCCCCAGATAGGCCCAGGCCGACATCTGGAAGGTGCCGATCTCGGCCGGCATCACCCGGGTCGACAGGTCGCGCGCCGCCAGCGCGATCACGCAGGCCACGGTCAGAAGGCCGGTCGGATCGAACGCGGCATCCCAGGGCGACAGGATCACCAGCACGCCGACAAACCCGGCCACGACCGAGAACCAGCGCCGCCAGCCGACCTTCTCGCCCAGAAACAGCGCGGCGCCCGCCACCACGACCAGCGGCGAGGCCTGCAGAAGCGCCGCCGTCATCGACAGCTGCGCCCAGGCCAGCGCGAGGATATAGAGCACCGCCGCCGCCGCGTCCGAAACCGTGCGCAGCAGCGGCACCGGCCGCAGCGCCG
>JBDHSO010000170.1:0-8642 GCA_039808125.1 Rhodobacter sp. | reverse complement strand
CTCGAACGGCATGACGATTGGCTGGAGCGTCCCCTGCGTCGCATGTGCAGAGCAGTCGACCACCGGACCGGCCGACAGCACGCTTGTGCTTGTCGCGTGTCCAGACACAAAATGTGGAAGAAGGCCGGCGCGAATCTGGTCGATCGGGCAATAGCCTCGAAAAATAACCTGCGATAATATGGAAATCCCGCCCACGGATCGAGCGGACCGACGACATTCTCGACGTCGCCATCGACCACTTTGCCGAGCTTCTCGCGTCAAACCTTCATGCACAGCGCACGGCGGCTTTCCGCCGGACTTGAAGAAGTGGATGCGCAGCCTGACGAGCGGTGGGGCGGCCGAGATCCTCGGTGAAGATCACACATATCTTCGCAAACTTCACCGCGAAGGCAAGATCACGGCCGTCGAGACGAAGGCAGGCAGCCACCAGCGCTCCATCCTCGACGAGTCTGGGAGATCAGGCAGAGCCACGAGGCCAATGTCAAGAGACCAGGAATCTACACGTCCGGTCGTCGCGAAGTCGACGAGTTGCAGGTCATTTAGGTCGTGAAACTCAACGACGGATCCGGCAAGACGACGACCGCTTGACCTATACCTGTGGCGGCTGACCGAAACCTTCTTCCGCGTCGCCAGTCCTGGCGCGGTTCTCGTTGGGATCGACACCTTTGAGGCGGTTTGCAACGTCGTGCGGCGCGATCTGTTCCGCGGCGGCGACAATGGTTGCCTCGACGAAGACCCTACCGTGTTAGATCAGTTGGTTGCCGAAATGCTTCAGACCGAAGCCGAAGCGCGTGCTGCTTAAGTCATCGACTGATATCCGTCGCCATGTCGTTAGCTTCATCGCCGCCTACTGCGTCTGACGGCGCCCGAAGGCCTTTGGCGGCCCTGCGGATTGCGACCTCATCGTCAGATGCCGCGCTTCAGAACCGGAGCAGTTCACGTCCGATCCAACCCATCAAATGCCGGGGCTGAATGCAGCGCCCCGCGCGAAGGCGACGATTTCTGCCACCAGGCAGTCGAGGCTGTCGGTCCAGGGCAGACCAGCCAAGGCGCAGGCCAGCAGCGACAGTTCGGTACAGGCGATCAGCAGGTGATCGCTCTGTGCAAGCAGTGCCCCGGCCAGCCGTCTCAGGTCCTGTCGTGCGGGTTCGCCGGTCTCTCCGGCCTTGATCCGTCGGATCAAGGCAAGGAGCGGCGTATCGTCGGGAAGAAAGACGGGGATCAGCCCTGCCGCCGCGAACGGTGTATCGAACACACCGGTCAGGCGAACTGCCGGCGATGCCAGCATGCCGATCCGGGCACCCCGCGGCAACCGCAGGACGGTCGCGTCGCGGATATCGAGAAAAGGCAGGGGCGTCGCCGCCCGAATTTCCGCGGCGTAGCCATGTGCGGTGTTGCAGGGCATGGCCAAGGCTTCGGCGCCCGCGGCCTGAAGCGCCCGTGCCATCGCGACCAGAACCGGCGCGGGGTCTTCCCCTGCATGCTCGACCAATCGCCGAATCCTGGACGGTACCGCCGGATTCTGGTGCACGATCAGCGGAACATGGTCGGCGTCGTCGCGCGCCGGCACCGCCGAGATCACCTTCTGCAAGAGCAGGACGGTGGCCTCAGGCCCCATGCCCCCCAGAATGCCCACCGTTCTCATGCGCGCGGCAGGACATGCGTGTAGCCGGCAAGCGCGATAGCGCCGCCGGTGTGCAGAAAGACGACGCGCTGGCCCTTGGTGAACCGGCCCTTGCGCACCAGGTCGATCAGGCCGGCCGCGCCCTTGCCGGAATAGACCGGATCGAGCAGGATCGCATCGGTCCGGGCAAACAGGTCGATCGCCTCCAGGGTGCTGGCGGCCGGAATGCCGTAGCCGTCACCGATATAGTCGCAGTTGGCAACCACATCCTCGCGCCGGACGACGCCGGGAGTGCCGATCTTCTCGGCGGTGGCCTCTGCCAGCTTGAAAACATTGTCCTCCTGCTTGTCCCGGGGTGCACGCACACCGATGCCGAGAAGCGGCAGTTGTGCGTTGAGCGCCTTGAGGCCGACGATCAGGCCAGCCTGGGTGCCTGCGGAGCCGGTGGCCGTGACCATGTGGTCGAAGGTGAGGCCGCGCTCGACCATCTGGCCAAGGAGTTCCAGCGCGCAATTCACGTAGCCAAGGGCGCCGGTCGGGTTCGAGCCGCCGCCGGGAATGACATAGGGCCTGCGTCCCCTGACACGGAAACCCTCCGCAATCGCCAGCAGCTCGGCATTCATGTCGAGTCCGGGTCCGCGATGCTCGATCGTTGCCCCGTGCAGGACATCAAGCAGGACGTTGCCGTTGGATCGGTAGTTGGGCTCTTCGTAGCCGGTGCGGTCCTCGAGGATCAGATGACAGTCCATCCCCAGACGGGCCGCCGCGGCTGCGGTCTGGCGGGCGTGGTTGGATTGGGTGGCGCCCTGCGTCAGCACGATGTCGGCGCCCTGTGCCACCGCCTCTGCCATCAGGAATTCAAGCTTGCGCGTCTTGTTGCCGCCGGTCGAGAGCCCGGTACAGTCGTCGCGCTTGATCCAGATCTCCGGGCCGCCGAGCGCTTCCGAAAGCCGTGGCAGCGGTTCGAGCGGCGTGGCCAGATGCGCGAGGCGGATGCGGGGAAAGCGGGAAATATGCATGGTGTCGATGATCCTTTACGCAGTCGGATTGGCGCGCGCGCCCTGGGCGAATTTCGCGATCCGGATGTCAGCCGTCCGGGCGCGGCCCTCCATGCCTTCGAAACGCCAGATCGAGGCCGTGACCCGAGCAAGTTACGGCATAGCATAGAGCCAGTTGGCCTGTCGTCGAGAGGGCCCGTACGGAAGTTCTGCAACAGAGTCATGGATCAGCCCTGAATGTCGGGCTACCATTCCGACGTCGCAGTGTCGAATCTTCCGCCAGTCAGACCGGGCATGTGGTGAAGGTGATGTGATGGCCGACAGCACACCCAAAGCGCGGAGCCACGATCATCCCGTGGCGGCTGCGATGGCCTGTCGCCCGCCATTCGGGCTGCAGGAACGACGCGCAGCGGGTGCTGGCCCATGCGACGATGGTCGCGACCGGCCCCGGCGGTCCGGGGCTTCGCGGCACGCGGTGGCGCTGGGTTACGTGAACGGGGCAAGGGAGATCGGGCAGATGGGATACGGGCGATGACGGAACATCTGGACGCGGTTCTGCTGGCGCGGCTGCAATTCGCCTTCACCATCTCGTTTCACTTCATCTTCCCGTCCTTCACGATCGGGCTGGCCAGCTTCCTCGCGGTCCTGAACGGCCTCTGGCTTGTCAGGGGCGAGGAGGTCTATGGCGTCCTTTACCGCTACTGGAGCCGCATCTTCGCCATCGTCTTCGGCATGGGCGTGGTCTCTGGCGTGGTGATGTCCTACCAGTTCGGCACCAACTGGTCGGTCTTCTCGGAAAAGGCCGGTGCGGTGATCGGCCCCTTGATGGCCTATGAGGTGCTGACCGCCTTCTTCCTCGAGGCCGGGTTTCTGGGGGTCATGCTGTTCGGACGCGACAAGGTGGGGCCGGGGCTCCACTTCATCGCGACGGTGATGGTGGCGCTTGGCACGCTGATCTCGGCCACCTGGATCATTGCGGTGAACAGCTGGATGCAGACGCCGCAAGGCCACGGGTTCGATGCGGCCGGGCGGTTCATCCCGGTGTCGTGGTGGGACATCATCTTCAACCCCAGCTTTCCCTACCGGCTGGTGCATACGGTCCTCGCCTCCTATCTCACCACTGCCTTTGCTGTCGGCGCGGTCGGGGCCTGGCACCTTCTTCGTGACAGGACCAACCCCGGCGCGCGCAAGATGTTCTCTATGGCGATGTGGATGGCGGCGCTGGTCACGCCCCTTCAGATCTACGTGGGCGACGATCACGGGCGCAACACGCTGGAGCACCAGATCGTCAAGCTGCTGGCGATCGAGGGCGATTTCGAGGCCAGCCCCGACGGTGCCCATCTGGTGCTTGTCGGCCTGCCCAGCAATGAGGAAGGCCGCGTACGCTTTCAACTGGCGATTCCGAAGCTCGGCTCACTGATCCTCAAGCACGATCCCGACGCACCGCTTCAAGGGCTGAAGGATTTCCCCAAGGAGGACTGGCCGCCGGTGATCATCGTCTTCTGGTCGTTCCGCATCATGGTGGGCATGGCCTTCCTGATGCTGGGCGTCGGCATGTGGAGCCTTTACGCCCGCTATCGCCAGCGGCTTTACGACATGCGCTGGCTGCACCGGGCGGCGCTGGTCATGGGGCCGTCGGGGTTCATCACCGTCATCGCCGGCTGGGTCACGACCGAGGTCGGCCGCCAGCCCTGGACGGTCTACGGGCTGATGCGGACGGCCGAGTCCGCCTCGCCGATCGAGGCTTCGGCGGTCGCGGCCTCGCTCCTGGCGTTCATCGTGGTCTATTTCGCCTGCTTCGGCGCGGGAATCTATTACATCCTGCGGTTGATGGCGGCGCCGCCCGGCCCCAGCCTTGCGATTCCGCAGACACCGCAGCGCGCCGCCGGTATCACGCCCGCCTACAGCAGGAACCCGGATTCCAAGGAGACTTGAGATGGATCTGCAGACGATCTGGGCCGGGATCATCGCATTCGCGGTCATGGCCTATGTGGTGATGGACGGGTTCGATCTGGGCATCGGCATCCTGTTTCCCCGGCTGGCCAAAGGGGCCGAGCGGGACCAGGCCATGGCCTCGATCGCGCCCTACTGGGACGGCAACGAAACCTGGCTGGTGATGGGCGGAGGCGGCATGCTCGCGGTGTTTCCGGTGGCCTATGCGGTGCTGTTGCCGGCGACCTATCCGCTGATCATCGCCATGCTGCTGGGGCTGGTGTTCCGGGGCGTCGCGTTCGAGTTTCGCGCCCGGGATCCCCGCCACGAGCGGCTCTGGGACATCGCGTTCATATCCGGCTCCCTGGTGGCTGCGATGGCGCAGGGCATGATTCTTGGCACCATCGTGCAGGGCATCGCGATCCAGGACAACGCCTATGCTGGCGGGCGTCTGGACTGGCTCTCGGTCTATTCGTTGCTGACGGGGGCCGGCGTCGTGCTTGGCTATGCGCTTCTGGGGGCCGGCTGGCTGATCTGGCGCACCGATGGTGCGGTGCAGAAGCATGCGCGCGGATTGGCCCGCCAACTGGCCTTCTGGGTGCTGGGCGCAATGGCGCTGGTCAGCCTGGCGACGCTGTTTCTCGAAGCCGGCTACTGGCAGCGCTGGTTGAGCTTTCCCGGCATCCTGCTCTGTGCCCCGGTTCCGATCCTGGCCGCACTGGCGGGATTGAAGCTTGTCACCGGCATCGACCGTTCGGCCGACCATGTGCCCTTTGTCATGGCGCTGGCGCTGTTCCTGCTCGGCTTTCTCGGCCTCGGGATCAGCCTTTATCCGCATATCCTCCCGCCGTCGTTGACGATCCACGAGGCTGCGGCCCCGGTGGCCAGCCTGAGGTTCCTGATCGTCGGCGCCGCGGTCATCATACCGATGATCCTGTGCTATACCGGATGGGCCTACTGGGTGTTCCGCGGCAAGACCACCGAGGGGGCGAAGGGCTATCATTGATGACCGCCCGCCCACTCTGGCGGCGCCTTGCCTGGATGGCCGCGCTCTGGGCCGCCGGTGTGCTTTCGCTTGCGGCCGTCGCCGGGGTTCTGCGGCTGTGGCTGGCCGGATGACCCGATAGCCGCCCGCCTGCGCGCCCGTCCTGCGGATCCGGGGGTCTTGGCCCTGCCCTCAGACCATGCGCTGGCGGTCGAGGCCCTTCTGGTAGGGATGCAGATCGCTGGCGGGGCTGATGCGTGTCGGGCTGTCGATCATCAGATTCGGCAGATCGCGGTCCTGCGACGGTGAGACCCCGTACTGCCGGCGATACTGGCCGAGAAAATGCGAATAGGACACAAAACCGCTGATCATGCTGATCTCGCCCAGCTCCAGCCGGGTGCTCTTCACCAGTTTGCGCGCCCGTGCGAGGCGGATCTGCAGGTAGTATTTCGCCATCGTGCAATTGAAGGTCGCCACGAACATACGGTCGAGATGGCGCCGCGAAATCCCGACCAGTTCGGCAACCTTGTCGACATCGCGGGTTTCGCTGCCGATGCTGTCCTCCATCACCCGGCAGGCCGCCCGCACGGCCGGATGATGGCCAAGCGACTGCGCGGTCAGGAGTCCATCCTGGAACATTTCGTTGGGCCGCCGGACCGGATGCGAGATCAGGGCCGCCACGCGGGCGGTCATCACCGGACCAAGGTCGTTCTCGATCACCTGCAACATCAGATCGAGGCACGCAGTACCCCCGGCGGCGGTCATCCGGCCGGATTCGCAGACATAGGCTCGGCGCACGAATTCAACCCGCGGGAACAGTTGCTGGAACAGCGGCAGGTTGTGGAAATGCGCGGTTGCGCGATGACCGTCCATCACCCCGGATTTCGCCAGATGAAAGATGCCGCTTTCAAAGGAACCGAGCGTCTTGCCGCGCCGCGCAAAGCGGCGCAGGAGCGCATCGGTCCGCAGGCCGGAATGATCTCCGTGACGAAAGCTCGCGGTGACGATCAGGGCATCGAAATCCTCAAGCTCGGCGATACTCTGCGGTGCATGAAAGGGAATCCCGGCGCTGGAGACCACGTCGGGCTCGCCGTCATGGACGAATGTCCAGTCATAGGCCGGCGTCTCGGAGATCGAATTGGCGACGCGCAACGCCTCGATCGCCGAAACGAGGCCCAGCAACTGAAAGTGCGGATACAGCAGGAACGCGAATTTCTTCATGTCATGACCGGCCCCGACCCGATCCTCCTGCCGGACATGACCGGTCGGGGATCAAAAGCCAACCGTTCCTCACGACAGGTTGATCTCGGCCCATGTCCAGTCCTTCACCACCTTCCGGTTCAGCGACACGCCGAAGCCCGGACGGGCATTGACCGGAATCACACCGCCCGCCACCGTTTCCTCTACCGGATCGTGCAGAATGTCGACATGCCCCGGGATACGTGCCCAGTAGGGGAAATGCTCCTGCCAGTAGAAGTTCGGCACCGAGGCACTGAAATGCATGCCCACAGCCGTCGACAGCGCCGAGGCGCAGATATGCGGTTGCACCTTCATCCCGTAGGTCTCGGCCATGGCGGCGATGCGGCGGGCCTCCATCAGGCCTCCTGTATTGC
This sequence comes from Rhodobacter sp., assembly GCA_039808125.1. Classification (GTDB taxonomy): domain Bacteria; phylum Pseudomonadota; class Alphaproteobacteria; order Rhodobacterales; family Rhodobacteraceae; genus Pseudogemmobacter. The sequence goes on along the minus strand of JBDHSO010000170.1, from coordinate 1,490 downwards.
CGATGTCGGGCTGCACGATATCGGTCGCCCGCGCCTCCAGCACGTCGCGGAAACCATAGCGCGAATAAAGCCGCTCGCCCACCGCAACCGGCTGCGGGATCGCCGCGCGGACCAGGCTCAATGCGCCCGTATCGCCCGGGACCGTCGGCTCCTCGATGAAGGCGATGTCCAGATCCTCGATCTCCCGACAGAAGCGGATCGTGTCATCGGGGGTCAGCCCGGCTGACAGGTCGAGCATGATCTCGACCCCCGGCCCCACGGCGCGGCGGATTTCTGCAACCCGGTCGATCGCGCGGCGCACCACCGTCTGATCGCCGGTCGCGCGGCGCGACGGGTGACGCAGCCGGCCCTCCGCCCGGATCTCGACGAAAGGATAGAACTTGAGCGCCCCATAACCATCCCGGGCTGCCAGTTCGGCCGCGGCCGGAAGCTGCGCATCCGCGGTGCAGCCGAAATACCAGCCGTTGCAATAGGCGCGCAGGCTGTCGTTGATCCTGCCGCCCAGCAGTTCATAGGCAGGCACGCCAAGCGCCCGTGCGCGCAGGTCGACCATCGCCTGCTCGACGGCGCTGATGCCGGCCATTACCACCGGCCCCCCACCCTTGGCCCAGAAGCTGTGGTCATAGAACTCGTTCCAGATCGCCTCGCCCCGAAAGGCGCTGACGCCGCCGGTCAGATAGCGTTCCAGAATGTCCTTTATCATTCCGGCCGCCGCGGTAGAGCCGACACCATAGGCAATGGCAGCTTCGCCAAGGCCGATGGTGCCGTCTTCGGCTTCCAGTTCCAGAATCACGGGGCGGATGCCGCCGCTGTCGATGAGGTAAATCCGCGCCCGTGCGATCTTCATGGTGTCTCCCGGTTCAGATGGCGCGGCCGATGCGCGCCGCCTCCAGAATGGCGGCGTGGATGTCGCGCGACGATACCGCATCGCCGATGCGGAACAACTGATAGCTCCGGCTTTCCGGGGCAATGGCCGGAAGGTCGCTGGCCATCCCGTCGAGGTCGAAGGCGCCCTTGTTGTCGGACCCTTCGGTCAGGTCGCGATAGGTCTCATCCACCGGGATGGTGCCATTTTCGATCACGATGCGGTCGGCCTCGTGTTCGGTGCGGATGTTGGAGAAGACGTTCTCCAGCGTCGCCAACAGCCGGTTGTCGCGCCGCGTGATGCCGACCAGCCGGGAATCGGCGATATGGGTCACGCCGGCTTCGTAGAAGGCTCGCATCATCAGCGGGCGTTCGGTGCCGCTGGTCTCCATTCCCGGCATCGAATCCGGGGTTACGCTTGTCACCTGCGCGCCACGCTGGGCCATGGTCGTGGCGCCGTTCACGCCGGTCGCATTGCCGGTGACATCAAAGAAGATCACGTCGCCGTGCAGGTCGCCCGGTGTGCCGATCACGTCCCAGAGCGTCTCGGCCATGTCTGCACCCGGCACTTCGGATTCCATCTGATCGGGAACGCCGCCGGTTGCGATGATGACGACCTCGGGTTC
>JBDHSO010000169.1:0-8712 GCA_039808125.1 Rhodobacter sp. | reverse complement strand
CGGTTTCAGCCCCTTCCTGACCCCCTAATTCCACCACACCGGGATCCACCCATTCCAATTTAATTCCATCCCCCCCACTGCGGCAAGGCCCCCCCCGGGGGTATTTCGGTCAAGAGGAAGGGGCGGGTGTGGCCGCGGACAGTTGGGCGGATGCGGTAGGTCCGGCGGCGGGGGTACGGCCCCGGGGGTCGGATCTGTCCGGTGGGCTGAGGGTACGCGGGCGGGCGCGTTGTGCCGGGTTTGGGCATGCGTTTCCCCCGTCGTGCGGGAATAGCAGGCGGCGGGCGGGACGGGCGGGCCGGGATGGGCGGGGGCCTTTGGCCCTGCGGGTTGAGGCCGGGCGGGAGGGAGGGTAGATCTGGGCCGTTGCAGGAGATCGCCATGACCGCCGACGAGATTGCCGCCCTGTTCACCCGCCCTGACGGATCCTTTCTTTGTGCGCGCTGGGGCCGGCCCATCGTGCCCGTGGTCTTCGGCGTCGACGATGCCACGCTTGCCACCGTCAAGGGCGCGATCGAGGCGGTGGTGGCGCTGGCCGGGCACCGGATGGCCGAGACCGACCCCGAACTCGGCGCCAATCTGATGCTGTTCTTCTTTCGCGACTGGGAGGAACTGCCGCAGGTGCCGAATCTCGACCGGCTGGTTCCCGGCCTTGCGCCGCTCTGCGCCCGCCTTGCCGCTGAAGGGGCGAACCAGTTCCGGCTGTTCCGCTTCGATGCCGCCGGGGCGATCCGGGCGGTTTTCGTCTTCCTGCGCATGGATGCGGCGCTGGCGGAGATGCCGGCGGCCGATCTTGCGCTGGTGCAGGCGGCTGGCGCCGTCCTCAGCTGGGGCGATGGCGCCTTTGCCGCGGAGGCGCCGCTGGCCCGGGCGGGCGAGACCGCGATCCTGCGACCGGTGATCGCCGGGCTGATCCGGGCGGCCTATGACCCCGCCCTGCCGGCGGTGGTGCGCGACCCCTCGCATGCGCTGCGGCTGGCCGCCCGCCTTGGCCCGGTCTGAGCCGGCGATGTCCGCGCTGCGCGAGGCCGACCTCTATCCGCCGCTGAAGCGGTTTCTCGAGGCGCAGGGCTATGTGGTCAAGGCCGAGATCGGCGCCTGTGACGTGATGGCCTGCCGCGGCGACGAGCCGCCCGTCGTCGTCGAGATGAAACTGTCCTTTTCGCTGGCCCTCGTCCTGCAGGGGATCGCCCGGCAGGACGTGACCGACCGGGTCTATCTGGCCGTGGCCCTTGGCCCGCGCGGCTGGGGCACGCGCTACCGCGACATCATCGCGCTGTGCCGCCGGCTGGGGCTTGGCCTCCTGGCACTGCGCGAGGGCCGGGTCGAGCCCCATCTCGACCCCGCGCCCTACCGGCCGCGCCGCGACAGCCGCCTCGGCGCGCGGCTGCTGCGCGAGTTTCACCGCCGCGTCGGCGATCCGAACACGGCGGGCACCGCCGGCGTGCCGCGGATGACCGCCTACCGGCAGGATGCGCTGCGCTGTCTGGCCCGGCTGGAGGCGGGCCCGCGCAAGGCGGCGGATGTGGCGGCGGAAAGCGGTGTCCCCCGGGCCGCGCGGCTGATGCGCGACGATCATTACGGCTGGTTCGAGCGCCCGGCCCGCGGTCTTTACGCCCTGTCGCCGAAGGGCCGGGCCGCGCTGGCGGCCCATGCGGCGGATCTGGCGCGGCTTGCCGCGGACCGCCTGTCAGGGCGGGGGTAGCGGGATCACCGACAGCGACATCTTGCCCGACCCCTGCGTCAGTTCATTGGCATGGGCCAGATAGATCAGCGCATTGTTCTTCCTGTCCCAGATCCGGGTGACGACCAGCGACTTCAGGATCAGCGACTGGCGTTCGGAGAAGACGCGCTCTCCGTCGGGATCGTTGGACAGGCCCGAGGACAGGGTGATCGGGCCGGTCTGCGAACAATCGACCGCGGAATAGGACGGGTCCTCGAACCAGTTGCCCTGGCTGAGCCGGTCATAGACCGAACGGTCGAAATAGGCGATGTGGCAGGTCACGCCCGCGACCTTGGGGTCGGGGAAGGATTCGACGACGATATCGTTGCCAACCCAGTCGACACCGACGCGCCCGACCTCTTCGGCAAGGGCGACGGGTGCGACCAGGCAGGCTGCAAGGGCGACGGTCAGCGGGCGCATCCGGAAAACTCCTGTGTTGCCCGAGCGATGTCGGGTGCGGCGCGGATGGGCGCAAGGCCGGGCTGGATCTTGCTTCGCCGCTCGGCCAGCATCCGGCGCCAAAGGAGCCCCCCATGATCCATAGCCTGCCCGTCCGGGTCTATTACGAGGATACCGATCTGGCCGGGATCGTCTACTACGCCAATTACCTGAAATTCATCGAGCGCGGGCGCAGCGAATGGGTGCGACAGATGGGCGTCGACCAGCGCGCGCTGCTGGCCGGCCGCGGCCTTGTCTTTGCCGTGCGGCATCTGGAGGCCGATTACCTCAGGCCCGCCCGGTTCGGCGACGACCTGACGGTCGCGACCCGGCTTTTGCAGATCACCGGCGCGCGGATCGTGGTCGAGCAGGCGGTGACGCGCGGCGGCGAAGTCCTGTTTCGCGCCGGCGTGACGCTGGCCTGCCTGACGGGCGACGGGCAGGCCGCGCGCATCCCCGCCGATATCCGCGCGGCGCTGGTCGCGGCCCCGCCCGGAACGGACGGATAGCGGCCAGACAGCGGCGGGCGGGGCGGCACGGCCCGACGCGGTCCCGGCGAACCGCCGCCGTTCGCCAACTTGTGTTGGCGTTCCCCCTGTAACATTGGTAGAATCGGCGCTAACGGACCGACGAAACGGCCCGACACCATAAAGAGCAGGCTTAATGGATACCGCATCACTCGCGATGGCGCAGGAGATCAACTTCTCGCTCCTCGCCCTCTTCGCCCGCGCGACCCTGGTCGTGAAGCTGGTCATGATCCTTCTCATGATCATGTCGTTCTGGTCCTGGGCCATCATCGTGCAGAAACACCTCCAGTACCGCCGCGCGCGGTCCGAGGCGGCGGTCTTCGACCGCGCCTTCTGGTCGGGCGAGCCGCTGGACGAGCTTTACGAACGCATCGGCCCCGAACCGCAGGGCGCCAGCGAAAAGGTCTTCGCCGCGGGCATGCTGGAATGGCGGCGCAGCCACCGGCAGGACGGCGCGCTGATCGCCGGGGCGCAAGCCCGGATCGACCGTGCGATGGATGTGGCCATCGCCCGCGAAAGCGAATCGCTGAACAAGGGACTGTCCTTTCTGGCCACCACCGGCTCGACCGCGCCCTTCATCGGGCTGTTCGGCACGATCTGGGGCATCAAATACGCCTTCGAGCAGATCGCGATCAGCCAGAACACCTCTCTTGCCGTGGTGGCCCCGGGGATCGCCGAGGCGCTGCTGGCGACCGGCATCGGCCTGATCGCCGCCATTCCGGCCGTGGTCTTCTACAACAAGCTCAACGCCGACAGCGAGCGGATCCAGGGCAACTACGAAAGCTTCGCCGACGAATTCGCGACGATCCTGTCGCGCCAGCTGGATTCCTGAGCCATGGGCGCGGGTGTCATGCGAAAGGCGGACGGCGGCGGCGGGCGGCGGCGCAGGCGGCGCGGCACCGCCGCGGCGATGAGCGAGATCAACGTCACGCCCTTTGTCGATGTGATGCTGGTCCTGCTGATCATCTTCATGGTGGCCGCTCCGCTGATGACGGTGGGCGTGCCGGTGGAACTGCCGAAGACGGCCGCCGCCGCCCTGCCGACCGAGCAGGAAGAGCCGCTGACCATCAGCCTCACGGCGGATGGCCGCATCATGGTGATGAACGCCGAGGTGCCCGAGGCCGAGTTCATCCCCAAGCTCCGCGCCATCGCCGCCGAACGGCAGAGCGACAAGGTGTTCCTGCGCGCCGACGGCAGCCTGCCCTATGAGCGGGTGGCGCAGGTCATGGGCGCGCTGTCGGCCGCGGGTTTCAACAACATCGGCTTCGTGACCGACGGCCAGGGCCCGGATTTCGGTGCGGGCGACCGGGGCTGACGGGATGGAAACGGGCCTGCGGCAGGGTGTGTTCTGGTCGGGCGTCGGTCATGCCGGCGCCATCGCCTGGATTCTGCTGGGCGACTGGCTGTTTGCGCCCTCGGCCGCGCCCGAGATCATTCCGATGCAGGTCTCGATGATCAGTGCGGCGGAATTCGACGCGATGCAGTCGACCGCGCCGCAGCCCTCGGAACGGCCCTCCGAAACGCCGGCGGCGGCGCCGGACGAGACGCCCGCGCCAGCGGCCGAAACCCCGCCCCCGCCGCGCGAAGAGCCCGCACCGGCGCCCGAACCCGAGCCTGTGCCCGTACCGGACCCGCAGCCCGACCCCGCGCCCGCGCCAGAGCCAGAGCCGGCCCCCCGGCCCGACCCCGTGCCGGAACCGGAGCCCCAGCCCCAGCCGGTCCCGAACGACCTGCCGCCCGCGCCCGAGGACCAGCCCTTGCCCTCGATGAGCACCTCGCCCCGGCCGAGGCCGAAGCCCGCCGACCGCGTGGCGCCGAGGCCCGTCGACGTGCCCGAGGATGCGACCCAGGCCGAGACGCCCGAGGCCGCCGTCAGCGAGACGCCGAGCGAGACACCGCAGGAGCCGCAGGAGACCCGGCAGGAGACGGTGCCCGAGGAATCCGGCGACGTGCTGCGCACCGAGGCGACCGAAGAGCAGGATCAGGCGCTGGGGATGACATCCTCTCCCCGGCCCCGCGCCAGGCCCGCCCGGCCGGCGCCGGCCGAAACCCGCAGCGATACCGCGACCGCCAGTTCCGAAGCCGCGGCCGAGGATGCGGCCGCCGCCGATGCCATCGCCGCAGCCCTTGCCGAGGCGGCGAGCGAGACCCCGGCCGAGACCGGCGGCGGCGGACGCGACGCCCCTGCCGGCCCGCCGCTGAACGCGCGCGAGATCGGCGATATTTCGAGCGCGATCGCGAACAAGTGGAACCTCGGGGCGGTCTCGACCGATGCCATGAGCACGGTCATCGTGGTAAGGGTCGAATTCGACCCCTCGGGCAAGCCGGTGGACATCCGCGTGATCGAGCAGGATGCCCCCAGCGCCGATGCTGCCAGGGTGGCCTTCGACGCCGCGCGCCGGGCGATCCAGCGCGCCTATATGGACAACGGCATCCCGCTGCCGCCCGGCAAGTACGAAACGTGGAAGGTTCTGGAATTCGTCTTCGACGCAAACGGGATGCGGCTGAGATGACCGGAACGGATACGAAGCGAGACAAGGTGAAAACCACCCCCAGGGGCCGCGGCATGCGGAAATTTCCCCTGACCGCCCCTCCCCCCGGGGCGTAGACGGCAGGAACGGAGCATGAGGCAGATGAAACTGATCCCCCGATTTCAATCGTCGGCCCTTGCGGCCCTGATGGCCCTTGGTCTTGGCGGTCTTTCCCCCGACCCTGCCGCGGCGCAGGACGGCAGTCCGCCGCGCATCGTGATCGGCCCCGGCGTGATCGAGCCGATGCCGATCGCCGCCCCGGTCTTCGTCGACGAGGGCGGCGCGGGCGAGTTGGCGCGCGACCTGTCGCGCGTCGTCACTTCGGATCTGGTCGGCACCGGCTTCTTCCGGGAAATCCCGGAAAACGCCTTCATCAGCCGCATCACGGCCTTCGACGGCGGCATCGCCTTCGAGGACTGGAAGGCCATCAACGCCCAGGTGCTGATCACCGGCGCGGTGCAGGCCTCGGGCGACCGGATCACGGTGAAGTTCCGCGCCTATGACGTGTTCAATGGCCAGCCCATCGAAGGCGCGGCGCTGCAATTCGCCGGCACCCGCGCCGGATGGCGGCGGATGGCGCACAAGGTGGCCGATGTGGTCTATGCCAAGATCACCGGCGAGGGCGGCTATTTCGACAGCCGGGTGGTGTTCGTCTCGGAATCCGGGCCGAAGAACGCCCGGCTGAAGCGGCTCGCGGTGATGGATTACGACGGGGCGAACGTCCAGTTCCTGACCGACAGTTCGGCCATCGTGCTGGCGCCGCGCTTCTCGCCCAGCGGCGACCGGATCCTCTATACCTCCTATGAGACCGGATTTCCCCGCATCACGCTGATGGATGTGGGCAGCCTGAAGCGCCGCACGCTGGAGGAACAGGCCGGGACAATGACCTTCGCGCCGCGCTTCTCGCCCGATGGCGGATCGGTCGTGTTCAGCCTGGAGCGCGGCGGCAATACCGACATCTACCTGATGAATCTGGCCTCCGGCGCGGTCGGGCAGCTGACGAACGCGCCCTCGATCGAGACCGCGCCCTCGTTCAGCCCCGACGGCAGCCAGATCGTGTTCGAAAGCGACCGTTCCGGCGCGCCGCAGATCTACATCATGCCCACCGGCGGCGGCGAGGCGCGGCGGATCTCCGGCGGTGAGGGCCGCTACGGCACCCCGGTCTGGAGCCCGCGCGGCGACCTGATCGCCTTCACCAAGCAGAACGCCGGCCGCTTCCACATCGGCGTGATGCGGTCGGACGGCAGCGAGGAACGGCTGCTGACCGCCTCTTTCCTTGACGAGGGCCCGACCTGGGCGCCGAACGGCCGGGTGATCATGTTCACCCGCGAGACGGCGGGCGCCGGCGGGCAGGCCTCGCTCTGGTCGGTCGACATCACAGGGCGCAACCTGAAGCAGGTCCCGACCGAAGGTCCGGCATCGGATCCGGCCTGGTCGCCGCTTCTGCCCTGACAAACCCCGCCCCCGGATTCCCCCGGGGGCGCAAAGCTGCTACCGTGGCGGCATCTGCCGCGGCAACGCGCGAAAAACCGAACGAGGACAGACCCATGACCCTGACGCCCAAGGCCCTGATGATTCTGGCGGCGCTGACGCTGGCTGCCTGTCAGAACCCCGACCGCTATGGTGCGGGGGGTGACGGCGGCGCGGGTGGCGCCGGCGGCGGCACCGCCTATGTCGACACCACCGGCCTTGGCGATCCGAGCGACCCGCGCTCGATCGCCTATTTCAACCAGACGGTCGGCGACATGGTACATTTCGCGGTCGACCAGTCGACGCTGTCGGATCAGGCGCGCAGCATCCTGAGCGCCCAGGCCTCCTGGCTGAACCAGAACCCGGGCTATGCGATCATCATCGAGGGCCATGCCGACGAACAGGGCACCCGCGAATACAACCTCGCGCTTGGCGCACGCCGCGCGGCCTCGGTCCAGCAGTTCCTGATCGCGCAGGGCGTATCCTCGGCGCGGATGAAGACCATTTCCTACGGCAAGGAACGCCCGTTGCAGGTCTGTTCGGACGAGGCCTGCTATGCGCAGAACCGTCGCGCCGTGACGGTGCTGTCGGTCGGCGCGGGGGTCTGAGATGGCACGGCTGCGGCTGATCCTGCCGCTGCTGGCGCTGTCTCTGGCCGCGGCGCCGGCGCTGGCGCAGGACCGGGTACAGACGCTGGCCGATGTCCGGATCGAGCTTGACCGGCTGGCGGCAGAGTTCAACGCGCTCAAGGCCGAGATGACCGCGACCGGCGCCGGCACCGCCAGCCTTGGCGGTGGCGATGCGCTGCAACGCATGGATGCGATCGAGGCTGCGCTGGCCAGGCTGACGGCGCGGACCGAAGAGGTCGAGCTGCGGCTGGACCGCGTGGTCGCGGATGGCACCAACCGCATCGGCGACATCGAGTTCCGGCTTTGCGAGGCGACCGAAGGGTGCGATCCCATGTCGCTTGGCAAGACGGCGGAACTGGGCGGTGCCGGATCGGCCGCCCCGGCGGGTGCCGGCGGCGGCACAGCAACCTCCGGCGGCCCGGAACTGGCCGTCGCCGAAAAGGAAGACTTCGACCGGGCCAAGGGGGTGCTCGGTCAGGGTGACTTTCCCGGTGCTGCAGCGCTCTTTGCGACCTATGCCCAATCCTATCCTGGCGGGCCGCTAGTTCCCGAAGCGCATTTCCTGCGCGGCGAGGCGCTGCGCCAGGCCGGCGATCTGGCCAATGCCGGGCGGGCCTATCTGGACAGCTATTCCAGCGATCCGCAGGGCAGGTTCGCGCCCGATGCGCTGCTGCAACTGGGCGGGATCCTCGGCCAGCTTGGCCAGTTGAACGAGGCCTGCGTCACCCTGGGCCAGATCGCCACGCAATATCCTGCGTCTTCCGCGGCCGGACAGGCGCCGGCGGCGATGCAGGGCCTCGGGTGCTCCTGAACGGGGCAACCCTGCTCGCCGCCGCTACCGCGGCGCTGCGCGATGGCGCGGGTCCGGTCGGCGTTGCCGTTTCGGGCGGCGGCGATTCGCTGGCGCTGCTGCACCTGACCCTGCGCGCGGCCAGAGGCAGCGGTCGCCCGGTCGAGGCCGCCACCGTCGACCATGGATTGCGCCCCGAGGCGGCGGAGGAGGCGCGGCAGGTCGCCCGGATCTGCGCCGGCTGGGGTGTGGCGCATGCCACGCTGCGCTGGACCGCGCCGGAGGGGCCGGGCAACCTGATGGATCGCGCCCGCCAGGCCCGGATCGCCCTGCTGGCGGGCTGGGCGGCGGAGCGCGGGCTGAAGGCCGTCCTCCTCGGCCATACCGCCGATGATGTGGCGGAAACGCTGCTGATGGGTCTGGCGCGCGAGGCGGGGCTCGACGGGCTGACCGGCCCGCGCCCCGGCTTTACCGCCGGGGGCATCCGCTTCCTGCGCCCGCTGCTGGCGATCCCCCGGGGCGCCTTGCGCGACTATCTGACACAGCAGGGGCTGGGCTGGATCGACGATCCCACGAACGACGACACCAGTTTCACCCGCCCCCG
>JBDHSO010000168.1:0-8779 GCA_039808125.1 Rhodobacter sp. | reverse complement strand
GCCGCTGCTGGAACAGAGCAATGAACGGGCCGTCCAGCGCGCCCGCTACCTGACGCCGGAAACCATCGCGCCAATGGCGAAGATGCTGTCATCGGCCTGCCCGCGGCGGCATCCTGATCAAGCAGACCCGCGCCGAAGAACTCGGTGACGATCAGCGCCAGCTACACCACTCCACGGGACAGCATCGTGTCCTGAACCACGTCAAGCTACACAGCGTCATTTACAGCATGTCCGGGCGCGACCGCAGCCTCTCCATCATCTGGGCGAAGACGCCCTTCATCACAGCCACGCTCGAACCAATGGCGCTTCGCCTGTGATACCCCACCGCTTTCAGCGATTGTAGCGGGTCTTGGGCGGGCCACACTCCCGAGAAGCGTCAAGCCATCTCAACCCATTGCGATTGATTAAGATTATGCCGCTCAAGACCCGCAGATCATCGATCTCGTCGCTTCCTCGGGCTCTTCGGAAAGAACGGTCGCAGTCGCTCCACCTGCTCGTCGGTCAACCAGAAAGGTTGCTCATGATCACCCCCCGTCAGTTCGGGAACTTGAATCACTCAGGCCCAGCGGCCTCAAGCCGATTAATGGGTCTTGACCCTGACGTCTTTCACAGGATGGCTGGTCGAAACTCCAGTTTCAAATGATCTGGCTTTCAGGAGGTCGAGCGGGCGCGGATTCGTGCACCGATCATCCTCGGGCTGGGCTAGGTGTGAGCCTGCTCAGAACGGCTTCGTCAACTTCGACCTGGGCTGCAATCTGGCTTCTGGCCCGACGCATGTAATCTACCGCCGAGAGCAGGTGATCGCCAGACATGCGCGGCGAGATCGCGCTCAGGCTGAGGGCGCCAATGGTACGTCCTGATACGTTCGAGAGCGGGATCGAGATCGTGGTGACGTTCAGCAAGGGCAGGTGGCGGATCGCAAGGCCTGCTTCCCGCGCACGTGCCAGATCGTGCGCTACATCTTCGGGCTCTCGTCCGGCTGCCCGAATGTCTGCGGCGTTTTCGGCAAGGATCCCGTCGGCTTCCTCGGGGAGGAGGGCCGACAAGATGGCAAGACCGCCCGCACCCAGACCAAGCGCACGAGTGGCGCCGACTTCGGTGACATGGGACTTAACCGGGAAGCTGCCCGAGCAACGGCTGATGCATCGGGTAAAGCGGCCTTCGCGCAGGAACGCAAAGACAGTGTCCCCTGTCGTCTCTGCCACGTTCTGAAGCGCAGATTCGATCAGCGGCAACATGTTAAACCGCGGAAAGGCAGCGCCGCCCAAGAGGCAGCAGGTTGGCCCCAGAACATAGCGCCGTCCGACCGGCAGTTGCCACACAAGTCCCGCATCGGCCAAGGCCTGCAGAATCCTGTGCGTGGTTGACCCCGAGAAGCCGAGAGACCGCGCGATTTCAGCAACGCCAAGGCCCTGCTCGTTTTGGGTGAGGAGCAGCTCCAGAACATCCGAAACCCGATAGATCAGCTGTGCGCCTTTTTCCATTATCATTCCACTATATGGGACACTTTGGCAGATTATGTCGAAATATTTGACATATCAATCCATATTGTATGAGTCTCCTGGAAAAGGCCAAGGCCACCTACCAAACTGTGAGGATGATATGCTAACCTACACGCCCACAAAGACTTCCGCCGGTGCGCGGTTCCGCCAGGCACTGCGCGAAGAGAATCCGCTGCAGATCGTGGGTACCATCAACGCTTATACCGCGCTCATGGCCAAGAAAGTCGGCTATCGAGCGTTGTATCTGGCCGGCGCAGGCGTCGCGAACGCCTCCTACGGCCTGCCGGATCTGGGCATCACCACAATCAACGACGTCCTTGCGGATCTGCGCAAGGTTTCGGATGCCTCCGACCTGCCTGTTCTGGTCGATGTGGATACCGGGTTCGGTGGAGCCTACAACATCGCACGACTCGTGCGCGGTCTGATCAAGGACGGGGCCGGTGCACTTCATATGGAAGACCAGGTCGCGCTGAAGCGTTGTGGCCACCGTCCGGGCAAGGAGATCGTCTCGAAGGAGGAGATGCTGGACCGTGTGAAAGCGGCCGTCGATGCGCGTCATGATGAGGATTTCGTGATCGTGGCCAGAACCGATGCCTTGGCCATTGAGGGACTTGATGCGGCCATCGACCGGGCCTGCGCCTATGTCGAGGCAGGGGCAGACATGATCTTTGCCGAGGCTTTCACCTCTCTTGATCAGTACAGCAAACTGGCCGAAGCGCTGGGCCGGCCTTACGCGGTTCTGGCCAATATTACCGAGTTTTCCAAAACGCCGAACTTCACCACCGAGGAATTGGCCGGTGCCGGGGTTGCGGCCGCACTCTATCCCCTGTCTGCGGCGCGCGCGATGAATCTTGCCGCGCTGAAAACCTACGAGGAAATCCGCAGCAAGGGTACGCAGAAGGGCGTTCTGGCCGAGATGCAGACGCGGGAGGAGCTGTATGGCTTCCTCAACTACCACGAATATGAACGCAAAATCGACGAGCTTTTCGCGGCCAAGAAAGCCGGTTGAGCAAGATCGGGATCATCAGGGAGGAGAGGTGATGACTGTGAAGTTGAAGACTTTGTTTGGGGTGGCACTCGCGCTGCCCCTGCTTGTTCAGCCTGCGCTGGCCGAAGGGTTTCCCGAGCAGCCGATCCGGTTCATCGTTCCATTCAACTCTGGCGGTGGCACCGATATCGTCGCGCGCATCGTTGCGGATGAGATGTCGAAAACCATAGGGCAGCCGGTTCTGGTCGAAAACCAGCCGGGCGCACAGGGGATCAGCGGCACCAAGGCCGGAGCCGACGCGGCGGCAGACGGCTACACGATGACATTCGTGCTTCAGGCAACGATGTCGCTCAACCCTTCGCTCTACTTGGCCACAAACTATGACCCGGCCAAGGATTTCACCTTCGTCTCCCAGCTGTCAGAGGCCCCATATGTCGTTGCGGTGAACCCCGCGATCGAGGCTCCGACGCTTGAAGCTCTGGTTGAAAAGGCCAAGGCCGCGCCCGGCAAGATCAACTTCGCCTCGGGAGCTGCGGCCTCTTATCTGGCCTCGCTTCTGTTCCAGAAAGAAGTCGGCATCCAGTTGGTTCATATCCCCTATTCGGGATCGGGCCAGGCGCTGACCGATCTGCTCTCCGGACGGGTGTCGCTCATGTTGTCCAGCCCGTCCTCGGTGCTGCCGCATTTCCAGTCGGGTGCCCTGGTGCCCCTGGCCGTCACCGGAGCGGACCGGCTGGCCTCGCTGCCCGACGTGCCGACCCTGGACGAGCTGGGCTACACGGGGTTCAACGTCACCGGCTGGTATGGCGTCGCGGTTCCGGCCGGCACGCCTGCGGATGTTGTCGAAAAGCTGAATGCGTCGATCAATGCTGCACTGGCAAAGCCCGAGGTGCGGACGAGCCTTGAGAATGCCGGGGCCATGGCCAAGGGTGGTTCTGCCGCAGAATTCGCAGCATTCGTCCAGGCGGAAAGTGAACGCTGGCAAAGCGTGATCGCCGACGCCGGCATCCAGCCGGAGTGAGACCGACGGTCACCGGGCGCTGGCCGCCCGGTGACCGGATCATCCCTGCAAGACCGGGCCCGCACACGTGGCCGATCATTGAACGACCCCTCAAGGAAACTTTCATGCCTCACGCCTGGATCGAGGTTTCGGCCAATATTGCCGATGAGCCCGAAGTGAAGAAACTTGCCCAGACCGTCTACGATTCCGCATTGCGGACCGGGCTATTCCCGATCGGCGGCATCCGCATCCGGTTTCAGGTGATCGAACAGGCCCTTATCGGCGACAAACATCCGGACAACGCCTTTGTCCATGTGGTTCTGCGGATCGGGGCCGGGCGGACATTGGATGCAAAGAAGGCTGCGGCGGACGAGATCTTCGCCGAGGTCAAGGCGCTGACAAAGCCGCTCGCAGATCGCACGCCTTTGGCCGTTGCCTTCGAGGTGCAGGAGATGAGCGCGGATCTGAACTACAAGTTCAACAATCTGCACGAGCACATTGCGCGTCGCCAGCAGAGCTGAGGTCCGGGCGGCGGGATAATCTGGAGGAGATCAGAATGTGGCGGGACAAAGACATCCTGGGCGGAGGGGTGTTCACGCTGATGGGTGTGGCCGCCTTCGTCATGGCACAGAACTATAATCCGGGCAGTGCGCTCAACATGGGGCCGGGTTACATGCCCCGGATCGTGTCTGCTGCCATCGTGCTACTGGGCCTGGTGCAGGTCGGCGGCGCGCTGATGCGGCGGACAGAGCGCGAGTTGCTGGACTCCATCAACTGGCGGGCGCTTGCTCTTGTCCTGTTGTCCATCGCCGCTTTTGCATTGCTGATAAGGTCGGCGGGTGTGATTCCTGCCGTGACGGCAATGATCGTAATCGCATGGTGGGCTGATCCGGCCCGCAACCTTCGCCACCTGCCTGCGCTGCTGGTAGTGGGCAATCTGATGCCCATCCTGATCTTCAATGTCGGGCTCGGCATGCATCTTGCGCTGTGGAGGGTGTTCTGATGCTGGATGGTCTGCTGATTGGCGCGGCTGTCGCCTTTACCTTCCAGAACCTGCTTTATTGTTTTCTGGGCGTCACGCTGGGCACCTTTATCGGGATGCTGCCGGGGGTCGGGCCGCTGGTGACGATCGCGGTGCTGCTGCCAATGACCTATGGCCTGTCGCCCGAGTCGTCGATGATCATGCTCGCCGGTATCTATTACGGCGCCTCTTATGGCGGATCGTCCACCGCGATTCTGGTCAATCTGCCCGGCGAAAGTTCATCTGTCGTCACCTGCATTGATGGCTATCAGATGGCCCGCAGGGGGCGGGCGGGTGCGGCTCTTGCTGTCGCGGCGATCGGATCCTTTGTAGCAGGATGTATCGGCACCTTGGCGATCGCTTTGTTTGCCCCGTCGCTTGGCCGCGCCGCGCTTCAGTTCGGGGCCGCCGAATATACCTCGATCATTGTCCTGGCGCTGGTCGCGACCGCGGTGCTGTCACATGGGGCGCTGGTGCGGGGACTGCTGATGGCCCTGTTCGGCATCCTACTGGGCATGATCGGGATGGACCTGAATTCAGGTGTCATGCGCTACACCTTCGGATTCACTTCGCTGATGGATGGGTTGGATTTCGTGGTGGTCGCGGTGGGTCTGTTCGCCTTCGCCGAGATCATCCGTGAACTGTCGCCCAAAAAGGAAGAAAACCTCGGGCATGTGAAGATCGAAAGCCTGATGCTGACCCGGCAAGAGGCGCGAGCTTCGGTGAAGCCCATCCTGCGCGGCACGGGTGTCGGCATGTTCTTCGGGGTGATCCCGGGCATTGGTGCGACCGTCAGCTCCTTCGCTGCCTATCTGATGGAACAGCGGCTGGCCAAGGATCCGTCGCGCTTTGGCAAGGGCGCGATCGAAGGGGTGGCAGCGCCTGAAGCCGCCAATAACGCCGCGGCGCAGACCTCGTTCATTCCGACGTTGACGCTAGGCGTTCCCGGCAGTGCGACCATGGCGCTGATGATCGGCGCACTGATGATCCATGGCATCACCCCCGGCCCCAACATCATTAGCGAGCGCCCCAATCTGTTCTGGGGGCTGGTCGTCAGCATGTGGATTGGGAACGTCATGCTCGTCATGCTGAACCTGCCACTGATCCGGTTGTGGACCTCGCTCTTGAAGGTGCCCTATTCGTGGCTGTTCCCGATGATCCTGGTGCTGTCGTCGTTCGGGATCTACACGCTGTCCAACAATCCCACGGACATCCTCTGGGGCGCGACGTTCGGCGCGTTCGGCTATTTCATGACCAAGCTGAACTATTCGCCCGCGCCGTTCATCCTGGGGCTCGTGCTGGGTCCAATGCTTGAGGAAAGCTTCCGGCGGGCGCTGCTCATCTCGCATGGCGATCCGGCGACCTTCATACAAAGCCCGATCAGTGCAGGCTTTCTGGCGGCATCCTGCGGAATCATCATTCTGATGCTGGTGCCGGCCATCCGCAGCAAGCGCGCGAACCTAGAAAGCGAAGCCTGACACCGGCGGGGCCTTGGCCCGTGCGGACCCGCAAGCATTTTGTAGCGCGCGGACCACAACACCCGGGAACACAATCACGCGCAGGCTGCGCGTCGGGTTTCTGCATCCTGCCGGAGCCTGGTCGCGAAGCGGGCCATGCCGGTCCCGGAGACCCCCTTTGAACTCAAATATCCCACTGTGAGGAGCCATCAGATGAATCTTGTCACCTTTACCGCCGATGGGCAGCAGTTCTGGGGCGTTACCGCTGCGGGTGGGGTCGTCGCCCTCTCGCCGGATTTTCCGCAGTGGACGACGCTGCGCGACGTGATCACGGCCGGTGCCATGCCCCAGATACTGCAGGCCGGAGCCGGTAAACCCGCGACCCATGCCGACGGGTCATTCTCCTATGATATGCCGATCCCAGATCCCGAAAAGATCATCTGTGTCGGGGTGAACTACCCGGATCGCAATGCCGAATACAAGGACGGTCAGGCCGCCCCGCCGAACATGTCGCTTTTCCCGCGCTTCGCCCGCAGCTTCACTGGCGCGGGGCGGTCGCTGATCCGGCCGCCCGAGAGCGAACAGCTTGATTACGAAGGCGAGATTGCGTTGGTGATCGGAAAGCCGGGCCGCCGCATAGCCGAGGGCGAGGCCCTTGGGCACATCGCGGGGCTGACCCTGTGCAACGAAGGCACCATCCGCGACTGGGTCAGGCACGCCAAGTTCAATGTCACGCAGGGCAAGAACTGGGAGGCTTCGGGGTCCATCGGGCCTTGGCTCGTGCCGTTCACCTCGGAGGCGCAGATCCTGGATGTCGAACTGACGACGCGGGTGAACGGTGAACTGCGCCAGAACGACCGGACCGGGCGCATGCTGTTCCCCATTGCCCGGCAGATTGCCTATATCTCGACCTTCACGCGGCTCATGCCTGGCGACATCATCGTGACCGGTACGCCGACCGGGGCAGGGGCACGGTTCGACCCGCCGATCTGGCTGAAGCCGGGAGATGTGATCGAGGTCGAAGTTCCGGGCATCGGTATCCTGCGCAACGGAGTGGCTGACGAATGACCCCTGCGCTGATCGAGGAGGCGGCGGAAAGGCTGTTCAGGGCCGAGCAGTCCCGCATCCAGTGCGATCTCTTGTCGCTCAGCTATCCGGGCATGACCCTTGACGAGGCCTACGCGGTGCAGGCCGCCCTTGTGGCGCGCAAGCGTGCAGCTGGAGCGCAGGTGATCGGATGGAAGATCGGCCTGACGAGCCGCGCGATGCAACAGGCACTGAACATCGACACGCCGGATTCCGGGGTGTTGTTGGATGACATGCTGTTCGCAGACGGGACGAGCGTGCCGAAAGACCGGTTCATCCAGCCCCGGGTCGAAGCCGAGATCGCCTTCGGCATGAAGGCGCCGCTCGTCGGGCATGATGTCTCGCGTGATGACATCCTCGCAGCAACCGACTGGGTCGCGCCGGCGCTAGAAATCCTCGATACCCGCATCCTTCGGGCCGATCCGGCAACGGGTCGGGCGCGGATCATAACCGACACGATCAGCGACAATGCCGCGAATGCCGGAATCGTGCTGGGCCGCCAACGGCATGAGGTCAACGCCATTGATCTTCGCCGTGTCGGGGGCATTCTGTTCCGCGACGGCATCGTCGAGGAAACCGGACTGGGGGCGGGGGTGCTGAACGATCCCGTCATGGGCATCCTATGGCTGGTGCGGCGCCTTGCCCAACAGGGGCAGGGGATCGCGGCGGGCGAGGTCCTGCTGTCCGGCAGCTTCATCCGCCCGGTCGAGGCCCCGCCCGGAAGCCATTTCCATGCCGATTTCGACAGCTTCGGCCAAGTTTCCCTGACATTCTGAGGTTCCCATGCCTGTTCCGGTCAACACCCTCAAACAGCGTCTTCTGGCAGGCGAGGTGCTGCATGGCATATGGCTGGGCATGGCTGATGCTTATGCTGCGGAAATCGCCGCGACCTCCGGCTTCGACTGGCTGCTGATCGATGGCGAACATGCCCCCAACGATTTGCGCAGCATCCTGGGCCAGCTGGCCGTTATCGGGCGCGGCGGGTCGGTCCCGGTCGTGCGGCTGCCGGACGGCGATCCGGTGAAGATCAAGCAGGTGCTGGACATCGGTGCACAGACGCTTCTGATCCCGATGGTCGAGACGGCCGAGCAGGCCCGGCAACTGGTCCGTGCTACGCGCTATCCCCCGAATGGTTTTCGTGGCGTTGGGTCTGCGCTTGCCCGTGCGTCGGCGTTCTCAGCGATCGCCGACTATCTGCACACGGCTGATGAACAGATCTGTCTGATTGTGCAGGTCGAGACGGTTCGAGCGCTGGCAGAACTGGATGCCATTCTTGACGTGGAAGGCGTTGATGGGGTGTTCATAGGCCCCTCTGATCTTGCGGCGGATATGGGCCATTTAGGGGTTGCAACGCATCCGGAGGTCCAGGCGGCGGTCCATGACGGGCTTGGTCGCATACGTGCTGTCAGGAAGATCGCGGGTGTGTTGTCGACCTCACCCCAATTCATCACAGCCTGCAAACAGGCAGGTGCCAATTTCGTTGGTGTGGGGATCGATGTGACCCTGTTCGCGAGCGCGCTCAGAAATTTAGCAGAAGCATATCGCTGTCGGTGACGGCCCCTAGCAACACCGCAGCGCTGACCGCCTTCGGCCGCAGCCTGATCGACGATGCCGATGCGGCGGCCGCCCGCACCACGCTGGGGCTGGCCCCCGGGGTGGATGTGCAGCCCTTCCACGCCAATCTCTCGGCCCTGGCGGCGCTGGCCGGATCGGCCGGCAAGCTTG
>JBDHSO010000167.1:0-8836 GCA_039808125.1 Rhodobacter sp. | reverse complement strand
CCCGCGTTCAGCCCGCCGACGGGTTCGTCCATCAGCAGCAGCTTCGGGCGCGTGGCGATGGCGCCGGCCAGCATCAGAAGCTTGCGGTCGATGACCGGCAGGCGCCCGGCAACCGCGCGGTCGCGGCTTGCCAGCCCGACGGCGGCCAGCGCCGCATCGGTCACGGCCTCGGTATCGGCGCCGATCCTCAACCCCGGGGCCCGGCGGTTGTCGCGGCCGAAATAGGCGGCGACGCGCACATTGTCGCGCACCGTCAGGCTGTCGAAACTGGCGTTCAACTGGAAGGTGCGGGCGATGCCGGCGTGGCAGATCGCTTCGGGCGCCATCCGTGTGATGTCGCGGCCGTCGAAGACGATCCGGCCCGAGGTGGCCGGGTTCATCCCCGACAGCACCTCGAACAGGGTGGTCTTGCCGGCGCCATTCGGGCCGCCGATCCCGAGGATTTCCCCGGCGGCGACCTGAAACGACAGTTTGCTGACCGCCGCCAGCGCACCGAAATGCTTGCTGACCTCATGGCAGACGAGCAGGGGCGGAGCGACGGTCATGCGCGGGGACCTCAGCCCTTGATCCAGGGCGGCGGCATGAAGGCCGAGATCGCATAGGGCGGCGGCGCGATCAGCCTGCCGCCCTCGGCCTTGTCGTGGATCTGAAGGAACTGGTGCGGCATGCCCAGCGAGGAATCCGGCACCTGCGCGGGATAGCTGTAGGCCGTCTGTTCATCGCGGACGAAGCGGGTGGTGCCGCAGACCCCGCGCCAGATCAGGTTGCGCATGCGGTCGGCGACAAGGCGGTTCTGATCGGCATTGTCCGGCTCTCCGGTGCCGCCGGCCAGCGCCGCCGCCGTCGCCCAGAGATAGCAGCCGTCATAGGGCTGGGCGCCGGCATTATGTCCGGCATCGGGGCCGAACTTCTCCTTGTAGCGGGTTTCGAAGGCGGTCCCGATCTCGTCCTGAAGCGCGCCGACAAGGGTCGCGTAGATCACGCCCTGCGAGGCGTCGCCGGCGATTTCGCGGAAAGCCGGGATCGAGGGGCCGTATTGCATGTAGACGAGGCTTTGGGTCGGATTGGTCACGAACTGGACCATGAACTGCGCCAGGTCGGCGGGCAGGAAATGCGTGACGGCGATCACCGCCGGCGGGTCCTGCCGGATCTTGGCCAGCGTCGGGCCCCATTCCGACGTGGGCACGTTCACCGTCTCGAACAGGCTGATCTCCCAGCCGAAGGCGGCGGCCTGATCCTTGATCGCATTGGCGATGTTCGTGGCATAGACGCCGGCCGACAGGATCACCGCGATCTTGTTGTTCGGCCGGGTGAAGGATCCGCCGGCCTCGAGCCCCTTCAGGAAGTCGAGAAAGCCCGAACCGTACCAGTTTTCCGCCGGATCGCCCTGGAACGAGCCGAAATAGCGCTCGGGATCGGATTTGATCAGGTTGTTGTGGCCGATGGTGGTGTCGTAATGGACATAGATGATGCCGCTGTCGGCGATCGTGTCCTGGATCGCGGCGCCGGAGCCGATGTTGTAGCCGTTGATCACCGCATGCACGCCGTAGCGGTCGATCAGCCGCTGCACCGCCTGCACGTTGGTGGCATCGCCCATCTGCTTGGTGTCTTCGAAATAGGGTTCCAGCGGCCGGCCGAGGATGCCGCCCAGGGCGTTGATCTCCTCGCAGGCCAGCGTCAGGCCGTTCTGGAATTCAACCCCGTCGGCGGCGGCGAAATCGGTCAGGGGTGCGGCCTGCCCGACCGGGATCGCATCGCCCTGGGCGCGGGCGCCGTCGTTCATTGCCGCCAGCATCGCGGCGCTGCCGCCCATCAGCGCCGCGCCTTTCAGGAAAACGCGGCGGCTCGGGATCACGAAAGGCGCTTTCAGCTTGTCGGTCATGGCTCACTCCCCGGTGTTGGTTTTGGTTGTTTCACTTGATGCCGGCCAGAAGGTCTTCGGCGGCGGCAATCGCGGCCGCCTGATGCGGCTGTAACGCCTGCTGGCCATAGCCCGCCAGAACCGGCTCGAACGGGTCGTTGATCCCGGTCCGCACGCCGGACAGCGCCTCAAGCACGGCCAGCCCGCAATAGGGCACGTAGGATGCGGAATAGCCGCCCTCATGCGTCATGACGATGCGGCCGCCGCACAGAAGATCTGCCGCCGCGGTCAGGATCCCGGTCATGGCGCGATAGCCTTCGGAACTGACCATCATCCGCCCGAGGGGATCGGCGCCAGAGGCATCAAAGCCGCAGGCCACCACGATCAGATCGGGCCGGAACCGCTCCAGCGCCGGAACGACGATGCGGCGCATCACCTCCAGATAGGCGCCGTTGCCGCATCCGGGCGGCAGCGGGATGTTGAGGTTGTAGCCAAGGCCCGGCCCCTCGCCCCGCTCGTCCAGCCCGCCCGAATTCGCCGGAAAGAGATTATCCTGATGGATCGAGAGCGTCAGCACATCGGAATCGGCATAAAAGGCCGCCTGGGTCCCGTTGCCGTGATGCACATCCCAGTCGACCACCGCCACGCGGCCCACCCCGTGCATGGCGCGGGCATGCTCGATCGCCACCGCCGCATTAGCGAAAAGGCAAAAGCCCATCCCCAGATCGGCCAGCGCGTGATGCCCCGGCGGGCGGATCAGCGCATAGCCATTCCGCGCACCGCCGCTGAGGACGGCATCCATCGCTACGATGGCGCCGCCGGCGGCAAGCTGGGCGATTTCATAGCTGCCCGGGCCAAAGGGCGTCAGCGCGCTGGCCTCGCCGCCGCCGGCCGCGCTCATCTCGCGGATCCGCTCGATATGGGCGCGGGTGTGAATGCGGGCGAGTTCGTCCTCCGTGGCCCGGCGCGGCTTCACCAGCGAAAGGTGATCGGTGATCCCCGACACCTCGAGGAGGTTCTTCATCCGCCGCTTGGTTTCGGGATTCTCGGCATGCTCGCCCGGCTGCACGGTCAGCCCCGGCGGGAAAAGCAGCGCCGCATGCCCCGTGTCATGCCAAAGATAAAGCTCGTGAAAGACAAATGTCGTGGTCATCGGCCTGGTCTCGCTTGCGGCTGGGTCAGTCGTCCCGGCGCACCATCAGATAATCGGGCGCCGCTGCGGTCACGATGGGTTCGTAGAGATCGCGGCGGCGAGTGCGATAAAGGCCCCAGCGGCTGCGGGCGAGCGCATGTTCGTCAAGATCGAAGGTCATGACGCCGACCCCGGCCGTGGTTTCGCCCAGTTCCAGCACCTTGCCGCCCGTGGGGTCGGCGATGAAGGAACCGCCGTAGAACTGCGTCTCGAACGG
Organism: Rhodobacter sp.; assembly: GCA_039808125.1. Lineage (GTDB taxonomy): Bacteria > Pseudomonadota > Alphaproteobacteria > Rhodobacterales > Rhodobacteraceae > Pseudogemmobacter. The sequence continues at coordinate 5,566 of JBDHSO010000167.1, read as the reverse complement.
GCCGCCGGATTCGTTGCCGATGCGGTTGGCCGCTGCAACGATCACCTGGTTTGCAGCGGCATGGCCCTGCATGGCCTGCTGCCAATGCGGCTTGGAATTTCGCGCCTCGTTGGTTTCGCCCCGCACCGGCCGGCCGATGGCCGTGGGATAGAGCAGGACCTCGGCGCCTTGCAGCGCCATGATCCGCGCGGCTTCGGGAAACCACTGGTCCCAGCAGATGCCAAGGCCGATCCGGGCATAGGCGGTATCCCAGGTCATGAAGCCGGTATTGCCCGGCGCGAAGTAATAGGCCTCCTCATAGGCCAGGAAATCCGGGATATGCGACTTGCGGTAAAGGCCCAGGACCGACCCGTCGGCGTCGATCACGGCGACCGAATTGTAGCGCTTTCCGTCATCGCCGAGTTCGTAGAAACAGACCGGCACCACGACCTTCAGCCGCGCCGCCAGCGGTTTCAGCGCCGCAATCGCGGGATTCCCGGCCAGGGGCGTCGCCTCGGCAAGGTGGCGGGGATCGCGTTCGATGCAGAAATAGGGTGTCTCGAACAATTCCTGCAACAGAACGATTTGCGCACCTTTCGCAGCCGCCTCTTCGACCAGCGCGCAGGCATGGCGGATGTTCTCCGCCCGGTCGGTGGTGCAGGGCATCTGAGTCGTGGCGATGCTGACGGATCGCATCCGGGGCTCCTCCTCAATTCGGCGACAGGCGCCGAATCAAAGACTAATCTCGCGCCGGGATGCTGTCCCGCCCCCTCCGGGTAAGGTGCGGCCCACCCACCCCACCCGTTCAGGTGGCGCCCTGGGCGGCCAGGCCCAGTTCCTGCAGGCGCAGCACCGCCTGCGTCCGGTTTGCGACGCCAAGCTTGCCGAAGATGTTCTTAAGATGCCATTTCACCGTGTCGGGCGCCATCGACAGGGCCGCGCCGATGTCGCGGTTGCTGCACCCCTGGCCCAGAAGCTGCGCGATGTCGATCTCACGCGGGCTGAGCGGGGGGGCATCGAAGGACGGCCGGCCGGTGGCGCCGGCGGGCGGCACCTCGGCGGCGCGCGGCCCGCTCAGCAGCCGGCCGACGAATTGCCGCGCCGGGCCGTCGGGCTTCTTCCAGCCCGGAATCCGCTCCAGCCCAAAGGCCAGGACGTCGTGCAGCGCGGCGCCTTCGTCGATCAGCGTGCGAAAGGCCTGTTGCGGGGCCGCCAACCCCACCGTCTCGGCAATGGCGGCCAGCGCGGCCAGCGCATTGTCGGCCCGATAGGCGGCGATCGCGGCCAGAACCCGGACCTGCATCAGCCGCCGCATCCTGCCGTCGCGCCGCATCGGCTCTCCCAGACGGTCGAGCAGCCGGACCGCCGCCTGCGGCCGCCCCTCGCCGATCAGCACCCGCGCCAGCGCCAGATGCTCCAGTTCGCTGGCCGGACGCCGGGCGCGGGCATCGGTCAGCCAGGCCTCGTCGATGCCGCGCGAGGACAGGATCAGCCGGGCCAGCTGCACGTCACCGCGCCCGACCAGCAGCTTGATCCGTTCGTGCAGGGCGCCGGCAAACAGGCGGCGGTAACGATTCCTGACCCCGCGATGCTCGGCCGCCTCCAGCACGGTCAGCGCCAGATCCGTCTCGCCGCGCGAGGCGGCAAGCCGGGCCACCAGCAGCTTGCAGGTCATGTCATGGACGACCAGCCCGCATTCCTCGATCAGCGGCCGGTGCAGGTCGACCAGCGCCGCCGCCCCGGCCAGATCGTCGCGCTCGTAGAGGATCTCGGCCTCGAAGATACCGACCATCGCATCGCTGTAGGACCCCGGCCCGTCGCTGTCGCGGGCCAGCCGGCTGGCGCGGGCAAACCGTTGCAGCGCCGCGGCCAGATCGCCTGCCGCCTTGTCGGCAAGGCCCAGCAGCAGTTCGGAATAGACCATGCCGAAGGCCGAAGGCGCCGCCGCATGGCTTTCCAGCGCCACGAGGCAGGAAAGCCGGGCCGCCGCAAGATTGCCCAGGGAATAATGACTGAACGCCATGACATTGTGCAGCACGCCATGGACGAAATGCAGATGCTTCGGCATCTCGGGCAGCGAATGCTGGCCCATGCGGACCGCCAGGCGCGAATGATCGGCCGCGCTCAGCACGCCGGCGGTCAGCACGCGGATTTCCGCGTCGAGATCCGCAGCGGCGACGGGTTCGATCAGTCCGGCCTGCCGCTGCGCCGCGATGGCCCGCCGCGCGCGGCCCAGGATGCGCGCACCGGGGCCGGGCTGGCTGGTGTGGAAATGTACCCAGACCTGCGCCAGCATCAGCCGCGGCCGGGCCTCGATCACCTGGTCCGGCAGGCGCGCAAGCCAGCTTCGGACCTGCGCGATGCTGCGGCTGCGGATCAGGGGCATGCTGAAGGCCTCGACCAACTCCGCCGCAAGCGCGGTATCGCCGGCCTGCAACGCATGGTCGACCGCTTCGGAGGTGAAGCCGGCGCCGGCCAGCCAGCGGGCGGCCGCCAGATGCAGGGCCGCCACGCAATCGGGCCGGCGCCGCATCAGTTCGCCGCGCAGCAGATCGGCGAAGAGCGCGTGATAGCGAAACCAGTTCCGGTCCCGATCCAGCGCGATCAGGAAGAGATTGGCCGCCTCGACCCGCGCGATCATGGCCGCACCGTCGCCGTCTCCGGTCAGCGCATCGGCAAGCGGCGCGGTGAACCGCTCGAGGATCGAGGTTGTCAGCAGGAAATCCAGCAGATCGGGCGCCAGATTGTCCAAAACCTCATGCACCAGGAAATCGGCGACTGCGCTGTCGCTGCCGGAAAACCGGCTGAGAAAATCGCGGCGGCCGATACGATCCTCCAGCGACAGGCCGGCCAGATGCAGCCCCGCCGGCCACCCCTCGGTCCGGTGCTGGACAAGCGCCAGCTCGGCCGTCGACAGGCCAAGCTGGCGGCTGTCGTTCAGAAGTTGCGCGGCCTCGGCCAGGGTGAAGCGCAGGGCGCCGTCGTCAAGCCGCACCATCTGCCCCCGGGCGCGCAGCCCGGCCATTTGCAGCATGCCCTGATCGCGCGCCGCCAGCACCAGATGCAGTTGCGGCGGCGCATAGCCCAGCAGCGCCTCGACGAAGGCCCGGATGTCGGGGGCGTCAAGGCAGTGGAAATCGTCGATGACGACGATCAGATCAGCCTCGCGCAGGGCCAGCGCATTGACCAGCGTGGACAGCACGGTTTCGACCGGCGGGATCGGCGCGGTGTCGATCAGGGCCGAGAGGTTGCGGGCGAAATCGGCATCGGCCCGCCGCAGCGCCCCGATCAGATAGGCAAGAAAGCGGTCGATGCGATTGTCGGCCGCCTCGGCCGAGAACCAGGCCACCGTCTTGCCCCGGCCCTTCAGGTCGGCCGCCCATTGCGCCAGCAGCGTGGTCTTGCCAAAGCCGGCCGGCGCCTCGATCAGCGCCAGCCGCTGAAGTTCGGCCCGGGCAAGCACGGCCAGCAAGGCCGGCCGCCGGAAGGCGCCGGCACTGGCCACAGGCACACGCAGCTTGGTTTCGATCAGCACGGCTCTCACTTCGTCTGCACCATCCTTGCCACCTTATGCCGCAAAACCGCGACCTGTCAGCCCGGTCGGACCGGGCGGGCGCGGAATGAACCGGCGGCAGCCACCACACGGAGCCGCATTCTTGACCCTTGCGAAAGCGAAGGAAGCAGGCTATGCGGTTAGCTTCGAAACCAATTAGCATGCTTCTCATGGAAACCTCTCCCCTCGTCGATTCGCTCATTCGCGCGATGCGCGAGTTGCGGCGGCACTATGATCAGAGCGCCACCGAACTGGGGCTGACGATGTCGCGGGCGCGGGTGATCACGACCCTTGCCCGTCGCGAAGGGCTGACCCAGGCCGAACTTGCCGCGGCCCTGGCGGTCGAGGCGCCGACCTTGAAACGGCAGATCGATGCGCTGGAGGCGCAGGGTTTCGTCGAGCGGCGCGGGATGGATGGCGATGCGCGCAAACGCGCGCTGTTTCTGACCGAGGTCGGTAAATCCCTGCGGATCGGCCCCTTCATGCAGAAAACGCGCGAGCGGCTGTTCGACGGCATCCCGGCCGAGGAACAGACCCGGCTGGCGAAGGCGCTGAACCGGATCGCCGACAATGCGGCAGGGTTGAACCAGCCATGAGCGAGACCGAGACGCCGGCCGCGCCGCCGGCTGCCCCCCCGGCGCCAGCACCGGGCAAACCCTTGCACCGCGCCCTGCCCTATTTCGCCGCCTCGGTGGTCTTTGCGCTGACGCAGGGGCTGGGTCAGGGCTTTGTCTCGGTGAACATCCCGCAGATCGCCGGCGACCTTGGCATCAGCACCACCGATGCAAGCTGGCTGATGGCTGCCTACATGATCCCGCGCGCCACGCTGCCGGTGATGCTGATCAAGATCCGCACCCAGTTCGGCCTGCGCCGTTTTGCCGAGGTCAGCATCATCGCCTATCTGCTGGTGTCGTTTTCGGCAGTCTGGATTTTCGACCTGCGGTCTGCGGTGGTCGTGCAGGCCCTGTCGGGCATCGCCTCTGCCCCGCTGTCGTCGCTTGCCTTTCTCTACATGCTGGAACCGCTGAGCCAGCAGTGGAAGATGCGGGTAGGCTTGCCGGTGGCGCTGGCCTTCATCTCGCTCGGGCCGCTTCTGGCGCGGGTGATCTCTCCGGCACTTCTGGGCGATGGCGGGTTGACCTCGATGCATCTGATGGCGCTCGGGATGGCCCTCGTCGCGCTGGTGCTGGTGTTTCGCCTGCCGCTGACGCCGGTGCCGCACCAGAAGGTGATCCAGGGAATGGATTTCGTCAGCTTCGGGCTGGTGACGATCGGCTTCGGCGGGCTGATCGTCAGCTGCGTCATGGGGCCGATCCACTGGTGGACGGCCGAGGTCTGGATCGGCTGGTTGCTGGCCGCGGCGCTGCTGGCGCTGACCCTTGTGGTCATCGTCGAACTGCACCGGAAATCGCCGCTGTTCGACGTGCGCTGGCTCGCCTCGCCCGAGATCGTGCACCTGACCATCACGCTGTTCCTGTTCCGGCTGATCCTGTCCGAACAAAGCTCGGGCGCGCCGCGGATGTTCCAGATCCTGGGGGTGGCGCCCTCGCAGATGACCGGGCTGTTTGCCGCGATCTGCTGCGCCAGCCTTCTGGGGGCACTGGCCTGCGTCGGCTGGATGAAGCCCGGGCGGACGCCGCAGTTCCATCTGGTCGCGCTGATGCTGATCGCGACCGGCGCCTGGATGGACACGCATGCGACGGTCGACACAAGGCCCGAACAGATGGTGGTCAGCCAGGCGCTGATCGGCTTTGCCTCGATGCTGTTCATGCCGCCGGCGATGATGGCGGGCCTTGGCGCGGCGATGCGCAAGGGGCCGAACTACATCCTGTCGTTCATCATCGTCTTCCTGTCCACGCAGTCCATCGGCGGGGTCATCGGCTCGGGTGCCTTCACGACGCTCATCAACTGGCGCGAGGCCTTCCATCTGCAGACCCTGACCGAGCAGTTGCAGCCGACCAGCGCCGTCACCACGGCCGCGATCGCCCGGCAGGTCGCGGGGCTGGCGTCACAGGTGCCCGACATGGCCGCGCT
>JBDHSO010000166.1:0-8924 GCA_039808125.1 Rhodobacter sp. | reverse complement strand
TCCGTCCGCCCAGATTCCACAATCGCGCGCAATACGTTGCGACCAATCCGCCCAAAGCCGTTGATGGCTACCTTGACTGTCATTCGGTTCCTCTCAGATCAGCGATTTCGCCTTGGCGGCAACGGCCTCGGCCGTGATGCCGAAATGGGTGTAAAGTGCTGCCGCGGGCGCCGAGGCACCGAAGCCGGTCATGCCGACAAAACCGTCGGTATGCCGCAGGAGCCCGTCCCAGCCCTGCCGGATCGCCGCCTCGCAGCCGACGCGCGGCGCATCGCCCAGAACCGCAGCGCGATAGGCGTCGTCCTGTTTGGCGAAACGCTCGAAGGACGGGGCCGAGACGACAGCGGCACGCAGACCGTCGCGCCCCAGCAGATCGGCGGCGGCCATGGCGATCTCGACCTCGGATCCGGTGGCGATCAGCGTCACCTGCCGGTCGGTCCTGTCGCGCAGCAGATAGGCGCCGCGCGCGGACAGATTCTCATCGGTCGTGCTGCGCAGCACCGGCAGGTTCTGCCGGCTCAGCGCCATCAGCACCGGCCCGTCCGTCGTCGCCATGGCGATTTCCCATGCCTCGGCGGTTTCGACGGCATCGCAGGGCCGCAGCACCGTCAGATTGGGGATCGCCCGCAGCGATGCCAGAATCTCGACCGGCTGGTGCGTCGGGCCATCCTCGCCGAGGCCGATGGAATCATGCGTCATCACGAAGATCGTCGGCACGCCCATCAGTGCGGCAAGGCGGATCGCGGGACGGCAGTAATCGGCAAAGGCCAGAAAGGTGCCGCCATAGGGCCGGAACATCCCGTGGAGCACGATGCCGTTCATCGCCGCCGCCATGCCATGTTCGCGCACCCCGTAATGGAGGTAGCTGCCGGTGAAATCCGCCGGCGTCACCGGCCTTTGCCCCTTCGATTTCGTCAGGTTCGAGCCGGTCAGGTCGGCCGAGCCGCCGATGACGAAGGGCAGCGTGCCATTGACCACCTCCAGCGCCATTTCGCTGGCCTTGCGGGTGGCGACCTTGGGCCGGTCGGCCAGAAGCCGCGCCTTGAAGGCGGCCATCGCCGGGATCAGTGGCGCGGCGTCGCGGACGGTCAGTGCCAGAAGATCGGCGGCCCTGTCGTCGGCCACCACCCTGGCCTCCCAGGTCCGGCGCGCCTCGGCCCCGCGGGCCGCAATCCGGCGCCAGGCGGTATGGACATTCTCCGGGATCTCGAAGGGCGGCGAGGACCAGCCGAGATGGGCGCGCGCGGCCTCGACCTCGGCCGCGCCCAGAGGCGCGCCATGGACATCGTGGCCGCCCTGCTTGTTCGGCGCACCGAAGCCGATGACGGTGCGGCAGGCGATCATCGAGGGACGGGGATCGGCCTTCGCGGCATCAATGGCGGCGGCGATGTCTTTCGCATCATGCCCGTCGCAGGCCACCACATGCCAGCCCGCAGCGGCAAAGCGCGCCATCTGGTCGGTCGAGGTGGCCAGGTCGGTATCGCCGTCGATGGTGATCCGGTTGTCGTCCCACAGGACGGTCAGCCGGCCAAGGCGCAGATGCCCGGCAAGGTCGATCGCCTCGTGGCTGATACCTTCCATCAGGCAGCCATCGCCGGCGATGACCCAGGTGTCATGGCCCATCAGGCCGGGGAAGCGGGCGCTGGCCAGCCGTTCGGCCAGCGCCATGCCGACCGCGGTGGAAATCCCCTGCCCCAGCGGGCCGGTCGTGACCTCGATCCCCTTGGCATGGCCGTATTCGGGATGGCCCGCCGTCCGGCTGCCCAATTGGCGGAAGGCGCGGATCTGCTCCATGCCCATGTCGTCATAGCCGAGCAGGTGATGGATGGCATAAAGCAGCATCGAGCCATGACCGGCAGACAGCACGAAACGGTCGCGGTTGGGCCAGTCGGGCGCGGCGGGATCGAGCGTGATGTAGCGGTTGAAGAGCACGGTGGCCACATCGGCCATGCCCATCGGCATGCCCGGGTGGCCCGAGTTCGCAGCCTGCACCGCATCCATCGCAAGGGCGCGGATGGCATTCGCCATGGTCTTCTCGTCGGCGGCCGGGGTCTGGGCGTTCATCAGGCTTCCCTTTCAGCGCAGCTTGCGGGCGGTGGTGACGATCCGCTCGATCAGCGGCGTCAGGATCAGTTGCATCGCGAGATCCTGCTTGTTGCCGGGGATGACGATGGAATTCGCCCGGCTCATCCAGGACCCCGCGATCATCGAGGTGAGATAGGGGAAGTCTATTCCGCGCGGATTGCGAAAGCGGATGACGACCAGGCTTTCGTCCGGCGTGGGGATCCAGCGGGCAATGAAGGGGTTCGAGGTGTCGACCATCGGCACGCGCTGGAAGTTGATGTCGGTTTCGGTGAATTGCGGGCAGATGCAATGCACATAGGCATGCATCCGGCGCAGGATCGTGTCCGTCACCGCCTCGGTCGAATAGCCGCGGGCGGCACGGTCGCGGTGGATCTTCTGGATCCATTCAAGGTTGATCACCGGCACCACACCCACCTTCAGATCGGCCAGTGCCGCCAGGTTCACCCGGTCGTTGACCACGGCGCCATGCAGACCTTCGTAGAACAGCAGGTCGGCCCCGTTTTCGAACGGCGCCCAGGCGGTGAACTCACCCGGGGGGACGCCGAACCGCTCGGCCTCGCCGGCATCATGGACATAGTGGCGGGTGCGCCCCCTGCCCGTTGCGCCGAATTCGGCGAAAATGCTCTGCAACTCCTCCAGCTCGTTCGCCTCATAGGAAAAATGCGAGAAGGTCGTGTCGCCCCCGGCGTGACGCTTGGCCAGTTCGGCCCGCATCTCGACGCGGTTGAAGCGGTGGAAGGCGTCGCCCTCGATCGAGACCGCCTGAATGCCCTCGCGGCGGAAGATCTGGTCGAATGTGCTCTTGACCGTCGAGGTGCCGGCCCCGGACGAGCCGGTAACGCTGATGATCGGGAATTTCTTGCTCATGGCTTACACCCTGAAAAGGCCGCGCTTGCCGAACAGCGCCGAGGTTTCCTGTTCGGGCAGGTCGAAATAGGCGGTGCAACGGGCCACCTTGTTGACGCTGCCGAAGATGAAGGGGGTACGGGCGTGCAGCCGGTCGGGCACCTGATCCAGCACGCGGTCGGTTCCTGTGCTGGCGCTGCCGCCGGCCTGCTCGATCAGAAAGGCGATGGGCGCACATTCGTAGATCAGCCGCAGCCGGCCCGTCTCATAACCTTTCCGCGCGTCGCCGGGGTAGAGGAAGATGCCGCCCCGGCTCAGGATGCGGTGCGTCTCGGCCACCAGCGAGGCGATCCAGCGGGTGTTGAAATTGCGGCCGATGGGGCCTTCGGCACCGGCCACCCGGTCGTCGACATAGGCGCGGATCGGCGCGGCCCAATGGCGGTAGTTCGAGGCGTTGATCGCATATTCGCTCGATTCGGCAGGGATTGCCGCGACCCGGCCGAGGTTGACGAAGCGGCCGGTTTCCGGCACCAGCACATATTTCACCACGCCATCGCCGAAGCTGACCATCAGGCAGCACTGCGGCCCGAAGATCGCATAGCCAGCGGCGCGGATATGGTGTCCGGCGCGCAGGAAGCTGGCCTCCGGCGTCTCGGCCGCGTCATGGATCGCAAAGATCATCCCGACCGACACGTTGGTGTCGATGTTGGACGACCCGTCCAGCGGATCAATGGCCAGCGCCAGCGTGCCGCCCGGGTTCAGCGTGACGACGGCATCCTGCTCCTCCGACGCATAGTCGCGAACGGCCGAGCCGGCCAGTGCGGCACGGACGGCATCGTCGGCGATCACGTCCAGCGCCTTCTGGCCGTCGCCGTCGCTGTTGGTGCCGCGGGCGGCGGACAGATCCTCGTCAAGACCGGCACGGGCGATGCGGCGGGCAATGTCGGCCGCCACCTGCGCCAGCCGGTCGACGATATCGACCAACGCGGCATCCGCCCCGTCGGGGGCCCTGTCCAGCATGGTTGGCACAACGATCCTCCTCTGTCCGCAACCTGTGCGGCAAGACTTGCTGTGCCGGTGCTTTCATGGAAATATAATTGTTCTGTAATATCATTCAGGAAAATCTAAATTGCTTCGGATCGATGCCATCACCCTGAAGCAGTTGCGGGCGCTGAAGGCGGTTGCGGCCCATGGCACATTGACCGCCGCGGCCGGGGAACTGGGGCTGACGACACCGGCAATTCACAGCCAGATCAAGAACTTGGAGGTCGCGGCCGATGTCGCCCTGTTGCGCCGCGACGGCGAGGGCGGGCGGATGGAGCCGACGGCCGAGGGCGAGGAGATGCTGCGTGCCGCCACCCGCATCGAGTCCATTCTGTCGCAGGCTGCGGCGCAGATTCGGGCGCGTTCGGCGGGGCGGCTGGGCGAGGTGGTGCTGTCCGTCGTCTCGACCGCGCAGTATTTCGCGCCGCGGCTGGTGCGGATGCTGATCGACCGCTGCCCCGAGATTGCCATCCAGCTGCGGGTGGGAAACCGCGAATCCATTGTGGCTGACCTCGATCAGGCACGGTGCGAGCTTGCGATCATGGGCCGTCCTCCGCGCGCGCCCGAGGTGCATGCCCTGCCGCTCGGGCCGCATCCCCATGGCGTGATCCTGCCGCCCGATCATCCGCTGGCGCGCGACGACGGCTATGACCCGTCGCTTCTGGTGCGCGAGACCTTCCTGTCGCGCGAACCGGGATCGGGCACCCGTATCCTGATGCAGCGCTTTTTCGAACGGCTGGAAGAGCCGCATGCGGTGCGGCTGATCGAGATGGACTCGAACGAATCGATCAAGCAGGCGGTGCTGGCCGGGCTGGGGGTGGCCTTCCTGTCGCTGCATACGGTCGATGACGAACTGCGTTCCGGCCGGCTTGCAGTGCTGCGCGGGCCGTTCCTGCCGGTGATGCGGCACTGGTATCTGGTGACGCCGCAACATGTGCCGCCCGGACCGGCGACCCAGAGGATCGCGGCCGAGATCGCAGCGCTGAGCGGCAGCTATCTGCCACGGCCCCTCAGCGTGTAAGGCTGGCGTAAAGCTGCGGCAGGCGTTCGGGCAGACGGTCCACCCGGTCCAGGACCTGCACATTGCGCATGCCGAAGATGCGTTGCGCATAGGTATCGGCCCGCGGGTCGAGCGTCAGGCAGAACGGCACGATCCCGGCCCGGACCGCCGCATCCACCGCATGCCGCGCATCATGCCGCAGGTAGAAAGGATCGCGGACGTCGATATCGGCCGGCGCCCCGTCGGTCAGCACCAGCATCAGCCGGCGTGCCGCCTTCACCCGTTGCAGATGTGCCGTCGCATGGCGGATCGCGGTCCCCATCCGGGTGGACAGCCGCCCCTCGGCCCCGGCCAGACGCGCCTTGGCCAGATCGCCCCAAGGCTGATCGAAATCCTTGAAACGGTTGTAGAACACATTCGACCGCCCGTCCGAACAGAAGCCGTGGATGGCAAAATCGTCGCCCACCCGGCAGATCGCCTCGGACAGCAGGACGCAGGCGGATTTCGTCAGATCGAGGACAGTCTGTCCGCCCCGGGCGGGATCGTTGGTCGATTCCGACAGGTCGAGCAGCACCAGAACGGCGGTGTCGCGCGTCCGGCGAAGATGGCGCATCATCACCCGCGGATCGGGCTGGCGCCGCAACCGGGTGTCTATGGCCGCCCGGACGGCCGCGTCCAGATCCAGATCGTCGCCGTCTTCAAGCTTGCGGATGCGGATCGTGCCCTGCGGACGCATCGCATCGAGAAGATGGCGCAGCCGCTCGGTGGTCTTTCGGTTTTCCGACAGGATCCGGTCGGCCAGCGCCGGATCGCCCGGTTTCGCGCGCACCTCGCGCAGGGTGGCCCAGGCGGGGCGGGTCGACTGGATCGTATGGTCGAATTCCTCGTACAGCACCGGCGGGCCGACCGGGTCTTTGCCTTCGCGGTCATTGAGGCTGAGGCCGTCCTCGCCGAAGAACTCGTTCGCCTGCACCCAGATTTCCTGCGCATCCTCGCCTGCGGTCTCGACCTCGACCTCGTTCACCATCTCGGACACCGAGACATATTTCCTGACCTGCGCGGGGGCGGATCCGGCGGATTGCGACCAGTCGATCTCCTCGAATTCCCACAGGATGCGATTGTCGCAGCGATAGGGGCAGGAGGGCACGTCGCCATAGGCGGAATAGGGCAGGCCGTGCAGCCGGTCGGCCAGCAGCAGCCCCAGCCGGCGGGCGCCTTCGCTGTCCTCCACGGCAGCAAAGCGCTCCAGCACCCAGGCCGCGGTTTCGCCCTCGGCCAGGCCGGTCAGCAGCGATCGGGCAATCCGGTCGAACTGGCCCGCCATGCCGGAGGCGGTGCCGGAATGAAATCTCGCCCAGAGCGCGCGCAGGTTCGGAAATCTCGCGATCGCCAGTGCTTCGGCCCGCGCATCCTCGATCAGACCGATGCAGCTTCGTTGCAGCGCATTCGTCGCCTCGGCCGGAATGGGTGCTGTCAGCACCGCGAGATGGGCCGCCAGATGCGCCACCTGCGCGCGGTAGAGATCCAGCGCGGCGCAGCCCTGCCAGTCATCCAGCGCGTCGGGCAGATGCAGCATGTGATCGGCCACGAAAGGCCGCAGCCCCGCCCGGGTTTCGAAGTCTCCGGCTGTCGGAACCAGCATGAAATCCCGCCCCCAGAGCGCGCGCAGATACATGCCCAGCCGACGCTGCACGTCGACCAGCAGCACGCCCTTGCGTTCGGACTGCATCACCGCCCGGGAGGCATCCGAAGACAGCGAGAAATAGGCCTGCAACGCAGCGTGGTCGGTGCGATGCGCGACGATCCCCCAATCGGCCCAGCGGCGCAGCCCGCCCAGGGTCAGAACGTCGAGAAGCTGCGCCAGATGGTCCAGCATCGGCCGCATGCCGCGCGGCGCCCGGGAAAGAACATGGTCGAGAAAATGCAGATAGCCAAGAAACAGCCCGGGATCGGCCAGCCGGCGGGCGACCAGAGGCGCGGTATCGAGGATCCGCTCGATCACCGCGCCCGAGGTGCGCGAGGCATAGCCGAGGCAGGCGGTGGCCGTCTCGGACAGAACATCCTCGCCCAGGTCTCGGGCGACCTCGGGCATGGTCTCGATCCAGGCGCGCATGGTGCCGTCGCCGCGCCCGGTCTGCTGCAGCGCATCGAGACCGCGCAGCCAGGTATCCAGGCCCCGCGGCGACAGCCGGCGCCGCGCCTCGGGCAGGGCTTGGATCAGGGCCGCCCGCACGGCGGCGGGAAGGCGCCCGGACAATCCCCCGTATTCCGGCGGCAGGCCCTCGACCCCCTCAGAACCAGGTGGCGACGGCTGCATGGAGCGCATCCCGCATGTCCGGATCGTCGGTGATCGGGCAGACAATGGTCATGGTACATGCAGGAATGGGTGCCACCCCCCGGGCAATGAGCTTGCCGGCATGGATCAGCATGCGGGTTGACACCCCCTCGTCCAGCCCATGACCCTTGAGGTTGCGGGCCCGGATCCCGATCTCGACCAGCCGGGTCGCGATTGCGGGATCGACCCCGGCCTCATGGGCGACGATCTCGGTCTCGGTTCCCGCTTCGGGCCAGGTGAAATCGAGCGCGCCGAACCGCTGCTTGGTCGATTGCTTCAGATCCTTCATCAACGACTGGTAGCCGGGGTTGTAGCTGACCACGAGGAAGAAGTCGGGATGGGCGGTCAGCAGCTCGCCTTTCTTTTCCAGGGGCAGGATGCGGCGGTTGTCGGTCAGGGGATGGATGACGACCGTCGTATCCTGCCGCGCCTCGACCACCTCGTCCAGGTAGCAGATCGCACCATGGCGGGCGGCAAGGGTCAGGGGACCGTCCTGCCAGCGCGTGCCTCCGGCATCGAGGAGGAACCGCCCGACCAGATCGGAGGCGGTCATGTCCTCGTTGCATGCCACTGTCACCAGCGGCCGGCCAAGCCGCCATGCCATATGTTCGACAAAGCGGGTCTTGCCGCAGCCGGTGGGGCCTTTCAGCATGACAGGCATCCGCGCGGCATAGGCGGCCTCGAACAGCGCGCACTCCGCGCCGACGGGGCGATACCAGGGTTCGCCGGCAATCAGATGGTCGTGGATCGCATCCTTCATCGCCGTCTCCTTGAACAGGGGCGCTGCCGCCCGGCCGCGGCCGGGCGTGCGGCCCATGGCGGTCGCCCGGTCAGACCGGCAGGCCGCGGTAGACCACCATGTTGGCGCCCTGGCTCTGGGTGAAGTTGTCGTAGCCGATCAGGCGGACATGATTGTCGGGGTTCGCCTCGTGGCAGGCCCTCAGTTCGGCGAGAATGGCGTCGACATCGGATTCGCCGAACATCGGCAGTTTCCACATGTACCAATAGGTCGAACTGGAGAATTGCGGTTCGGTATGTTCGATGGCCGGGTTCCAGCCGTGTGTCACGATCCATTCCACCTGTTTGCGGATCTGGTCGCCACTCATCGGCGGAAGGTAGGAGAAGGTGCCCATCTTGCGGCTGGCCGGGTCGGAAAGGCGCGAGGTGTAGTCCTGGACGTTGCTCATGTCGAAGGTTCCTGGGATTGGACCGGGGCCGGGGGCGCTGCCCCCGGACCCCCGGGGTATTTCCGTCAAGAGGAAGGGATCAGCGGTGTTGCAGGTCGAGCTTGTCGACGGTGTCGAACTCGAACCTGATCTCCTTCCAGGTCTCCATCGCGATCTTCAGTTCAGGGCTGTGCGCGGCGGCGGCGATGAGGATGTCCTTGCCCTCGCGTTCCAGTGCGCGGCCTTCGTTGCGGGCCTGGACGCAGGCTTCCAGCGCAACACGGTTGGCCGCCGCCCCCGCGGCATTGCCCCAGGGGTGGCCCAGCGTGCCGCCGCCGAATTGCAGCACCGAATCATCGCCGAAGATCGCGACCAGCGCCGGCATGTGCCAGACATGGATGCCGCCCGAGGCAACCGGAAAGACGCCCGGCATCGACCCCCAGTCCTG
>JBDHSO010000165.1:0-9012 GCA_039808125.1 Rhodobacter sp. | reverse complement strand
TGGCGGCGGCGGCCTCCACCCGGGGTTCGGCCCGGGTCTCGGCCGTCGCGGCAGCGGGCTCGGCGCGCGCCGGCGCCGCAGCGGGCGTGCCGGGGGCTGCCGCCTCCTCCTCGTCCTTGCTGCCGACACGGTTCGACAGGCCAAGGCGATGCACCTTGCCGATCACCGCATTGCGGGTGACGCCGCCCAGTTCCTTGGCGATCTGGCTGGCAGACTGCCCCTCGGCCCACATGTGCTTGAGCGTCTCGACCCGCTCGTCCGTCCAGGACATCTGTCACTCCGCCTGTCTGATCAATCACACCATTCTAGCGGTTCCCCCCGCAGGGCCGCAAGGGCACGGCGCAGTCCGCGCGAAATGCAGCCGCGAAATCACCGTGCCGTGCCGTCAGGGCAGGGGGTCCGGCAGGCCGGGGTCGGTCGCGGCCAGCGCCGGGCGCCCGCGCAGGGCCACCCACCAGCGGGCCAGCGCCGGCCGGGCCTCCAGCGCCGCCCGGCCCTCCGGCGCGCGGGTGAAGGCATCGACCATGGCCGCGAGATGCAGGTCCGCCAGGGTGATCGCCCCGCCCGGCACCAGCACGCGCCCCTCGGCCGCCAACCCCTCCAGCGCGGCCAGAACCGGCACCGCACCATCGAGGCCCGCCGCAACCGCGGCCCCGTCGCGCGGCCGCCCCTCGGCGGGGGCAAAGACGCCGCCCCCGTAGACCTGGCGCACCATCGGCCGGTAGCCATGGGCATCGGCAACCGCGATGACCTGCGCCATCCGCGCCCGCGCCCGTGCATCCTGCGGCTGCAAGCTCTGGCCGGCAAAGCTCTCGTCCAGCCAGCGCGTGATCGCGCAGGTTTCGTAAAGCGAAAAGCCGCCCTGCCGCAGCACCGGCACCAGACCGAAGGGCGACAGGCCGGGCGGTTTCGGCTGCGCGAAGGGATCGACATCGCGGAAGACCGCCGTCAGCCCCTTCTCGGCCAGCACCAGCCGGACGATGCGGGTATAGACGCTGTGGCGCCAGCCGGTCAGGATCAGGGGCGGTGACATGGCGCCAGCCTGTCATGGCGGCCGGCCGGCGCAAAGTCATTTACATGCCCGGCCGCATCGGTTATCCGGCGGGAATGACCCAGGGACTTCTCCTTCGCACCGCTCAGCGACGCCGATAAGGCGAAGGTCCCGGCCTGCCCGGCCGAAAAAGGGCGCCTCTCCCGCATTGACACCCGCATTCCTCCGGCCTTACGGCTGGGGTTTCCGATCCAGGGGGTTCTCACCATGATCGATCCGGTTCTGCCGACCTACAACCGCGCACCCGTCGCCTTCGCCTCCGGCGCCGGCAGCTGGCTGACCTCTACCGACGGCCGCCGCTTCCTCGACCTCGGCTCAGGCATCGCGGTCAATGCGCTCGGCCACGCGAACCCCGTGCTGACCGAGGTGCTGACGGCGCAGGCGCAGAAACTGTGGCATGTGTCGAATGTCTACACCATCCCCGAGCAGGAACGGCTGGCGGCGCTGCTGGTGGAGCACACCTTCGCCGATACCGTCTTCTTCACCAATTCCGGCACCGAAACCGCCGAACTGGCGATCAAGATGGCGCGAAAATACCATAACGACCGCGGCCAGCCCGAGCGCATCCAGATCGTCGCCTTCGAGGGCGCCTTCCACGGCCGCTCCACCGGCGCCATCGCGGCGGCCGGGTCCGAGAAGCTGGTCAAGGGCTTCGGGCCCCTGATGCCCGGCTTCACCCATCTGCCGTGGGCCGACCGCGCGGCGCTGAAGGCCGCCGTCACCGACCAGACCTGCGCGGTGATGGTCGAGCCGATCCAGGGCGAGGGCGGCATCCGCCCCGTCCCCGACGACATGCTGCGCGAAATGCGGGCGCTTTGCGATGCGACCGGCGCCCTCCTGATCTTCGACGAGGTGCAATGCGGCATGGGCCGGACCGGGCGCCTCTTTGCCCATGAATGGCCGGGCGTCACGCCCGACATCATGATGGTCGCCAAAGGCATCGGCGGCGGCTTCCCGCTGGGCGCGCTCCTCGCCACCGAACGCGCCGCCTCCGGCATGACGGCCGGCACCCACGGCTCCACCTATGGCGGCAACCCCCTGGGCTGCACCGTGGGCGCGAAAGTGGTCGAGATCATCTCCGACCCCGCCTTCCTGGCCGAGGTCGCCCGCAAGGGCGCGCTCTTCCGCCAGGGCCTCGAAGGCCTCATCGCCGCCCACCCGAAGGTGTTCCAGGAGGTGCGGGGCGAGGGGCTGATGCTGGGCCTCAAATGCGCCGTCCCCAATGGCGACGTCGTCAAGGCCGGCTATGCCGCCGACCTCCTGACCGTCGCCGCCGCCGACAATGTGATCCGCCTCCTGCCGGCCCTCAACATCCCTGACGAGGACATCGCCGAGGCGCTCCGCCGCCTCGACCATGTGGCGGGCAGCCTGACCCCCGCCTGATTTCATCTGTCCATAAATATCCCACGGGGGTCCGGGGGGTGTGAACCCCCCCGGCCGCCGACCAAAAAGCGAAGCGTCATGAACCACTTCCTCGATATCCACAAGACCGACCCCGCCGCGCTGCGGAGCATGATCGATTCCGCGCTCGCCATGAAGGCCGCGCGCAACGGCCGCCCCAAGGGCAGCGCGGACGACGACCGGCCGCTCAGGGACCGCATGGTCGCGCTGATCTTCGAAAAGCCATCGACCCGGACCCGCGTCAGTTTCGACGTCGGCGTGCGGCAGCTGGGCGGCCAGACCATGGTGCTCTCCGGCAAGGAGATGCAGCTTGGCCATGGCGAGACCATCGCCGACACCGCCCGGGTGCTGTCGCGCTATGTCGACCTCATCATGATCCGCACCTTCGAGGAGGCAACGCTTCTCGAAATGGCCGAACACGCCACGGTCCCGGTGATCAACGGTCTGACGAACCGCACCCATCCCTGCCAGATCATGGCCGATGTGATGACCTATGAGGAACATCGCGGCCCGATCTCCGGCAGGAAGGTGGTCTGGTGCGGCGACGGCAACAACGTCTGCGCGAGCTTCCTGCATGCGGCCGGCCAGTTCGGCTTCGACTTCACCTTCACCGGCCCCGAAACGCTCGACCCCGAGGACCGCTTCGTCGCCTTCGCCCGCGACAAGGGATCGAAAGTCACCATCCAGCGCGACCCCTTCACCGCCGTCGAAGGCGCCGATCTGGTGGTGACGGACACCTGGGTTTCCATGCACGACCCGGAATCCGCCAAGGAACGCCGCCACAACCAGCTTCGCCCCTATCAGGTGAACGAGATGCTGATGAGCCGGGCCAAGCCCGACAGCCTCTTCATGCATTGCCTGCCCGCGCACAGGAACGACGAGGCGACCAGCGCGGTGATGGACGGCCCGCATTCGGTGATCTTCGATGAGGCCGAAAACCGCCTTCATGCGCAAAAGGCGATCCTGCGCTGGTGCCTGGGTCTTTGAAAGGGCGCGAGGCCGGGCGCGACCATCGGCCTTCTGCATGACACCGAGAATACGCCCGGAGGCCGGGTTGGGCTTCAGGGCGATCCTGTCGGGTGATGCATGTCTCACCGCGATCTTCCCGCACATATGATCGCGACCGGATCGGTCCGGCTTGTGACGGCGGATCAGGTGGCCGGGCGCATCTGATCGTGCCGGGCGATCCCGTCCGCCGCCTGCGCACGGCCGGCAAGGGTCGCCACCAGCACCAGAAGCAGCGCCAGGATCGCATAGGTCGGGCGGAATCCGGCATGTTCGGCGAAAAAGCCGATGCTGCCCGGGGCGACCAGAATGCCGGCATAACCGACCATCGTCACCGCCGAGATCGCGCTGCCCGCGGCTTGGCCCGGCCAGTTTCCGGCCGCCGAGAACAGGATCGGCACCATGTTCGCCACGCCGAAACCAGCCAGCATGAAGCCCAGAACCGCCACCGGCGCGGCCGGTGCCAGCGCCGCCAGCATCAGCCCGCCCGCTCCGATCAGCCCCGAGATCCGCAGCGTGCGCACCGCGCCGAAACGGTTGCGCAAGGCATCGCCGGCAAAACGCACCACCGCCATCGCCCCGGAAAACAGCGCGAAGCCCAGGCCCGCCTGCAAGGTTCCGGCCCCCAGTTCCTGCCCGAGGTAAAGCGCGCCCCAGTCCAGGACCGCACCCTCCGGCACCATCGAGAACAGCGCCATCGCGCCCAGAAGCCAGATCCCCGCCTCGCGCGGGACCAGCCGGTGCCGCGGCGCCGGCCCGGCCCCGGCCGCAACCGGATGCGGCGGCTCGCCGCGCAGGAACGGCATCGCCGTCAGCACGACCGTCAGCACCACCCCCGCCGCCGCCAGCGCCTGCGCCGTGGCGCCCCAATGCGCGATGGCCCAGGCCCCCGCCGTGCCGCCGAAAAAGCCGCCCAGGCTCCAGAATCCGTGCGACGAGGACATGATCGCATGGCCGAGCCGCCGCTCGACCTCGACCGCATTGGCGTTCATCGCCACATCCATGCTGCCGATCATCGCCCCCAACAGCGCCATCGCCAGCCCCAGCAGCCAGACCGAAGGTGCCAGAACCACCAGCGGCAGCACTGGCACGATGCTCAGGGCAAAGACGCCCAGCACCCGGCGCGACCCATGGCGCGCGATCAGCCGGCCGGAAAACAGCATGGCCGAAACCGCGCCCAACCCCAGCAGGATGATCAACCCGCCCAGCGTCGCCTCGCCGATGCCATGCCGCGGCAGCAGCAGGGGAATCTGCGGCGCCCAGGCGCCGGTGACAAAACCGTTCGCCGCGAAGGCCGCCGCCACCGCCCTGCGGGCGTTTCTTGCCTCGTTCCGGGTCATTCGCCCCTCCTGTCTGCGCAGGCACCCCTAGCGCGCCGCAGCACCGGGGAAAAGGCCGGGCATTGTCACGTCTCGTTTCTATGCTGCAACAGGCCGTGCCGCTTCCTCTTGACCGAAATACCCCCGCCGGAGGCTCCTGCTGGCCCCCCGGGGGCGACCGGGCGCGGGGTGAGGGGCGATCAAAGCCAGCGGTCGCGGCCGCTGCCCGCCGCCGCCGCGACCGAGGCATGGCCCTCGCGGTCGAGAATCGCATCAAGGCCATGCAGGATCTTCGGGATCAGCGACAGCCCGCCATAGATCATCGCGGTATAGATCTGCAGCGCCGTGGCACCGGCACGGATCTTCTCCCAGGCCTCTTCGGCCGAGGATATGCCACCGACCCCGATCAGCGGCAGCCGCCCGGCGGTCAGTTGCGACAGCCGCGCCAGAACCCGGGTCGAACGCTCGAACAGCGGCGCACCGGACAATCCGCCTGCCTCGCCGCCCTGGGCCGCACGCAGCCCCTCGCGCGCCAGCGTGGTGTTGGTCGCGATAATGCCCGACAGGCCGGAGGCCAGTGCCACCTCGGCGATCTGCGCCAGATCGTCATCCGTCAGGTCGGGGGCGATCTTCAGAAAGACCGGAATCGGCCGGGGCAGGGCGGCGCGGGCCTGCATCACCCCCGCCAGCAGCGCCGACAGCGCCGCTGGACCTTGCAGGTCGCGCAGGCGTTCGGTGTTGGGCGAACTGACATTCACCGTCGCGAAATCGACATGCGGGCCGCAGACGGCCAGCACCCGGGCAAAATCGGCGGCACGGTTTGCGCTGGCCTTGTTGGCACCAAGGTTCAGCCCGACAGGCACCGGCCCGCGCTCGCGTGCGGCCAGCCGGGCGGTGATCGCCTCGGCACCCTCGTTGTTGAAGCCGAAGCGATTGATCGCCGCGCGGTCCTCGGCCAGCCGGAAAAGCCGCGGCCGGGGGTTGCCCGGCTGCGGCAGCGGGGTCGCCGCGCCGACTTCGAGAAAGCCGAATCCCGCGCGCGCAAGCGGCCGCAGCGCCACGGCATTCTTGTCATAACCCGCGGCCAGCCCCAGCGGGTTGGGCAGCGCAAGCCCGGCAAGATCGACGGCCAGCCGGGGCGAGGTGACCGGTCCGGGCAGAGGCACCAGCCCGGCCCGCAGCGCGATCAGGGACAGGCCATGCGCCCGCTCGGGATCCATCCGGTGCAGAAGCGACAGGCCCAGCGCCTCGATTCGGTTCACCACAACCCCTCGGGGAAGATATGGCCGGTGGCGCCAAGGGGCAGCGACTTGTCCCAGACCACCTCGGCAAGGCGCAGCCGGCGATAGAGATGCGGAAACAGCGTGCCCCCGCGCGCGGGCTCCCATTTCAGCGCCGGACCCAGTTGCCCGGCCTCGAAGGCGACGAGAACGAGGTCGCTTTCGGTCGCGAACCATTTCGCAGCGGTCTCGGCCACCTGTGCCGCGGTCGAGAAATGGATGAACCCGTCGGCGAGATCGACCGGCGCCCCCGCCGTTTCGCCGGCGGCACGGAAGGCGTCCCATTCGGGGCGGCGGAAAATCTTGAAAATCAGCATGCCGGTGCATTGCACGGCTTTCCCCCTTGGGTCAAGGATTGCCCGTGCCAGCGGCCGGCGGCTGTTTCACGCGCAGGGCGAAGGCTGTCGTGCGATGGGGCTTTGACAGGCCGCCCGCCCCCGCGCCAGACTGGCGCATCACAGAATGGAGATCACGATGCAGCGAAAATTTCTCGCGACGGTTGCGGCGCTGGCCCTGGGTGCCGGCGCGGCGCAGGCCGATTACACGCTGACGATCCTGCATACCAACGACTTTCATGATCGCTATGAGCCGATCTCGAAATACGATGGCCCCTGTGCGCCCGAGGACAACCAGAAGGGCGATTGCTTCGGCGGCTCTGCCCGGCTGGTGTCGGCGCTGGCCGAAGCGCGGGCCAAGGCGCCCAATTCGATCCTTGTCGACGGCGGCGACCAGTTCCAGGGGACGCTGTTCTACACCTATTACAAGGGCAAGATGACGGCCGAGTTCATGGGCCGCCTCGGCTATGACGCGATGACGGTGGGCAACCACGAATTCGACGACGGCCCCGCGGTGCTGGCGGGATTCATCGACGCGGTGGAGTTTCCGGTGCTGATGTCGAATGCCGATGTCAGCATGGAGCCGGCGCTGAAGGACAAGATCCGGAAATCGACGGTGATCGAGAAGGGCGGTGAGAAGATCGGTCTGATCGGGCTGACGACCGTCGACACGCCCGAGATCGCCAGCCCCGGCAAGAACGTGATCTTCACCGACCCGGCCGGTGCGGTTCAGAGCGAGGTCGACCGGCTGACGGCCGAGGGCGTGACGAAGATCATCGTGCTGTCGCATTCGGGCTATCTGGTCGATCAGCGGGTTGCCGCCGAGACGACCGGCGTCGATGTCATCGTCGGCGGCCACGACAACACCTATCTGTCGAATGTCAGCGAGGATGCGGCCGGCCCCTATCCGACCATGGTGGGCAAGACGGCCATCGTCCAGGCCTATGCCTATGGCAAGTTCCTCGGCGCGCTCGACGTCACCTTCGACGACAAGGGCGAGATCATTTCGGCCTCGGGCGAGCCGCTGATCATGGACAAGGCCGTGGTCGAGGACGAGGCGACGCTGGGGCGCATCGCCGAACTGGCCAAGCCGCTGGACGAGATCCGCAACAAGGTGGTCGCCGAATCGGCCGATGCGATCGAGGGCAACCGCGACATCTGCCGCCAGGTCGAATGCACGATGGGCAATCTTGTCGCCGATGCCTCGCTCGACCGGGTGAAGGACCAGGGCGTCGCCATCGCGCTGGTGAACTCGGGCGGGTTGCGCGCCTCCATCGACGCAGGTCCCGTGACGATGGGCGAGGTGCTGACGGTGCTGCCGTTCCAGAACACGCTCTCTACCTTTGAAATCTCGGGCAAGGTGCTGCTGGAGGCGCTGGAGAACGGCGTCAGCCAGTATGAGGAGAAGGCCGGCCGGTTCCTTCAGGTGGCGGGGATGAAATACAGCTTCAATCCGACACTGCCAGTGGGCACCCGCATCACCGGCGCCGAGGTGCAGGCGGCGGACGGCACCTGGCAGCCGGTCGATCCCGGGGCGAGCTACATGGTGGTCGCGAACAACTATGTCCGCACCGGCGGCGACGGGTTCAAGATGTTCGTCGATGCGGCCAAGGCCTATGATTTCGGCCCCGATCTGGCCGATGTGGTCGCCGAATATCTGGCCAGGATCGGCCCCTACAAACCCTATACCGATGGCCGCATCGTGAAGGAGTGATCGCGGAGGAGCGGGGCTGCTCCTGCGGCCCCCTTGCCGCCATTCGCGCCGCGTGCACCGGACGCACCGGACGCTTGCGCAACGGGAATGAAGCGTCTATCTGTCGCCAGGGCGGCGCAGGCTGCCGGCCCCGGGGCGGGCGTTGTGTAATGGTAAGACCCTAGCCTTCCAAGCTAGAGACACGGGTTCGATTCCCGTCGCCCGCTCCAATCCTGCGCACTGTATAATCCTTAATTATAGAAGTAATATCAATGCGTTGAGCGAGATTTCTCGCAGCCGCTCATTGCGTCATCATCTTCCGAAGCCAGTTTTCGTACCTCTTTTTGTGCATCAATTCGCTTTGCGAGGCTGGCGCCGTCCTGTATCTGTCAGCGATGGGAATCGTTCGGCGCGGCAAAACCTGTTACATCAAGCGGCGTGTCCCGATCCGGTATCGTGGGGTCGAAGACCGGCCCTGGTATGTTGCTTCGCTCAAGACTGACAGCCTGAGCGAGGCCGAGGCAAAGGCAAAAGTCGTCTGGGAAAACTGCATTCAGGGCTGGGAGGCGCGGCTGTCGGGCCGATCAGACGACGCCATCGCCCGCTTTGATGCCGCCCGCGATCTCGCCCAGACCCGCGGTTTCGCCTATCTTCCTGCCGCGCAGGTCGCGAAACGCCCGCTGGCAGAATTGCTGGACCGCGTCGATGCCATCCCCGACGGCGATGCGCACGCCTTGGATGTGGACGCAGCCGCCATGTTGGGCCTGGCGAAAATTCCCGAAATCACCATCACGAAGGCGCTCGAACTCTACTGGGGACTCGTCGAAGAGCGCGTCCATGGCAAGGACTCGAACCAGTTGCGCATTTGGCGCAACCAGCGCAAGCGCGCGGTGGCCAACTTTCTGGAGGTGATCGGCGATCTGCCCAT
>JBDHSO010000164.1:0-9022 GCA_039808125.1 Rhodobacter sp. | reverse complement strand
GGAAATGTCGATGCCTACCAGAACGCGGGCATCCGAAGTATGCTCAACCTTGGCCATGGCCGGTCTCCTCCGTGGTGATCCGCTGGGCCTCGCGCCGGGGTGCACCGGGCAACGCATGGCTCGCGCGCCTCTTGGAACGCAAGCCGCCGATGCTGGCGGCGGTGGCGCTGGCCAACAAGATGGCGCGCGGCATCTGGGCGATGCTGACGCGCGGCGAGGATTATCGCGATCCACTGGCGGCCAGCGCCGCCTGAACCGGAGGATTTTCCAGGGAAGGATCGCAGAGTTGTGAGGAAGTCATGAAACGCATGGACAACCGATCGAAATGATCGGGAATGGGAAAACCAGAAACCTTCTCCGGACATCAAGCCCTCTTTGGAGATTTGGACCCGTTCCGCGCATCGCCATACCGGCCCGCGGCACGTTGTCGGCCGCACCAACAGGCCTGACAAAAGACCGCACTCGATCACTTGTCCAGACGCTCAGAAATTCCTTGCAAACCGAGCGGCATCCACAAAAGAAGGTTGGACTTCAGGTCCGCGCTCTCCGCCTGACGGTTACCGCGAAAGGCGTTTTGCGCAGCCGATTTTTCTGTGCTAGGACGGGGCAAATCGCCCGGCGGGGGTGGCGCTTGCGGCGCGTCCCGGACCGGCGCCCCGGACTCAGGTTGGATAGGCGGAAGATGGCAGGCAAGGCGACGGGCATGCGGATCGGGGCTGTGTTGCTTCTGTCATCCGCGTTGGCAGCCTGTGGCGGCGGCGGCGGCTCGTCACCCTCGGGAACCGAATTCGAGAATCTGACGGCCGAGCAGATTTACCGCCAGGGCGAGGTCAAGCTTGAGACCGGCAAGCGGCCGGCCGATGCGCTGGTCTATTTCCAGGAGATCGATCGGCTTTACCCCTATACCGAATATGCCAAGCGTGCGCTGATCATGCAGGCCTTCGTGCTGCACAAGACGAAGAAATACGAAGAGGCCCGGGCCGCGGCGCAGCGCTATCTCGACTTCTACCCGGGCGATGAGGATGCCGCCTATGCCCAGTACCTGCTGGCGCTGTCCTATTACGACCAGATCGAGGATGTCGGCCGCGACCAGGGTCTGACCTATCAGGCGCTACAGGCGATGCGCGACGTGATCGAACGTTACCCCGACAGCGAATATGCCCAGTCGGCCGTGCTGAAGTTCGACCTTGCCTTCGATCATCTTGCCGCGAAAGAGATGGAGATCGGCCGTTACTACCTGAAGCGCAAGAATTATACTGCGGCGCTGAACCGCTTCCGCTCGGTCGTGCAGGATTTCCAGACCACCACCCATACCGCCGAGGCGCTCTACCGCATCGTCGAATGCTACCTTGCCCTCGGCTTCGAGGAAGAGGCGCAGACGGCGGCGGCGATCCTTGGCTACAACTACCAGTCTTCGCCGTTCTATCAGGACGCCTTCAACCTGCTGAAGGGCAAGGGTCTTGCGCCCGAGGCCAAGGGGAACAGCTGGCTGGCCAAGATCTATCGCCAGATGATCCGCGGCGAATGGTTGTGAGGGGGGCGGGCAGGGCGCCCGTCCTGCGGAAGGCCGATGCTGCGCTCGCTTGAAATCCGCGACATCCTGATCGTCGACCGGCTTGTGCTCGACCTTGGGCCGGGGCTGAATGTGCTGACCGGAGAAACCGGGGCGGGCAAGTCGATCCTGCTTGACGCGCTGGGGATGGTGCTGGGCTGGAAGGGCCGGGCCGATCTGGTGCGGCAGGGCGCCGAACGGGGCGAGGTCACGGCGGTCTTCGACCTGCCGGCGGGCCACCCGGCGCTTGCGGCGCTGGAGGCGGCGGGCATCGCGGCCGGGGAAGAGTTGATCCTGCGCCGGACCGCGCATCCCGACGGGCGGCGGCAGGCCTATGCCAACGACCGCCGCGTCACGGCCGAGGCCCTGCGCACGGTTTCCGAGACGCTTGTGGAACTGCATGGCCAGCATGACGACCGCGGCCTTCTGAATCCCCGCGGCCATCGCGCGCTGCTCGATGCCTTTGCCGGCGTCGACGTTGCGCCTCTGCGGGCGCTCTGGGTCGGCCAACGGCAGGCGCGCGATGCGCTTTACGAGGCCGAGGCGCAGATCGCGCGGGCAAGAACCGAAGAGGATTTCCTGCGCCATGCGGTGGCGGAACTGGAAAAGCTCGCTCCGCAACCCGGCGAGGAGGCCGCGCTTGACAGCCGGCGGCGGGCGATGCAGGCGGCGGCCCGGATCCGCGAGGACGTGGCCCGTGCGCTGGCGGCCCTGTCCGACGACGGGGCCGAGGGCCGGATGCGCGATGCGCAGCGCTGGCTCGAAGATGCATCCGACCGGGCCGACGGCCGCCTCGAGGCGCCGCTGGCGGCACTTGGCCGGGCCACGATCGAACTGGCCGAGGCACAGGCCGGGGTGGAGGCCTGCCTTGAGGCGCTGGAGTTCAACCCCGCCGAACTGGAGGCCGCCGAGGAGCGGCTGTTCGCCATCCGCGCGCTGGCGCGCAAGCATGCCGTCGCGCCGGACGATCTGGCCGAGCATACGCAGGCGCTGACCGCGCGCCTGCACGCGCTGGATGCCGGTGAGGCCGGGCTGTCGCGGCTGTCGGTCGCGGTGGCCGAGGCAGAGGCGGCCTATGCCGCAGAGGCGCGCCGCATCTCTGCGCTGCGGGCAGAGGCGGCGGTGCGGCTGGACCGGGCGATGGCCGCGGAACTGGCGCCGCTGAAGATGGAGCGCGCGGTTTTTGCGACCGTGCTTTCGCCGGCGGAACCCGGACCCGAGGGCCAGGATCAGATCACCTTCACCGTGGCCACCAACCCCGGCGCGCCGCCGGGGCCGCTGAACCGCATCGCCTCGGGCGGGGAACTCAGCCGCTTCCTGCTGGCGCTGAAGGTCTGCCTGACCGGCGGCGGCGAGGGGCTGACGATGATCTTCGACGAGATCGACCGCGGCGTCGGCGGCGCAACGGCCGATGCCGTGGGCCGGCGGCTGAAGGCGCTGGCCGGGACCGCTCAGGTGCTGGTCGTCACCCATTCGCCGCAGGTCGCGGCGCTGGGGGCGCATCACTGGCGGGTGGAAAAGCGCATCTCGGGCGACAACACGCTGTCGACCGTCACCGCCCTGGATGCCGGGGCGCGGGTGGAAGAGATCGCGCGCATGCTGTCGGGCGATACCGTGACCGATGCGGCGCGGCAGGCGGCGCGGGCATTATTGCAATCATGATGGCAGTCATGCGCCTGACGCATGGCGACCTTTCGGCTTCGGGGGTTTTCGCTGCGGCGCAGTATCGTATCTAGCAGGGGGGGAGGACGACACAGGAGACGACAATGCAAAATCCGCTTCGCAATCTCGCCCGACGGCTGCGCCTGCCCGCGATGTTCCCCGATGTCGAACAGCAGGAGCTCGCCTATCTGAATGCCGCCCAGTCGATCACCGACCTCGAATGGCGCCAGCGCGAGATCGACCGCGGCCTTTTCCGCAGCGGCCGCGCCTTCGACTGATCTTCACGGCACCAGTTTTCCCGGGTTCATCAGGCCCATCGGATCGAGCGCCGCCTTGATCCGACCCATGGCCTGCCATGCCGCGCCATGTTCGGCCGCCATCAGCCCGCGCTTGCCCGTGCCGATGCCGTGCTCGCCGGTGATGGTGCCCCCCAGCCGCAGCGCGCGGTCGGCCATCCGGGCCGCCAGCGCCTTGGCCGCGGCAACCTCGGCCGGGTCATCGGGATGGACGAGCAGGATCGCGTGGAAATTGCCGTCGCCCACATGGCCGAGGATCGGTCCGGACAGGGGCGAGGCCGCGATATCCGCCGCTGTTTCCTCGACTGCCGCCGCCAAGCGCGAGATCGGCACGCAGACATCGGTAACCACGGCCATGCAGCCGGGGCGCGAGGCGAGGATGGCGCGATAGGCCGCGTGCCGCGCCGCCCAGAGACGGTTGCGATCCTCCGTCGCGCTTGCCCATTGAAAGCCGGTCTGGCCGAAGGCCGCCGCCAGTTCGCCGAAGCGCGCCGCCTGCTCCTCGACCGCGGCGGGGCTGCCGTGGAACTCGACCAGCAGCAGCGGCGAAAGCGGCAGCGTCAGCCGGGAATGGGCATTGACCGCGGCGACGGTGGCAACATCGAGAAATTCGATCCGCGCCAGCGGCAGGCCGGATTGAATCGTCGCGATCACGCAGTCGACGGCGGCGGCAAGACCGGGAAAGCTGCAAGCCGCGGCGGAAACCGCCTCGGGCTGGCCATGAAGACGCAGGGTCAGTTCGGTGATCAGGCCGAGCGTGCCCTCGGCGCCGACGAAAAGCCCGGTCAGGTCGTATCCGGCCGAGGATTTCGCGGCGGCGCTGCCGGTCCGGATCACCTCTCCCCCGGCAAGGACGACCTCCAGGGCCAGCACATTGTCGCGCATCGTGCCATAGCGCACGGCGGTGGTGCCCGAGGCCCGGGTCGAGGCCATGCCGCCAAGGCTGGCATTGGCGCCGGGATCGACCGGAAAGAACAGGCCGGTCGCGCGCAGTTCGCGGTTCAGCGCCTCGCGCGAAAGGCCGGGCTGGACGCGGGCGATCATGTCCTCGGCCCGGATGTCCAGAACCCGGTCCATCCAGGTGAAATCCACCGTCACGCCGCCCTGCATCGCCAGAGCATGCCCTTCGAGCGAGGTGCCCGCGCCCCAGCCGGTCAGCGCAAAGCCATGTCCGGCCGACAGCCGGGCCACCGCGGCCACCTCTGCCGTGGTCGCGGGAAAGACGACAGCCTCGGGCGGCGGGCCGCCGATCAGGCTTTCGCTTTGGGCATGCTGGGCAAGGACGGCAGCTCCGGTCGACAGGCGCGGGCCGAACAGGCCTGACAGGGCGGCAAGGGCAGCGGGCGTCAGCATGGCTACCAGCCCATCCGGTCGCGCAGCGAATACCAGGTCATCGCCAGCGCCAGCAGCGGCCAGCGCGTCAGCGTGCCGCCCGGAAAGCGGCGCTGCGGCAGGCTGGCCATCAGGTCGAAGCCTGCGGCATGGCCGGTCACCGCCTCGGCCATCAGCTTGCCCGCGAGCGTGGCCATCGCCACCCCATGCCCCGAATAGCCCGAGGCCGACATCACATTCTGCGCCGGCCGGGTGAAGCAGGGCATGCGGTTCATGGTGATCGCCAGCGTGCCGCCCCAGGCGAAGTCGATCCGGGCATCCTTCAGTTGCGGATAGATCTCCAGCATCGGCTTCGATACCGTCTTCACGATGTCGGGGAAGCGATAGCCGTAGCTTTCACCGCCGCCGAACAGCAGGCGGCCGTCCTCGGACAGGCGCCAGTAGTTCACCACGAACCTGGTGTCGGCCACGGCGACGGGTTCGGACAGGATCTCGCTTGCGCGCGGGCCAAGGGGTTCGGTCGCGACGATGAAGTTGTTGATCGGCATGACCCTGGCGGCCACCTGCGGTTGCAGGTTCCCCAGATAGCCGTTCGCCGCCAGCAGCACCTGCCCGGCCACCACGCGGCCGCCCGCGGTACGGACGGCGGGCCTTGCGCCGGGGGTCAGGTCCAGTACCTCGCTCTGCTCGCAGATGGTCGCGCCGGCCGCCGCCGCCGCCTGCGCCAGCCCGATCGCATAGTTCAGCGGATGGACATGGCCCGCGCCGCGGTCGATCTCGCCGCCGCGATAGACCGGCGAGCCGATCAGCCCGCGGATGCCGTCGTGGTCGAGCGGCTCAAGCCGGTCATAGCCGTAGTCGCGGCGGAGCTTCTCGGCATAGGCATGGGTTTCGCGCACCTCGGCATCGGTCCAGCAGGCATGGGCGATGCCGGGATGAAAGGTCACGGGCATGGCGTGGCGCGCGATCAGGTCGCGGACCAGCGCCTTCGCATCCTCGGCAAGCGCCCAGAGGCGATGCGCGGCATCGCGGCCTGCCGCCTTTTCCAGCCAGACCTGATCCTGCCTCTGCCCCGACCCGACCTGCCCGCCGTTCCGCCCCGAAGCGCCGAAGCCGACGCGATGCGCCTCCAGCACCACGACGCGCAGGCCGCGCTCTGCCAGATGCAGCGCGGCCGACAGCCCGGTATAGCCGGCACCGACGATGCAGACATCGGCCTGCACCTCGCCCGCCAGCGCGGGGAAGGGCGCGAGAGGCGCGCGCGTGTCGGCATACCACGAGGCGGGGTATTCTCCCGTCCGGTCGTTTGCATGCAGCAGGTTCAGTGCCATCATACGTTCAGGAGCAGATGCTCACGCTCCCACGGGCTGATCACCTGCAGGAATTCCTTGTATTCGTTCCGCTTCACGCTGTCGTAGACCTTGACGAAATCGACGCCCACCACCTCTTGCAGCGCCACGTCCTCTTCCAGAAGGTCAAGCGCATCGCCCAGGTTCACCGGAATCTCGTCGCTGTCGACATAGGCCGAGCCGATGAATTCCGGTCGGGCCGCGACCTTGTTCATCAGCCCCAGATAGCCGCAGGCCAGCGTTACCGCGATGCCGAGATAGGGGTTGCAGTCCATCCCCGGCAGGCGGTTTTCCACCCGCCGCGCCGCCGCGCCCGAGATCGGCACCCGCAGGCCGGTGGTGCGGTTGTCGCGGCCCCATTCCAGATTGATGGGCGCCGCAAAATCGGGAACATAGCGGCGATAGCTGTTCACATAGGGCGCAAACAGCGCCACCCCGGCGCCGAGATGCTTTTGCAGCCCGGCGATGAAATGCATGAAGGCTTCGGTTTCTGCCCCCTTGGGGCCGGCGAAGATGTTCTTGCCGGTCTTCATATCGACGACCGAGGTGTGGATATGCATGGCGCTACCCGGCTCGTCGGCGATCGGCTTGGCCATGAAGGTGGCAAAGCAGTCGTGGCGCAGGGCGGCCTCGCGGATCAGCCGCTTGAAGAAGAACACCTCGTCGGCCAGCCGCAGCGGATCGCCATGGGCCAGGTTCAGCTCGATCTGTCCCGCGCCGCCCTCCTGCAGGATGCCGTCGATCTCCAGCCCCTGAGCCTCGGCAAAGTCGTAGATGTCGTCGATCACCTTGCCGTATTCATCGACCGCCGACAGCGAATAGGCCTGCTTGCCGGCCGCCCGCCGCCCGCTGCGGCCCATCGGCGGGATGACGGGGACGTTCGGATCGGTGTTCCGCGCGGTCAGGAAGAATTCCATCTCGGGCGCGACGACCGGCCGCCAGCCTTGCGCCTCATAGAGCGACAGCACGCGGCGCAGCACGTTTCGCGGCGCATAGGCGATGAAGTTGCCCTGCTGGTCCTTGGCATCGTGAATGACCTGCAGCGTGATGTCCGCCGTCCAGGGCGCGGCGGTCGCGGTCGACCAGTCCGGCTCCAGGATCATGTCGGGTTCGGTGAAGGCATCGAAGGGGCTGTCGGCCCATTCGCCGGTGATCGTCTGCAGGAAGATGGAATTCGGCAGGAAATAATTGGTCTGCTTGGCGAATTTCGCGGCGGGCATCGCCTTGCCGCGGGCGACGCCGGCAATGTCGCCGATGACGCATTCCACCTCGTCGATGCGGCGATTGCCGATGTATTCCTTTGCCGCCTCGGGCAGCTTGTCGGTCCATTTGGACATGGGATCACACTGTGGTTCGGGCCGGCCCGGGGCGACTGCCGCCCCGGGGGGATCAGCCCAGGGTCTTCTGTCGGGTCTTGAAGAACTCGGCGATGCGGTCGGCCACGACCGGGCTGTCCAGCGGGCGGCCCATCCGGTCGGTCGCATCGGCGAGAAGCGCCGGCGGCACGACGCCCGGACCACGGTACCTGATCAGCCCGGCCATGAATTCCGGCTGGAATTCGGGATGGGGCTGCATGGTGAACATGCGGTCGTCGTAAAGTAGCGCGGCATTTTCGCAAAAGGCCGTGGTTCCCACGACCTGCGCGCCGTCTGGTTTTTCCACCACCTGATCCTGATGCCAGGCGTTCAGCGTCAGGGTCTCGCCGTCGAAATCATAGTCGGTCGGGCCGACCGACCAGCCGCCGTCGAACTTGGCCACCGTGCCGCCCATCGCCTGGGCGATGATCTGATGGCCAAAGCAGATGCCGACCACCGGAACATGGGCGGCATAGGCGCGGCGGATGAAATCCTCCAGCGGCGGGATGAAGGCATGGTCCTCGTAGGCGCCGAAGCGCGAGCCGGTGATGAGCCAGCCCTCGCATTCCCGCACATCGGCGGGAAACTCCATCCGCAGAACAGCATAGCGACGGAAGGTCAGCCCGCGGCCGGCAAGCAGCGTCTCGAAGAAATCCGGATAATCACCGAGATCGGCGCGCAATGCGTCGGGGGATTCTCCGGTTTGCAGGATGCCGATCAGCATGGCGTGGTTCCGTTGGGGTCACAGGATGGTGGCGAAGGCCCCCCCGGAGGTCAAGGGGGGCCGGGTCCGGGCCGCGTCAGACGGTATCGAGATAGAGTTCGATCCGTTCCTCGGGC
The DNA here is from genome assembly GCA_039808125.1 of Rhodobacter sp. GTDB lineage: Bacteria > Pseudomonadota > Alphaproteobacteria > Rhodobacterales > Rhodobacteraceae > Pseudogemmobacter. The sequence goes on along the minus strand of JBDHSO010000164.1, from coordinate 636 downwards.
GAAAGCTCGGCGATATAGTGCAATTCCTGCCGCTTGGTCTGCACCAGGTTGCGCATCAGTTCCTTGGGCAGGAAGCGGTAGAGGATATCGCTGTTCTCGAAGGCGGTGATCGCCTCTTCCCAGGTTGCGGGAATCTGCGGCAGATCCAGCGCATAGGCATTGCCGGTGATCGGCGCCGGCGGCTCCTTGCCGTCTTCGAGCCCGGCAAGCGCCGCGCCCAGGATGGCGGCCAGCATGAGATAGGGGTTCACGTCGCCCCCCGCCACGCGATGTTCGATCCGCCGCGCCACCGGGTTGCCGGCGGGAATGCGGATCGCGGCGGTACGGTTCTCGTAGCCCCAGGAAATAGCCGTGGGGGCGTGCTTGTCCGGCACCAGCCGTTCGTAGCTGTTGAAATGCGGCGCGAACAGCAGGGTGGAATCGTGCATCGCGTCAAGGCAGCCGGCGACGGCATGGCGCAGTTGCGCCGTGCCCTTCGGCCCGCCGCTGTCGAAGATATTGTCGCCCTTTTCATCCAGCACCGAGAAATGCGTATGCAGGCCGGAGCCGGAATAATCCTGATAGGGCTTGGCCATGAAGCTGGCGGCAAAGCCGTGGCGCCGCGCCAGGCCCTTGACCAGCATCTTGAACAGCCAG
>JBDHSO010000163.1:0-9091 GCA_039808125.1 Rhodobacter sp. | reverse complement strand
GATCCGGCCGGGGACAGCGTCACGGTCGAGGCGGGGTTGATCCTCGCCCGGCTGCACGAGGCGTTGGACGGCACCGGCCTGATGTTTCCTATGCATCTTGGCGCCGGGGGCAGCGCCCGGATCGGCGGACTGATCGGCACCAATGCAAAGGGATCGCTGGCCTTCCGCTACGGGATGATGCGGGACCTCGTGCTCGGGCTGGAGGTGGTCCTGCCCGATGGCGCGGTATGGAACGGCCTTCGCGGCGTGCAGAAGGACAATGCGGGTTATCAGCTGCACATCTTCACACAGGGGCGCATCGCAGCTTACGGGTTCAGCAGGAAGGTGGGGGCGAATCGACGCTTACGGAAGACCTCGAAACGGCCATGGCCGTGATCCATGCCGAAGAGGATGCCGAGGATCGGGCGGCCAATCGCCCCGCCAACCCTTGATCTGGAAAATCCTTTGAACCGTGTTCTTGTTGAAGCCCAGGAGCCAGGAAAGCGTGCGGTGGCCGAAGGACGGTTCCTGCTCCATCATGGTCTTGATCGGCTCGGCAAATCGCGGATCAACCTTTCGGCGGCTAGTATTGGACCGCCCGCCGCGGCACCTCGAACCAGGTGCATGGCTTGAACGGCACCGCGACCCCGTCCGCCAGAAGGCCCTCATGGTGCGCCCGGATCATTTATCGTCTTCCCGCTCCATGAGGGTCGCCAGCTTTTTTCGGGTTCGCAGTTCGGGCATCGCCTCGCCGCAGGCTTACCGGCCTGCCACCAGGCCTCGCGCCACCGTCCTGAACATGCCGATGAAGGTGATCGCCCAACCGGCGAGCGCGGCCCAGAGGAAGATATGCGGCAGGAAGGTCAAAAATCCCAGATCCATCGCCCGCGCCATTTGCCAGGTGCAGGCTGCATACATGCCGATCGGGAAGACCGCGCCCCAATAGAGCGGATCATAGGTGAAGGGGAACCGTTCGAAGCCATAGCGCCAGACGCCCAGCAGCAGCAGCATCGGGATCCACCACGTCCCGGTCGCCCAGTAGAACACCGTGAAGCCCTTCAGGAAGGGCAGCAGCGAGGTCAGATAGGGCGCTTGCGGCGCGTTCAGGATCAGCAGCGAGCCGGCCAGAGTCGAGATTGCCATCGCCCCCATGTTGATCCAGTAGGGTGGCGACAGGTCGCCGGGCGAGAACAGGAAGAACGTGTAGCGATAGAAGATCAGCGACATCATCCAGATATACAGCATCCCTCCCCACAGCCACATCGACAGGGCGAGGAAGTTCAGCTCCAGCCGGTAGGGCTGGGCGATATGCACCGCCAGAAGCGCGCTCGACACCGCCACCGATTGCGTCGCCACCACCGCCAGCAGCCAGGCGCCGTTGATGCCTTTCTCCAGCGTGGGCTTGTTCTGCTCCACCGTGAAGGCGGTGAAGATGGTATAGGTCAGCACCAGCCACAGGATCACCGCCACTGCCCAGAGCGCGGCGCCCACGGCGACGTTTCCCTGAATGGTCAGGAACTGGCTGGCGAGGATGCCGGTGCCGGCGGCCGAGGTGAAATAGCCCGGCCCCTTCGAATGCGTCACCATGTCGCCGAAGAATCGCTGCGGATAATGCCAGACGCGCAGGATATACAGCACGATCAGCACCGCATATTGCGCGATATTCAGGTAGAAAAGCGGATAGGCGATGAACTTGTAGCCCATCAGGAAACTGGCGATGGAGATGATCCCCGTCGCCATGACCAGCCCGAAATAGGCCGGCGACATGGTGGCGAGCATCGAGGCGGGTGCCTTGTCCGCCACTTCCGCAGGCGTCGGAGCATTAGCCATGATGGCCCCCCTCAGAACACGACACCGCTGATCTCGGCGGCGGCGACCAGACCGGTTACGTAGTCGCGGCTGGCGCGCAGCCAGGCCGCCTTGTCATGGGCCTCGATCAGGCGCGGCAGGACGGCCTCGAAGGGCAGCACCTCGCCGTGCTGGCGGGCGTCGAGCCGCAGGATGTGCAGCCCGTAGCGCGTCTCGGCCAGCTCGATCCCGGAGAGCGGCATCCGCGCCATGACCGCCTCGAATTCCGGCACGGTATCGCCCGAGCTGAGCTGGCCGAGACGCCCGCCCGAGGCTTTCGACGAACAGGCGCTGTAGCGGGCGGCGAAGCCCTCGAACAGTTGCGGATCGCGCCGCAATTCGGACAGAAGCTGCCCGGCAGTCTCGCGGGCCAGCGCGCGCGCGGAAAGATCCTCGGGCGCTGCCGGCAGAAGGATATGGGCGGCCTCGTAAAGCGACGGCGCGCGGAAGCGGTCGGGCTGGCGGTCGTAGATCTCGCGCAGCCGCGCGGGGTCGGCGGGTTCGGGGATGAGCGCCTGATCCAGCAATTGCCGGATCTGCGCCTCCTCCTCGGTCTCGATCTGGCCGGGGGCACGTTCGGCGGGGGCGGCGTCGATCCCGGCGGCACGCGCCTGTTGCAGCAGCAGTTCCCGCACCGCCAGCGCCCGGGCCGCCGCCTGCCATGCCGCGCCGGGCTTGCCCTTGGGCGCGGGATGGTTCTGCGCCTCTGCCGCGATGCGGGCCGGATCGAGCGTCACCCCGTTCACCGTGACCGGGGGCTGAAGGGGCTGCATCTGCATCAGCGCTTCTCCGGCCTGGGCTGCTCGGTCCGCACGATCTGGTAGCCGGGGCGCCAGAAATACGGGATCGGGGCCGAGATCATGTGGACCAGCCGGGTGAAGGGGAACAGCAGGAAGATGGTCAGCCCGGTGACGATATGGATCTTGAAGATCAGGCTGGCGCCTTCCAGATGCTCGATCGCTCCGGGGCGCAGATAGACGATGCTCTGCGCCCAGTTCATCAGCTTGACCATCTCGGTCCCGTCGAGATGCTGGACCGAGACGGTGATGGTCAGAAGCCCCAGCGTCAACTGGATCAGCAGAAGGATCAGGATGCCGGTATCGGCGACGGTGGAATGGGCCCGGATGCGCGGGTCGGTCAGCCGCCGGTGCAGCAGCATGCCGCCCCCGATCACCGCCGAGATCGCCCCCGCCCCGCCGATGCTGACGGCGAGGATCTGCTTCGCATGGTGGCTGATCCCGAGCCATTCGTAGATCTGCACCGGCATCAGCAAGCCGAAGACATGTCCGGCGAGGATCGCCAGCACGCCGACATGGAACAGGACCGAGCCGAGGACGAATTGCCGCCGCCTCAGAAGCTGGCTCGATTTCGATTTCCAGCTGAAAGGGTCGCGTTCATAGCGGATGATCGACCCCACGAACATCACCGTCAGGGCGATGTAGGGGTAGATGCCGAAGAAGAAATTGTTCATCTCTGGCTCCTTTGTGCAGCGGCCGGATTGGCGCTTTTGGGGTCCATGCGGGCAAGAATGTCGCGGCTGACCGGACAGCCGGCATTCGGGTCGGGGCCGAAGCTGACCTGCGCCTCGGCCCAGACCGCGTCGAGGGCGGCGAGGTCTTCGGGATCGTCGGGTTCGGTCGCGGGCAGCCCGGCGGCGGCCCCGGCCCCGCCGAGCGCGACCAGCGCCGTCAGCACCGGCGCATAGGCCGCGCCGCGCTTTTCCAGCCTCCCGGCCAGCGCGGCGAGGACCGGCCCGGCATCGGCCAGCAGCCCCCGCGCCTCGTCCAGCGGCCGGGTCGAGAGATATTCCAGCAGCACCGGCAGGTGATCGGGCAACTCGGACCCGACCAGATCGTAGCCGCCGGCGCGATAGGTCTCCAGCAGATCGACCATGGCGCCGCCCCGGTCGCGGCTTTCGCCGTGGATATGTTCGAACAGGTTCAGCGACAGCGTGCGCGAGCGGTCGAACAGCAGCACATAGCGTTCCTGAAGGTCGTAAATGTCGCCCGCCGCCAGATCCGCCAGCAAGGGCGCCAGCCGGTCCAGCGCGGCGGCGTCCAGCAGCCCCTCGGACCGCAGCACGCCGGCGATGTCGGGCATCGCCTCGATCAGCTCCTCCGACGGGTAGCCGAGCAGCAGCGACAAGGCCTTGAAGGTCTTCATGCGATGAACTCCTGCGGGCTGCGGAACTTCTTGCCGCCGAACAGCGGCCCGGTATTGCCGGAGGAGCAGGCATTGCCATCGGTGAAGCTGCATCCGCCGCGCAGCTCATAGGCATCCTCGACGATCTCGCGATGGGTGGTCGGGATGACGAAGCGGTCCTCGTAATTGGCGATGGCCAGCAGGTGATACATCTCGTCGATCTGCAGCGGCGTCATGCCGACGCGCTGCGCGATGCCCAGATTGACCACCCCGTCCACGGTTTTCGAGCGCATATAGGCGCGCATCGCCAGCATCCGTTCCAGCGCCTGCGCGACCGGGGCCTCGTCGCCGGCGGTCAGCATATTGGCGAGATAGCGCAGCGGAATCCGCAGGCTGCGCACATCGGGCATGTCGTCCTGTGCGGCGATCCGGCCGGCCTCGGCGGCATGCTGGATCGGCGACAGCGGCGGCACATACCAGACCATCGGCAGGGTGCGGTATTCGGGATGCAGCGGGAAGGCGATCTTCCATTCCATCGCCATCTTCCAGATGGGCGAGTTGCGGGCGCCCTCGATCCATTCCTCCGGCACGCCATCGGCGCGGGCGGCGGCGACCACCCCGGGGTCGCTGGGGTCGAGGAACAGGCCGAGCTGGGCGTCGTACAGATCCTGCTCGGCCTCGGTCGAGGCCGCCTCGGGGATGCGGTCGGCGTCATACAGCATCACGCCAAGATAGCGGATGCGCCCGACACAGGTTTCCGAACAGACCGTCGGCTGGCCGGATTCCAGACGCGGATAGCAGAGGATGCATTTCTCGGACTTGCCGGTGGACCAGTTGTAATAGACCTTCTTGTAGGGGCAGCCGGAAACGCACATCCGCCAGCCCCGGCAGCGGTCCTGGTCGATCAGCACCACGCCGTTGTCGTCGCGCTTGTAGATCGCCCCCGACGGGCAAGAGGCGACGCAGGCCGGGTTCAGGCAATGCTCGCACAGGCGCGGCAGATACATCATGAAGGTGTTTTCGTATTCGCCGTAGATCTGCTTTTCGATGCCCTCGAAATTGTAGTCCTTCGCCCGCTTCTCGAATTCGCCGCCGAGGATATCCTCCCAGTTCGGGCTCCATTCCAGCTTCTCGATCCGCTCGCCCGAGACCAGAGAGCGCGGCCTTGCGGTCGGGAAGGCCTCGACCTCGGGCGAGGATTGCAGGTGGTCGTAATCGAAGGTGAAGGGCTCGTAGAAATCGTCGATCTCGGGCAGGTTGGGATTGCCGAAGATATTGGCGAGGATCCGCCATTTCGCGCCCTGTTTGGGGTGCAGATGGCCCGATTTCGTCCGCACCCAGCCGCCGTTCCAGCGCTTCTGGTTCTCCCATTCCTTGGGATAGCCGATGCCGGGCTTGGTCTCGACATTGTTGAACCACGCGTATTCGACGCCCTCGCGCGAGGTCCAGACGTTCTTGCAGGTGACCGAGCAGGTATGGCAGCCGATGCATTTGTCGAGGTTCAGCACCATGCCGATTTGCGCACGAACTTTCATTCCGCGGCCTCCGTGGATTGGGTTGCGGATGCACTGGCGGGCGCGTCCTCAAACGGGCGTTCCAGCCAGTCCACCTTGGTCAGCTTGCGGACGATGACGATCTCGTCCCGGTTCGAGCCGACGGTTCCGTAATAGTTGAAGCCGTAGGAAAGCTGCGCATAGCCGCCGATCATGTGCGTCGGTTTCAGAACCGTGCGCGTGACCGAGTTGTGGATGCCGCCGCGATTGCCGGTCAGCTGGCTGCCGGGCGTGTTCACGATCTTCTCCTGCGCGTGATACATGAACAGCGTGCCTTCCTTCATGCGCTGGCTGACGACGGCGCGGGCGGTCAGCGCGCCGTTGCGGTTGAAGACCTCGACCCAGTCGTTATCGACCAGCCCGGCGGTGCGGGCGTCGGTTTCCGACAGCCAGACCACCGGCCCGCCCCGGTTCAGCGTCAGCATCAGCAGGTTGTCGGAATAGGTCGAATGGATGCCCCATTTCTGATGCGGGGTGATGAAGTTCAGCACGACATGCTTTTCGCCCGGCGCCAGCGCGCGGGTCGCGTCCTCGCCCACGCTTTTCAGATCGACCGGCGGGCGCCACGTGACCAGCGCCTCGCCGAAGGCCCGCATCCATTCATGGTCCTGATAAAGCTGTTGGCGCCCCGACAGCGTGCGCCAGGGGATCAGTTCGTGGATGTTGGTATAGCTGGCGCTGTAGGTCGTCTCCTCGCTTTCGATGCCGGACCAGATCGGGCTGGTGATGATCTTGCGGGGCTGGGCGGCGATGTCGCGGAAGCGGATCTTGTCGCCCTCGCGGATCTCGGCCAGATGCTTGTGGTCGCGCCCGGTCTTCCTGGCCAGATCCTCCCAGGCCCGGACCGCGACCTCGCCATTGGTTTCGGGCGACAGCATCAGCACCACCTCGGCGGCGTCGATGCCGGTGTCGATCTTCGCCATGCCCTTGGTCGCGCCCTCGTCGGTCACGGTGCCGTTCAGGGCCTGCAATTCCTTCACCTCGGGCTTGGTGTCCCAGTTGATCCCCTTGCCGCCATTGCCGAGCTTGTCCATCAGCGGGCCGAGCGCGGTGAAGCGCCTGTGGATATTCGGATAATCCCGCTCGATCTCGATATAGCCGGGCGCGGTCTGGCCGGGGATCAGGTCGCATTGGCCGCGTTTCCAGTCGCGGACGCTGTTCTGCATGATCTCGGAGGGGCTGTCATGCTGCAACGGCTGCTGGACGACATCGGTTTCGACCCCCAGCACCTCGGGCGCGATGGCCGAGAATTTCTCGGCGATGAACTTGAAGATTTCCCAGTCGGACTTGGATTCGTAGGCCGGGTCCACCGCCGCCTGCAGCGGGTGGATGAACGGGTGCATGTCCGAGGTGTTCATGTCGTCCTTCTCGTACCAGCTGGCGGTCGGCAGGACGATGTCGGAATAGACGCCGGTGGTGGACATGCGGAAATCCAGCGTCACCAGCAGGTCCAGCTTGCCCTCGGGCGCGTCGTCGTGCCAGACCACCTCGGCCGGTTTCCGGCCGCCCTCGGCCCCCAGATCCTTGCCCTGCACGCCGTGTTTCGTGCCCAGCAGGTGCTTGAGGAAATATTCATGCCCCTTTCCCGAGGAACCGAGCAGGTTCGAGCGCCAGACGAACATGTTGCGCGGCCAGTTCTCGGGCGCGTCGGGATCCTCGCAGGACATCCGCAACTCGCCCGATTTCAGCCGCTCGGCCACGTATTCGCCGATCTTGGCGCCGGCGGCCTTGGCGGCACGGCCGACCTCCAGCGGGTTGGTCTTCAGCTGCGGGGCCGAAGGCAGCCAGCCCATCCGCTCGGCCCGCACGTTCAGGTCGATGATGCTGAGCCCGTCCCAATCCGCCTTGCGCGCGGTCGGCGACAGCAGCTCGGCGGTGCCGATGGTCTCATAGCGCCATTGGTCGGTATGGGCATAGAAGGCGCTGGTCGCCGCCATCTGCCGGGGCGGCCGCGCCCAGTCGAGCGCGAAGGCCAGCGCCGTCCAGCCCGCCTGCGGGCGCAGCTTTTCCTGCCCCACGTAATGCGACCAGCCGCCGCCCGACTGGCCCACGCAGCCGCACATGACCAGCATGTTGATGGCGGCGCGATAGTTCATGTCCATGTTGAACCAGTGGTTCATGCCGGCGCCGATGATGATCATCGACCTGCCCTTGGTCTTTTCGGCATTGGCGGCGAATTCGCGGGCGACATGGATGATCTTGTCGCGGCGCACGCCGGTGATCCGCTCGGCCCAGGCGGGGGAGAAGGGCACGTCGGCGTCGTAATCCGCCGCGACATCGCCGCCGCCCAGGCCCCGGTCGAGGCTGTAATTCGCGCAGAGCAGGTCGAAGACCGTGGCGACCAGCGCCTCGGACCCGTCGGCCAGCACCAGCTTTTTCGCCGGCACGTTGCGGGTCAGGATCGCGCCCCGGTCATCGACGGCAAAGCCGTTCCGGGCCATACCGCCGAAGAAGGGGAAATCGACCGCCACCACCGCGTCATGGTCCTTGGCGTCGATCTGGGTCAGCTTCAGCCGCACCTCGGCGCCACCGGCCTTTTCCTCAAGGTTCCACAGCCCCTGTTCCGCCCCCCAGCGGAACCCGATCGAGCCGTTGGGCACCACCAGCTTGCCGCTGGTCTCGTCGATGGCGACGGTCTTCCAGTCGGGGTTGATCTTCTGACCCAGCCCATCGGCCAGATCGCCCGCTCGCAACTGCCGCCCCGGCACCAGCCGGTCGCCCTGCGCGTCCAGCCGGACCAGCATCGGCATGTCGGAATAGCGCCGGCAGTAATCGTCGAAATAGGCCACCTGCCGGTCGAGGTGGAATTCGCGCAGGATGACATGGCCGAAAGCCATGCCCATCGCCGCATCCGTGCCCTGCTTGGGGTTCAGCCAGATATCGGAAAACTTCGCCGCCTCGGAATAATCGGGCGAGACCACCGCCGACTTGGCCCCGCGATAGCGCGCCTCGCTGTAGAAATGCGCATCGGGAGAGCGGGTCTGCGGGACGTTGGACCCCCAGAGGATCAGGTAGCCGGCATTGTACCAATCGGCGCTTTCCGGCACGTCGGTCTGTTCGCCCCAGGTCTGCGGCGAGGCCGGCGGCAGGTCGCAATACCAGTCGTAAAACGACAGGCAGGTGCCCCCCAGCAGCGACAGATAGCGCGTGCCGGCGGCGTAAGAGATCATCGACATCGCCGGAATGGGCGAGAAGCCGAAGATCCGGTCGGGGCCATAGGTCTTGATCGTATAGGCATTGGCGGCGGCGATCAGCTCTGTCACCTCGTCCCAGGTGGCGCGGACAAAGCCGCCCTTGCCGCGCAGTTTCGTATAATCGGCGCGTGCCTCCGGGTCGCTCTGGATCGCCGCCCAGGCCGCGACGGGCGACAGGCTGCGCCGCTTCTCGCGCCATTGCCGCATCAGCCGGCTGCGGATCAGCGGTGTCCTCAGCCGGTTGGCGCTGTAGAGATACCAGCTGTAGGAGGCGCCGCGCGCGCAGCCCCTCGGTTCATGGTTGGGCAGGTCGGGGCGGGTGCGCGGATAGTCGGTCTGCTGGGTTTCCCAGGTGACGATCCCCGATTTCACATA
>JBDHSO010000162.1:0-9187 GCA_039808125.1 Rhodobacter sp. | reverse complement strand
CATGGTCACCTCCGTCACAGGAAGTGAATCACACCCCAAAGCCGGCAGGAATCCCGTTTATGAGTTCACGGCCTAGAACGGGCGCAGCCGCGCCTTGTCATAGCCGTTGAATTCAAAGATCTCTGCCGCCGCCGTCAGCCGGTCGGAGGGGATCGCGCCGCGGTCCAGCACAAAGCCGAACCGACCGTCCGGCGTGGCAATGGCCAGCGTGCGATAGTCGTAATCGGCCCAGATCACCCACCAATCGGCCATGCCGGGAACCCGCAGCCGCCCCGGCCCGGCCGGCGCGACAGGCCCCGCAACCGCGACCTGCGCGCCGTTCAGGCAAAGCCGCCCCCGGATCGCGAGTCCCGCCGCGCCGCCGGTGAACTCGACGGCGCCGGGGGCGCAGCCCGGGGTCGGCCCCGCGGCATAGGCCGCGACCTGCCGCCACTGCCCGAGGATCCGGCCGGGCGCAAAGGCCGCGGCCGACCATATTCCCGCATCCGCCGGACGAAACGCCTGCACCGTCACAGGCGGGGCCGAACAGCCGGCCAGCAGCGCCGCCACGACCAGCCGGCGGATCAGTTGAGGCATTGCGTCATCCTTCGCCCGCTGTCGTCCAGAATCTCGTTGCAGCCGAACAGCGGCCGGTAGGGCGCGCAGGTGCGCGACCGCGCAAGACAGTCGCCCTCGCATTGCGTGCCGCGCATGCATTCCTTCATCGCATCCTTGACCGGTGTCACGCAGGCGTAGGCGCCGCTGCCGGCGATCTCGATCCAGCGCCCGCCGCGCCGGCCGCAGGCAAGCCCCGCTTCGGATGTCGGCGTCTCCGCCGCCGGCGGGGCACCCGGCGCAGCAGCTCCGGGCATCGGCGGGGAAACCGCGGCCGACCCCGGCCGCGCGCGCGGCCTGGGCGTTCCGGGTCCAGGCCGGTGAATGACCGTCTCCGGGCGCCCCGCCGAGGGCGCCGCGTCCAGCGCCGTCACCTCGATCGCGCCGCCTGTGACGGGGCTGGGTGCCGCCGGCGGCGCATCGCCACCGGGCAGGGAAAACTGGCAGGCAGCCAGGACCAGAGCGGCGGCGATTGCTGCAAGATTTGGAAACACACCAGCCATCGGCTTCCCGCCGTTTCTCCTTGGGCAACAGATGTGCCCCGAAACCGCCCCCGCCCGCAAGCCGTCAATAGGGCATCGGATAGGCCCGATGCACCGCATCGATATCGGCAAGGACCTCCGGCGACAGAACCAGCCCCCCGGCGCCAAGATCGGTTTCGAGTTGCCCGACCGAGGTCGCGCCGAGAATCGGGATCGTCGTGAAGGGCCGGCCGCGACAGAAGGCGATGGCCATCTGGCAGGGATTGAGTCCATGGCGCGCCGCAACCCCCAGATAGGCGGCAACCGCCGGAAAGACCCTTGCGGTGATCCGTCCGCCCAGATCGGACGTGCGGGCGCGCCGCGTCCCCTCCGGCGTGACATCGCCGGCATATTTGCCGGTCAGAAGCCCGGCGGCCAGCGGCGAGAAGGCCAGAAGGGGCATGTCCTCGACCAGCGAAAGTTCGGCCCAGTCGGAATCGAACTGGCGGCACAGAAGCGAATATTCGTTCTGCACCGTGGCCATCCGCGGCAGGCCCAGCGTATCGGCCAGATGCAGCCAGCGCGCGGCCCCCCAAGACGGTTTCGTTCGACAGGCCGATGGCGCGGATCTTGCCCTCGTCGATCAAGGTCTTGGCCGTGGTCAGGAGATCGGTCATCTGCGCCGTCTCGGCCGCCTTGTCGATGGTACGGGGCGCATAGTCCCAGATCTTGCGGAAATGATAACTGCCCCGGTTCGGCCAGTGGATCTGATAGAGATCGACATAGTCGGTCTGAAGCCGCCGCAGCGACCCTTCGAGCGCCTCGCGCAGTGTCCGGCCAGTGACCGGCTCGCCCGGGCGCAGGGTCTCGCCCCGGCCCGTGATCTTGGTCGCGATCACCAGCCGTGACCGCCCGCCGCGTGCGGCAAGCCAGTTGCCGATGATCGTTTCGGTCTGCCCGGCGGTTTCCGCCCGGACGGGGGCCACGGGATACATCTCCGCCGTATCCCAGAAGGTGACACCGTGGTCGAAGGCGAGATCGGCCTGGGCATGACCCTCCGCCTCGTCGTTCATGCTGCCCCAGGTCATGGTACCAAGACAGAAATCGGAAACAGTAAGGCCCGTCCGGCCCAGCGGAATCATCTTCATATGCAGGTCCCTTCCCGCCAGAGACTAGCCAAGCCTGCGGAACTGGCAACCCGGGCAGAAGCGGGGCGCTGCCCCGCACCCCGGGATATTTGGACAGAGAAGAAGCCATCCCAAAAATCGGACGGGCCGCCTTCTTCTCTGTAAAAATATCCCCGCCGGAGGCAAAAAGTCATCGGGCGCGGCGGGACCACGCCGTTGCCGGAGTCTGCGCAAGACACTGGCCCTCCGCGCGGCTGCGCGCTAAACCGCGCGCCGAACGGGTCGAAAGGGCGCGCCATGGCACGGATTCTCATCACCTCCGCCATCCCCTACATCAACGGGATCAAGCATCTGGGCAATCTTGTCGGCTCGCAACTGCCGGCCGATCTGTTTGCCCGCTACATGCGCGGGCGCGGCAACGAGGTGCTGTTTCTCTGTGCCACCGACGAACACGGCACGCCTGCCGAGCTGGCGGCGCTGAAGGCCGGCAAGCCCGTGGCGGAATATTGCGCCGAAATGCACGAGGTGCAGGCCGAGATCGCCCGCGGTTTCCGGCTGTCCTTCGACCATTTCGGCCGGTCGTCCTCGCCGCAGAACCACCGGCTGACGCAGCATTTCGCAGGCGCGCTGGATGCGCGGGGGTTGATCCGCGAGGGCGAGACCGAGCAGATGTATTCCGTACCCGACGGCCGTTTCCTGCCCGACCGCTATATCGAAGGCACCTGTCCGAACTGCGGCTATCCCTCGGCCCGGGGGGATCAATGCGACAACTGTACCAAGCAACTGGATCCGACCGATCTGATCGACCCGCATTCGGTGATCTCGGGATCGACCGAACTGGAATTGCGCAAGACCCGACACCTCTATCTGCGCCAGTCGGCCATGCGCGACGAGCTTCGCGCCTGGATCACCTCGAAGACCGACTGGCCGGTGCTGACGACCTCGATCGCACTGAAATGGCTGGACGATGGCGACGGGCTTCAGGACCGCGGCATCACCCGCGACCTGGCCTGGGGCATTCCGGTGCGAAAGGGCGACCAGCCTTGGCCGGGGATGGAGGGCAAGGTCTTCTATGTCTGGTTCGACGCGCCCATCGAATATATCGCCTGCGCGCAGGAATGGGTCGATGCCGCCCGGGGGGACGGATCGGGGTTGGGCTGGGAGCGCTGGTGGCTGACCGACAGGGGGGCCGCCGACGTGACCTATTACCAGTTCATGGGCAAGGATAACGTGCCGTTCCACACCCTGTCCTTTCCCGTCACCATTCTGGGCTCTGGCGAGCCGTGGAAGATGGTCGACTACCTTAAGTCCTTCAACTATCTGAATTACGATGGCGGCCAGTTCTCCACCTCGCGCGGGCGGGGGGTGTTCATGGATCAGGCGCTGTCGATCCTGCCCTCGGACTACTGGCGCTGGTGGCTGCTGAGCCATGCGCCCGAATCCGCCGACAGCGAGTTCACCTGGGAGAATTTCCAGGTATCGGTGAACAAGGATCTCGCCGATGTGCTGGGCAATTTCGTCAGCCGGGTCACGAAATTCGCGCGGTCGAAACTGGGCGAGAGCGTGCCGGAAGGTGGTGCGCAGGGGCCGTTGGAGACGGCGCTGATCGCCGATCTGACCGCACGCGTCCGCGCCTATGAGCAGGTGATGGATGCGATCGAGGTCCGGAAATCAGCGGCCGAATTGCGGGCGATCTGGGTTGCCGGCAACGAATATCTGCAGGCCGCCGCGCCCTGGGCCGCGATCAAGACCGACCCGGCGCGGGCCGCGACCATCGTGCGGCTGGGGTTGAACCTGATCCGGCTTTATGCCGTGCTGTCGCGGCCGTTCATTCCCGATGCGGCCGATGCGATGATGGCGGCCCTGGGCTGCGACGACTGGTCCTGGCCGCAGGATGTCGCCGCCGCGCTCGACCTTTTGCCGCCGGGCCGGGATTTCAGCGTGCCGGAAAATCTGTTCCGCAAGATCACCGACGAGGAGCGGGCCGGCTGGCAGGAGCGGTTTGCAGGACAGCGCAACTGATACATCTGCGCGGGCGCGCGATCCGCCCGCGGGTTGCGCATCCGGGTATGAGGGTCGGGGAATCCTTACCTGTCATGGTGTTATACACCCTTGGGCAGCGGAGATGACGGCGTTTTTCATTTGATGGAATCTGCGGGCCGGTGCAATCTCTGTCACAGCCGACCGCATCCATCACCGGGAACTTCAGCGGACGCGCCACTTGATCTGAGCATCTTAGGGAGAATGATGATGAAGCGTTTCCTGACCGCCTTTGCTGTTTCTGCCGCTGTTCTGACCGCGGCCCCCGTCATGGCCGAAGAGGCCGCCGCCCCGAAGGGCGCGCTGGAAAAGGAACAGGCCACCACTCTGCAGACCGCCAATGCCATGATCAACTATGGCCGGTCCAAGGGCGATGCCCTGGCGATGATCGCCGGCGTGCAGATGATGCTGGCGGTTGCCGATGGCACCACCATCGAAACCGGCGGCAAGCCGGTCGACCTGACCGCCGTGCTGGACGAGGCCGCGGCCCTCGCCAAGGATGACCCGCTGATCACCGCCAAGGTGGACGCGCTGAAGGACGAGGCCGAAACCAAGACCCGTGGCGCCTGCTACTGGGAATACTACTGCGACTGGTATGGCTACTGCGAATACTGGTACATCTGCTACTGATCGGCGCGACCTGCGCGGATCGAAAGGCCGGCCCGGCATCCCGGGCCGGCCTTTTGCATTGCGGCACGGGATGCTGCGTTTGCGAAAAATATTCCCGAATACATGCAGGTTCCCCGGATTGCCAGAATCGGCACCGGCCGAATGCCAAAAATTCGGAACGTTTTCCCGATTCGGACGGAAACTTGGGGATGTTCGCGCCGCCGTTCGGTGCTAACCTGCCCCATCGGCCGAAAGATACCCCCCAAGCACTGCCGAAGGGAGATACGAGATGACCGACACCGCGGCACCACGCCGAAAAGCAGGCCTGACCCGTTTCCCGGTACTGGCCACACTGGTCTTTGTGATGGTCTACGGCAGTGCGATGCTGCTGCTCGTCGCGCCGAAGCACATCATCGGGACCACGCCGGCGGGCCTGATCCAGTCGCGAGACTGATGCCCGGAAAACCGATGGCGCGGGCGCTGTCACGCGCGCCGCGCCATTCCTCTGCTGCGGCCCTCTGCCGCCGTATGCGCCGGCCCGTCAGCCGACGTGATAGAGCGAGGCGAAAAGCCCGGGGTCGAGCGAGACGGCCGCGAAGGTCGGCCCCTCGGTCAGCACCGATACGGCATCATGGCTGTGCAGGCTTTCCTGGTGGCTGGCCACCACGCGGAAATCGCCGATGCGCGGATCGGCCCGCAGCACCTCGCAGAACGAACGCGCCGCATCCTCGACGAAGATCGGATTGGCCCCGTTCAATTCGGCGAAGGCCTGTTCGTCCTCGCGCTTGACCATCACCTGGGTCTCCGTGATCACGGCGCTGCGCGCAAGGTCGACCAGATCCTCGAACCACAGCCGGTCGGGACCCGCCAGTTCCACCGACAGCCGCGCCACCGACCGCTGCGAATGCGGCGTGGCCAGCTGACCGCGGACCCGACGGGCATGTTCCGACAGTTCCAGCGAACAGGGGCAGGTCGAGGAATAGACATAGTCGAGATGGACGAATTTGCGCCGCACCCCGCCCTGATCGACCAGTTCCATCGCAATGTCGTAATATTGCCAGCCGGCCAGGCCCGACCGCAGGCTGTCCATCCGGATCGGAAAGGAGAACCGCATCTGGATGCGCGCATCGAACGAGCCGAGGTCGCGCTTGTAGGCGTCCAGCGCCGAGGAAATCACCTCAAGGCTGCATTTGTGTTCGGCATGGGCATAGAACGAGCGCATGATCCGGCTCATGTTGATGCCCTTCTTCTCGGCCTCCAGGCTGACGGTTCCCGTGACCGAGGTTTCCAGCACCACATCGCCGCCCTCGCGGGTGCGGTAGCGCACCGGCAGGCGGAAATTCGAGATGCCGACATGCTGGATCTGGGTCTGCGCGCCGCGGATCAGGCTGGCCGGGCCGTTCTGCAAATCGGGCAGCGTGGCACGATAGGCGGCATCAGCCTCGAAATCCTCGGGATAGGCGCGTTTCAGCGCCGGATAGGCATTGTCCGGCAGCAGGTTGCCGACCGCCGGATCCAGCGTTGCGATTTCTTCGTCGCTGGCGCCGGTCGCCCAGCGGCGCAGAAGGCGCAGCGCCTCTTCCACCTCGGCGCGCGAGGGGGTGGGGTCGATTTCGGGCATATGGATGGTCATGGCGCGTTTCCTTCCCGTGCGAGGGCCCGTCCGAGGGAGCGTGCCGCCAACATAGGGTGGAACAGCCGCGCCTCCAAGGTTGCAACCGAACTTGCGGCGCGGATGTCGTGACGGATCAGGCGATTCGCCGCGCGCCCGCCTTTCTCGCCCCGGCCGATGTCCGCCGGAACGCCCCCTTTGGCGGGATCTGCCCCCCGCGTCAGACGGCCGCCAGTGCCCGTTTCAGATCGGCGACCAGATCGGCCGGATCCTCCAGCCCCAGCGACAGCCGGATCAACCCCGGCGTGATGCCCAGTGCGGCCTTCTGTTCCGGCGGCAGGCGCTGGTGGGTCGTGGTGGCGGGATGGGTGGCGATGGTCTTGGCATCGCCGAGGTTGTTCGAGATCTTGACGATCTCCAGCGCATTCATGAAGCGAAAGGCGCCCTCCTTGCCGCCGGCCACCTCGAAGGTGACGACGGTGCCGCCGGTGCCCATCTGCGCCATGGCCAGCGCATGCTGGGGATGGCCCGGCAGGCCCGGATAGATCACCCGGGTCACATTCGCCGCCGACTCCAGCGCCTCGGCCACCGCTGCGGCTGTGCCGGCCATCGCCCGGCAGCGCAGGTCGAGCGTTGTCATCCCGCTCAGCATGATCCAGGCGGTGAAGGGGCTCATCGCCGCGCCGGTGTGCTTCAGATAGGGTTCCGCCACCTTGCGGATGAAGTCCTTCGTGCCGCAGATCACGCCGCCCAGCGCGCGGCCCTGGCCGTCGATATGTTTCGTGGTGGAATAGACCACCACATCGGCGCCAAGATCGACGGCCCGGGAAAAGATCGGCGTGGCAAAGACATTGTCGACCACCACCACCGCGCCGGCGGCATGGGCGATGTCGCAGACCGCGCGGATATCGACCAGATCGAGCGTCGGGTTCGAGACCGATTCGAAGAACACCGCCTTTGTCCCCGGCGTGACGGCCACGCGCCACTGGTCGAGATCGGCGCCATCGACGAACACCACCTCGACGCCAAAGCGGGCGAGCACCTCCTCGAGGACATAGAGGCAGGAGCCGAACAGCGCCCGGGCCGAAACCACCCGGTCGCCGGCGCGCAGCATCGCCGTCAATGCGCCATTGACGGCGGCCATCCCGCTTGCCGTCGCGAAGGCGTCCTCGGTGCCTTCCAGCGCGGCGATCCGGTCCTCGAACATCCTGGTCGTGGGATTGCCGTAGCGGGCATAGATGAACTCGTCCGTGCCGGCCTTGATGAAGCGGGCCTCGGCCTGTTCGGCATTGTCATAGGCAAAGCCCTGCGTCAGGAAAATCGCCTCGGCCATCTCGCCGTACTGGCTGCGGCGGCTGCCCTCATGCACCAGCTTGGTGCGCGTCTTCCAGCTGTCGGTCATCGTCTGGCTCCCCAGGTCTCAACGTGGCAGACCGGGCGGCGGGGCGGCAAGCACCCCGTCACCTCTTTAGCGGATTGTTTAACGTGGCCCGCAATCCGGTCACAAAGCACCACGAAGCGCGGCATACGCCTCCTGACGGGCATGGTCAATCGGCGCTGCACGGCGGTTCTTACCCTCTTTGCGCGCCCGCCGGCGCCGGCCATCAGGCGCCGGCGTCTTGCGGCCAGAGGTCGGGGGGCAGAAGATCGGCCGGCATGTTCCGGTAGAAGACCGGCCGCAGCCAGCGCCGTATCGCCAGCAGGTCGGCCGGGGGTCCGGTGGCCGCGATCCCGTCGGGAAAGCCATTGGCCAGCACCCGGTCGGCGCGGCGTTCCAGAACCGGCAGCAGGCTTTGCGCCAGTGCCGTATCGGCGGGGTCGAGATGCAGGATGCAGATCCGCTGCCCCGGCAGGTTGCGGGCAATCGCCAGCATCTCGGCGGCATGGCGGGCGCGGACGATCAGGCCGAAGGGGCCGAAGACCTCGCCGGCCAGCCCGGGATCGTCCAGCCAGTCGGCGGCCGCAACCTCCAGAAGGCAGGGCATGACCCGTCGCCCGCCGCCGGCCGGGGCCAGCAGCGCATGGACGCCCCGGCCCCGGGCCATCCGGTCGCAATCGCGACGGCAGGCCGCGGCAATGCCACCGCTGTCCATGGTCTGCGGACCGGCCAAGGCCAGCGCGGCACGGGTGGCCGCGACGAAACAATCGGCATCGGGGCCGTCGATCAGGACGGCAAGGCCGGGCCGGCCGCGACCCTGCCCCGCCCGCCGGATCAGGGCCGCGGCCCAGTTGCCGGCGAGCGCCCCGGCCCGGGTGCCGAGTGCCGCAGGCATGAGAAACATCGGATTGACCGCGCCGGGGCGGTTGAAGAAGGGGATCGGTTCGGTCCGGGCGGTGGCGCAGAGATCCGCCGGCGCCCGCCCGTCTGCCGGCGGCCCGGCGAATCCGACCGCGCGGATCAGCGGATGGGTGACAAGTGCCGCACCGGCGATCCCGCCGCCGTCCTGGATCAGCGAGAAGACGCCCTCGGGCATGCCGGCCGCGCGCGCGGCCTCGGCAACCGCCTCGGCCAGAGCCCCGGCCATGCGGGGATGGTCGGGATGGGCCTTGACCACCACCGGGCAACCCGCCGCAAAGGCCGAGGCGAGGTCGCCGCCGACGATGGAAAAGGCCTGCGAAGGGGAACCAGCGTCCAGAAGGGCGACCGGGCCGACCGGGCGCCAGGCCGGTTTCATGCCGGTATTGGACTGCGGCCAGTGGCCGGGTTCCATGCCGTCTCCCGGCAGTCCGACGCCGCGGATATG
>JBDHSO010000161.1:0-9217 GCA_039808125.1 Rhodobacter sp. | reverse complement strand
ATCATCACCATGTCGATGCTGTCGCTGATCGCCACCTTCAACAGCTTCGACATCATCTGGATCCTGACCCGCGGCGGGCCTTCGGGAGAGACGACGACGATGATCATCGACACCTACCAGACCGCCATCGGATCGAAGAAATACGGCGCGGGCGGTGGTGATCTGCATCTTCCTGTCGCTGTTCTCGCTGGCCTATTTCCGTGTCACCCGCCGCCTTGCGGCCGTTGAAAAGGCCTGATGCCATGACACGCCCCGACGATGGCCGCGCGATGATCGGCCGCTACCGCTGGTGGGAGGTGGTGCTGATCTATCTGGGCATCGCAGCCTTCCTGTTCTTCCTGCTTGCCCCCTTTCCTCGAGGGCTTTCTCGTCAGCCTGAAACCGCTGGCGCAGCTTTTCTCGTCGCCCTACCGCTTCTGGCCCAAAACCGGCAGTTTCAGGGCCTATGTGACGATGTGGGAAAGCGTGCCGGGCTTTGCGCGCTACATCTTCAACTCGTTCCTGATCTCGACCGTGGTGACGGTGATCGTGCTGATCCTTGTGGTTCCGGCCGCCTATGCCTTCGCGCGGTTCGACTACCGCGGCATGGGGCTGATGCTGGGCGCCTTTCTGGCCGTCAGCATGTTTTCGGGTACGGTGCTGCTGATCCCGCTCTTTCGGCTGATGCGGACGCTCGGCCTGCTGAACACCTATTTCGCGATGATCGTGCCGGGCGTGGCCTTCCTGATCCCCTCGGCGATCTGGCTCTTGCGCACCTACATGATGCGCATCCCGGTTGAGTTGAACGAGGCCGCCTGCATGGACGGTGCGTCGCAGTTCTACGCCTTCCGCCGGGTGATCCTGCCGATCGCGCGGCCGGGCATCATCTTGGTCGCCATAACCACCTTCATCGGCGCCTATGCCCAGCAGTTCGTCTTCGCGCTCTCGTTCAACTCGAAGACCGAATACATGCCGCTGCCGGTGGGCCTGTTCGCCCAATTCGGCACGCAGGAAGTGATCTGGAACGAGTTGATGGCGGCGTCCTTCGTGGGGATCACCCCGGCGCTGATCATCTTCTTCTTCCTGCAACGCGATCTCGTCTGCGGATTGACCGCCGGCGCGGTGAAACAATAAGTCCAATCACAACCGGGAGCAAGCAACGTGACAACCTATATCCGCAAGGCCTTGCCGCCATGGTGCTGGCCGGCACCACGGCCCTGCCGAGCTTTGCCGAGGAGATCAGCTGGATCTACTGCGGCGATGCGGTCGACCCCGTGCATGAAAAATACATCAAGGAATGGGAGGCCGCGAACGAGGGCTGGACGATCGCGGTCGAGGTCGTGGGCTGGGAACAGTGCCAGGACAAGGCCACCACGCTGGCCGCGCCGGCCAGCCCGGCGGGCATGGCCTATGTCGGCTCGCGCACGCTGAAGGAATTTTCCGAAAACGACCTGATCGTCGAAGTGCCGATGACCGACGAGGAGAAGGCCGCCTACTACCCGCATATCGTCGATACCGTCACCATCGACGCCACCCCGTGGGGCGTGCCCATCGCCTTCTCGACCAAAGGGCTTTACTGGAACAAGGATCTCGTCCGCCAGGCCGGCCTCGACCCCGAGAAGCCACCGGACCACCTGGGCGGAAGAAATCGAGATGGCCAAGACCATCAAGGAAAAGACCGGCATCCCAGGTTTCGGTCTGTCCGCCAAGACCTTCGACAACACCATGCACCAGTTCCTGCACTGGGTTTACACCAACAACGGGCAGGTCATCGAGGCCGACGGCAATATCGTGATGGACAGCCCGCAGGTTCTGGCGGCGCTGACGGCCTACAAGGACATCACCCCCTTCGCCGAGGAAGGCCCCACGGCCTATGAGCAGAACGAGGTGCGCGCGATCTTCCTCGACGGCAAGGTGGCGATGATCCAGGCCGCCGTGGGCGCGGCCTTCCGCCTGAAGGAAACCGATATCGACTGGGGCGTGACCGACCTGCCGTTCGGCCCCGATGCCAAGGGCAAGGGCACGCTGCTGATCACCGATTCGCTGGCGATCTTCAAAGGGTCGGGCGTCGAGGAAAAGGCGGTGGAATTCGCCAAGTACATCACCTCGCCCGAGGTGCAGGAGGCTTATGAGGGCGGCGGCAAGGCCGGCCTCACGCCGCTGCACCCCTCGGCCGCGGTCGACAAGATGGTCGCCGAATCGCCCTACTGGCGGCCCTTCATCGACGGCATCGCCTTTGGCGGCCCCGAACCGCTGTTCACCGATTACAAAGGCTTCCAGAACGTCATGATCGAGATGGTCCAGTCGGTCGTGACCGGCAAGGCCGAGCCCCAGGCGGCGCTGAGCAAGGCCGCCGCTGCGCTGGAAGAATACAAGTAACCTCCCCCGGCCGCGCCCCCTTTTCGGGACGCGACCACCCATGTCCAAGGAGTGCGCGCCGCATGGGGCAGCTTTCGCTCAAGAATGTCGTCAAGACCTTCGGCCTGATCGCAGTCGTCAAGGGCGTGAACCTCGACGTCGGCGAGGGCGAGTTCATCGTCTTCGTCAGCCCCTCGGGCTGCGGCAAGTCCACCCTGCTGCGGATGATCGCCGGTCTGGAACATACCTCGGCCGGCGACATCGTGATCGACGGCCGGCGGGTGAACGATCTGCCGCCGGTCCAGTGCGGCATCGCCATGGTGTTCCAGAGCTATGCGCTTTACCCGCACATGTCGGTGTTCGAGAACATCCCTTTTCCGCTCCGGGTGGAAAGGGCGCCGGAAGAGGTGATTCGCAAGAAGGTGCAGGCTGCGGCCGAGATCCTGCACCTCGACCAGCGCCTGCAACAGCGGCCCGGCCAGTTGTCCGGCGGCCTGCGCCAGCGCGTCGCCATCGGCCGCGCCATCGTGCGCGAACCCGAGATCTTCCTTTTTGACGAAGCACTGTCGAACCTCGACGCCGCGCTGCGCGCCGACATGCGGATCGAGTTGACGCGCCTGCACAAGCAACTGGGCGCCACGATGATCTATGTCACCCACGACCAGATCGAGGCCATGACGATGGCCGACCGGATCGTGGTGCTGAATGCGGGCGTCATCGCCCAGGTCGGCGCCCCGCTGGAACTCTACCACAAGCCCGACAACACCTTTGTCGCGGGCTTCATCGGCAACCCCCGGATGAACCTGCTGCCCGTCACCTGTACCGGGCCGGCCCCGAGGGCATGACCGTAACACTGGACGGGCAAAGCCTGACGCTGTCGGTCGCGCCGCGTTCGGGGGCGGTGGGGCAGACGCTCAGCCTCGGCATCCGGCCCGAACATATCCGCATCGGCGCCGACGAGGCGGTGCTGGAGGTCGTGCCTTCGGTTGTCGAGCGGCTGGGCCAGCAGACGATCGCCTATGCCAACCGACCGGCGCACAGCGAGACATTCTGCATGGTCTTGCCGGGCACCCAGGCGCTTCAGGCCGACCAGCCGATCCGTGCCGGCTTTCGCGCCACCGATTGCCATCTTTTCGACGCCGAGAGACGGGCTTTCCCGCGCCGGATCGACCTGACCGGTGCCGACCTGCCGTCAACCGCCGCGTAGCCGGTCCATCACGGCCACCAGCGCCGCACTGATCCCGGGTTCCGACAGGGCATGGCCAGCCATAGGTACCATGTTCAGCCGGCAGCGCGCCCAGCCCTCGGCCAGCTTCCAGGCCGAGGCCGGCGGGCAGACGATATCGTAGCGGCCCTGCACGATGTCGGCCGGGATATGTTCGATCTTCGCGCGGTTCCGGAGGATCCAGCCGTCGCTGTCGAGAAAACCGTGGTGGACGAAATAATGGTTCTCCAGCCGGGCGAAGGCGCGGGCATAATCGGCCGGGCCCTCGCCGAAGGCACCTTCGTTCTGGATCGAGGCCAGCGCGTTTTCCCAGCCCGCCCAGATCCGGCCGAAGCGCACCTCTTCCGCCGTGTCGCCGCAGAACAGGCGGCGGTGATAGGCCGCGATCAGATCCTCGCGTTCCTCCGGCGGAATTGGTGCGATGAACCGCGCCCAGAGATCGGGGAAGAACAGCCCGGCGCCGCCGCCGTAGAACCAGGACAATTCGGCCCGGGTCATCAGGAAGACACCCCGCAGGGCAAGGTGCCGTACCCGGTGGGGATGGGTGATCGCATGGGTCAGGGCCAGCGTCGCGCCCCAACTGCCGCCGAACGAGATGAAGCGGTCGATGCCGAGGCAATCGGCGATTCGCTCGGCATCGGCAACCAGATGCCAGGTCGTGTTCGCCTCGACCGAGGCTTGCGGTCGCGACCGGCCACAGCCGCGCTGGTCGAACAGGATCGCACGGTAATGCGCCGGATCGAAATAACGTCGCATCGCCGGGCTGCAACCGCCGCCCGGGCCGCCGTGAAACACCATGACGGGAACGCCTTGCGGGTTGCCGCATTGCTCGACATAGATCTGATGGCCATCGCCCACGTCAAGAAACCGCCGGTCGAAGGGTTCGACCAGCGGATAAAGATAGTCGGCTGCGCGCTTTTGGCCTGATCTATGATCCATCGCGTCCTGTATAATGCAGGCAAAAGCCGAAGTCGAAGCCGAACAAGGAGCCGCCGCATGCAGGCCACAGCGACCGTCGATCCCGCCGAAGTCGAGAAATTCCAGGCCATGGCCAGCGAATGGTGGGATCCGAACGGCAAGTTCCGCCCGCTGCATCTGATGAACCCCTGCCGGCTGGACTATATCACCCGCCAGATCGCCGCCGAATTCGGCCGCGACCTGACGGCGCCGCGCGCCCTTGCGGGGCTTCGGATTCTCGACATCGGCTGCGGCGGCGGCCTTTTGTCCGAACCCATGGCTCGGCTTGGCGCCGATGTGGTGGGCGCCGATGCGGCCGAACGCAACATCCCCGTCGCGCGGCTGCATGCCGAACAATCGGCGCTGGCGATCGACTACCGTGTCACCACGGCCGAGGCGCTGGCCGAGGCGGGCGAGCGATTCGATGCCGTGCTGAACATGGAGGTGGTCGAGCATGTGGCCGATCCGCTGGCCTATCTGACCGCCTGCCGGCAGCTTCTGAAACCGGGCGGGCTGATGGTCTGTTCGACCCTGAACCGCAATTCCAGGTCCTTTCTGATGGCCATCATCGGGGCGGAATGGGTGATGCGCTGGCTGCCGAAGGGCACGCATGACTGGCAGAAATTCATCACCCCGGACGAGCTTTACGACCTTCTTCGCCGCGCCGGCCTCGATCCCGTCGACCGCAAGGGCATGGTCTTCAACCCCGTCGCCTGGCGGTGGAGCCTGTCGGACCGCGACCTTGCGGTGAACTACGTCACGACGAGCCTGAAGCGGTGAGCGGGCTGCTGTTCTGGCCCGTCCTGGCGCTGACCGCGCTGCTGACGGGGCTTGCGCTCTGGGTGCAGTTTCCGCAGGCGCGCTGGATGATCGCGGCGCTGCTGCTGGCGGTCGCGGGCATTGTCGCGCTGCGGCTGGCGACGCCTTGGGGTTGGGCCGGGCTGCTGGTGCTGATCGTGGTTGCGGGCGGGTGGTATGCCACCCTGCGGCCGATGGACAATCGCGACTGGGCGCCCGATGTGGCGCGCATCGTCCGGGGCCAGGTGTCGGGCGATCTGGTAACGCTGGAAAACGTCCGGGCCTTCCGCTGGGCGACGCCCGATCTGGCGACCGTGCAGGACTGGACGACCCGCACCTTCGATCTGCGCCAGCTTGAGGGCGCGGACATGATCACCTCGGTCTGGGACAATCCCGACATCGCCCATCTTCTGGTCAGCTTCCGCTTCACAGGCCAGGATCCGATCGTCTTTTCGGTCGAGATCCGGCGCGAACGGGACGAGAGCTTCTCCGTCCTCGGCGGTTTTTTCCGCCAGTTCGAACTGGCGCTGATCGCGGCGGATGAAGAGGATATCGTCAGATGGCGGGCCGTCCCCCGGGGCGAGGAGGTGCGGCTTTATCCGCTGGCATTGACGCCGGATCAATTGCGTCCGGTGTTTCTGGGCTATGTGGAACTGGGCAATGCGCTGAACGACCAGCCGATGTTCTACAACACGGTCACATCGAACTGCACTTCGGTGGTCTGGCGGCTGTCGAAGGCGATCAGCCCGAACCTGCCGCTGGACCGCAGCCTGCTTCTGTCCGGCTACCTGCCGGAATATCTCGACAAGCTGGGGGCGCTGGCCGGTCCCGGGACGCTGGCCGAAAAGCGGGAACGGGCGCTGATTTCACCCCGGGCGGCAGAGCAGCCGCCCGGAACCTCGTTTTCGGCCTGGATCCGGGGTCAGTGATCGGTCTCTGACGACCGCGCCCAGAGGTTGACGGCGGGTTCCTCGGCCAGGGCGTCGATCAGGGCGAGTTCCTCGTCGCTGAAATCGGGGCGTGCCACCGCTCCGGCGCAATCGCGCACCTGTTCGGGCTTCGAGGCGCCGATCAGGGCCGAGGTGATGCCGCCGCCGCGCAGCACCCAGGCCAGCGCCATCTGCGCCAGCGTCTGCCCGCGTGCGGCGGCCATCCCGTTCAGCGCCCGCACGGTCGCCAGTGCCTGCGGGCCGATCAGCCCGGGGTCGAGCGACTTGCCCTGCGCGGCCCGGCTTTCGCCGGGGATGCCCTTCAGATACTTGTTGGTCAGGATGCCCTGCGCCAGCGGCGTGAAGGCGATCGAGCCGATGCCAAGTTCGGCCAGCGTGTCCTTCAGCCCGTCATGTTCTACCCAGCGGTTCAGGATCGAATAGCTGGGCTGATGGATCACGCAGGGCGTGCCCAGATCCTTCAGGATCGCCGCTGCCTCGCGTGTACGCCGGCTGTTGTAGCTGGATAGCCCGACATAAAGCGCCCGGCCCGAACGGACGATGAAGTCCAGCGCCTGCATGGTTTCCTCAAGCGGCGTGTCGGGGTCGTAGCGGTGTGAATAGAAGATGTCGACATAATCGAGGCCCATGCGCCTCAGGCTCTGGTCGCAGCTGGTGATCAGCGATTTCCGGCTGCCCCATTCGCCGTAGGGTCCTTCCCACATCCGGTAGCCGGCCTTGGACGAGACGATCATCTCGTCGCGCAGCCCGCGGAAGTCGGTGCGCAGGAGATCGCCGAAGGCCTCTTCGGCCGAGCCGATGGGCGGGCCGTAATTGTTGGCCAGGTCGAAATGGGTGATGCCGCAATCGAAGGCCGTGCGGCAGATCGCACGCTTTAGCTCATGCGGCGTGTCATGGCCGAAGTTGTGCCACAGCCCCAGGCTGATGGCCGGCAGCATCAGACCGCTGCGCCCCGAGCGGCGATAGAGCATGCGGCCGTCGTAGCGGCCGGGATCGGGGAATTGTGTCATGTGTGTCTCCTTCCGGGGCAAAATCTCATGCCTGCGGGCAGCCGGCAAGTTGCACCTCTGTCCAAGGCATAGGATGGTACAAGCCATGATGGGTATTCTGAAACAGCCCTGGCGCTTTGTTATGGCGGTCTGGGCCCGGGTCGGTGACGGCCATTTCGGCCTGGTCGCGGCAGGTGTCGCGTTCTGGGGCATGTTCTCGGTTTTCCCCGGGATCGCCGCCGTCGTCGCGGTCTGGAGCCTGATGGCCGATCCCGCGCTGATCGCGGGTTATCTGCAGGTGGCCGAGCGTTTCCTGCCGCCCGAGGCGGAGGAACTGGTCCACGATCAGGTGATGGCGCTGGTGACGGCGCCGGCCTCGACGCTGGGCTGGACGACCTTCGTCTCGCTGGGTGTGGCGCTCTATTCGGCGCGAAATGGCGTGTCGGCCCTGGTGCAGGGGCTGGATGTGGTGCACCGGACCGCAAGCCGAAGCTGGCTGCGGGGGCTGGGCCGCGACCTGCTGCTGACGCTGGCGCTGGTGGCCGCGCTGCTGGTTGCGCTGGCGACGGTGGTGATCGTGCCTGTCGTCTTCAGCTACATGCGGCTCGACGCGCTGGCCTCGGCGCGGCTGCTGCCCTGGGTCGCGATGTTCCTGCTGGTGCTGACCTGCCTGTCGATCCTGTATCATTTCGGGCCGAATGTGCCGCGGCAGGGCCGGGCCGGCTGGTTCAGCGTGGGTGTTATCTTCGCCGCGCTGGCCTGGTCGGGGGTATCGCTCGGGTTTTCGGTCTATCTCGACAATTTCAACAGCTACAACCGGATCTACGGCTCGATCGGGGCGGTCATCATCCTGATGATGTGGCTTTACCTGTCGGTCTGGACGGTTCTGGTCGGCGGCGCGATCAATGCCGAGCTGGAATCGCGCGCGATCATGCTGCGGCAAATGGGCCGGCGCTAGGGCCGGATCAGCGCAGCCCGGCGATGGCATCGCGCGCGGCGCGAAACCGGGCGTGGCCGGCGTCGAAGGCCGCGACCAGCGCGGGGTCGGGGGCGATGACCCGGGCGATGCCGGGCGGGGTGGCGATCTCGGCCCCGGCGCCGGTCGCGGCCATCAGCGCCAGTCGGGCCGCCCCGAAGGCTCCGCCGAAATCGCCGGCGACCGGCACCTCGACCGGCACGTCCAGCGCGGTGGCGATGGCGCCCAGCCAGTAGTCGGAGCGTGACCCGCCGCCCACGGCCAGCAGCCGGGTGATCCGCGTTCCCGTGACGGCCAGGGCATCGCGGCAATCGCGCACGGCAAAGGTCACGCCTTCCAGCACCGCGCGGGTGGCGGCGGCGCGGTCGGTCGCATGTTCCAGCCCGGTGAAGGCGCCGCGGACGGCCGCGCTGTTCAGCGGCGTCCGCTCGCCCCCCAGATAGGGCAGGAAGACGGACCTGCCCGGTGCGCGCAGCCGGCCCAGTTCCCCGGTCAGCGCCGCAGCATCGGCACCCACCAGCCGCGCATACCAGTTAAGCGCGTCGGTGGCCGCGAGGATCACGCCCATCTGGTGCCAGGTGTCGGGCAGCGCATGGCAAAAGGTGTGGATCGCTGTCGCGGGATCGGGGCGGTAGCCGTCGTTGGCGGCAAAAAGGACGCCCGATGTGCCGAGCGACACGAAGGCCTCGCCGGCGCGGACCACGCCCACGCCCACGCCCGAGGCGGCATTGTCGCCGCCGCCGCCCGCCACGATCACCCCGGCCGGCAGACCCCAGCGCGCCGCCAGTGCCGGGCGCAGCATTCCCGATACCGCCGACCCCTCGATCAGCCGCGGCATCGCCGCGGTCGACAGTCCGGTTGCCGCCAGCAACTCCTCCGACCAGGCGCGCGCGCCGGTGTCGAGCCAGCCCGTTCCCGCCGAATCGGACATGTCCGAGACCTTTTCGCCCGTCAGCCAGAGGCGCAGATAGTCCTTCGGCAGAAG
>JBDHSO010000160.1:0-9219 GCA_039808125.1 Rhodobacter sp. | reverse complement strand
ACCAGCGCCGGCATGTGCCAGACATGGATGCCGCCCGAGGCAACCGGAAAGACGCCCGGCATCGACCCCCAGTCCTGATCGAAGAAGATGCCGCGACTGCGGTCTTCGGCGACGAACCTGTCGCGCAGCAGGTCGATCCATCCGAGGGTAGCGGCGCGGTCCCCTTCCAGCTTGCCGACCACGGTGCCGGAATG
The DNA here is from genome assembly GCA_039808125.1 of Rhodobacter sp. Taxonomy (GTDB): domain Bacteria; phylum Pseudomonadota; class Alphaproteobacteria; order Rhodobacterales; family Rhodobacteraceae; genus Pseudogemmobacter. The sequence goes on along the minus strand of JBDHSO010000160.1, from coordinate 9,025 downwards.
CAGGTGGTCGCCGCCGAGAAGGCGCAGCAGTTTCGCCAGGACGCGGAAGTTGATGCCGTGGTTCGGATTGCGGTCGATCACCGCATGCATGGCGCGGTGGACATGCAGGAGCATGCCATTGTCGCGGCACCAGCGGCTGAGCGAGTTATGTGCGGCCCAGCCGAGGGTGATGTAATCCGACATGATGATCGGCGTGCCGATTTCCCTGGCGTATTCGGCGCGGCGGAACATGTCCTCGACCGTTGGCGCCGTCACGTTCATGTAATGGCCCTTGCGCTCTCCGGTCTCGCGTTCGGATTTCCCGATGGCCTCCTGGCAGAAGTCGAAACGGTCGCGCCAGCGCATGAAAGGCTGGGAATTGACGTTCTCGTCGTCCTTGGTGAAGTCGAGGCCGCCGCGCAGGCATTCGTAGACGGCGCGGCCGTAGTTCTTGGCGGACAGGCCGAGCTTGGGCTTGATGGTGCATCCGAGGAGCGGGCGGCCGTATTTGTCGAGCTTGTCGCGCTCGACCTTGATGCCATGGGGCGGGCCGAAGCAGGTTTTCACGAACCAGATCGGGAAGCGGACATCTTCGAGGCGCAGCGACCGGACGGCCTTGAAGCCGAAGACATTGCCGACGAGCGAGGTGAAGACGTTGACGACGGAGCCTTCCTCGAAGAGATCGGCCGGATAGGCGATGAAGGCATAGAAGGCCTCGTCATGGCCGGGCACATCCTCGATGCGGTAGGCGCGGCCCTTGTAGTGGTCGAGATCGGTCAGCAGGTCGGTCCAGACCGTGGTCCAGGTTCCGGTCGAGCTTTCGGCGGCAACGGCAGCGGCGGCCTCTTCGCGCGACACCCCGGCCTGCGGGATCACCTTGAACACCGCCAGAACGTCGGTATCCCGCAAGGCATAGTCGGGTTCCCAATAGGTGGAGCGATAGTCCTTCACACCGGCGTCGTATTTCCTGCGATCGGGTGCATTCATCGTCAGATCTCCTCTCCGGCGGTTTCGGCCCTGCGCGTCCTGGCGCCTGAGGGAAGACTAGGCGATTGCCAGAATATCTAAAAATGAATAGTTTTTAGTATCAAAATATGGAAAGACTTATTCATTGCCCACCAGCTTTCGCCAGTTGCAGATCTTTGCCGCCGTGGCGCGGCATCTGTCCTACACCCGCGCGGCGGAGGAGCTGAACCTGACGCAGCCCGCGGTCTTTACTCAGGTGCGCCAGATGCAGGACCAGATCGGCACGCCGCTGATCGAGCGGATCGGCAAGCGGCTGTATCTGACCGAGGCCGGGCAGGTGGTTCTGGCCACCGCGCGCGAGATTCTGGGTGAGATGGAACGGCTGGACATGCAGCTGGCCGAGCTGAAGGGCATGGTGCGCGGCCGGCTGCGCGTGGCCGTGGTTTCCACGGCGAAATACGACATTCCCCGGCGGCTGGGCGAATTCTGCCGCGCCCATCCCGGAATCGACGTGACCCTGACCGTCGGCAACCGCGAGGATCTGCTGGCCCGGTTCGCGGCGAACGAGGACGACCTCTATGTTCTGGGCACGCCGCCGCAGGAGGCCGATGCCGAGCATCATGCCTATGCCGAAAATCCGATCGTGGTGATCGCGCCGCCCGGGCATCCGCTGGCGGGGCGTGGCCCATTGTCGCCGGCCGTACTGGCCGATGAGCCGTTCCTGATGCGCGAGAAGGGGTCGGGGACAAGGATCGCGACGGAACGTTTCTTTGCCGAACAGGGGCTGGCGCCGCCGGTCCGCATGGAACTGGGCGCGAACGAGGCGATCAAGCAGGCTGTCATGGCGGGGCTGGGGCTGTCGGTGCTGTCCCGGGGATCGGCCCGGCTGGAACTGGACAACGGCCATCTAACCGAGCTTGCGGTAGAGGGCTTTCCGCTTTTGCGGCACTGGCATGTCGCCTGGCCGCGCGGCAAGCGGCTGTCCGTGGGCGCGCGGGCGTTTCTCGACGTGCTGTTCGACGGCCGCGCACCGAAGCCCGCGGCCGGATAGCCAAGCCAGGACCGGCCGCCGCGATTCTAGCGCTTTCCGTAGTAAAGGCCGACGACATGTTCGGCCTGGGCGAAGAACAGCCAGCGCGCGGCAAAGGCGCCGATCAGATAGGCCGTGGCCGCTACGGCCCGCGGCAGAACCGCCCCCGGCAGCAAGGCCAGCGCCAGGACGGGCAGCAAGACCGCGAAGATCAGCGCCAGGATCCGCAGCCGCGCGACATGCTTGCGGCCGACGATATGGATCATTTCATGCAGCAAGTAGTTGCCGGCGGTATGGGCGGGGTCGAAAACCGAGGGCGTGCCGATCCGGTCAAGGCCGGTTGCCTTGCCCATGGTCTGCCCCACTTCGGCAAAACGCCGGTCGCCGATCAACCAGGACAGCACCAGCGCCAGCCCCATCACGACGACCACCCCCAGCGCGGGCCAGCGCGGCAGGGCAAGGATCGCACCGCCCGCCAGCGCAAAGCACAGGAACATCGCCGGCGTGACCCAGTGATTCCAGCGCGGCACGGCCTTCAGTTGCGCATAGATCATCGAGGTGGTGAGGACGGTTACAAGCGCCATGACCGCACCGACCATGCCGGGCAGCCGGCTCCAGCCCAGACCCAGCCAGTCGGACAGGGCGACCGGCGCCAGCACCAGCAGCGTTGCAATCGCCATCACCCCCTCGCGCGAGAGCCAGCTTGTCCGCCACTGGCTCATCGCGCGCCAGGCACGCTGCGGATTGCCGAGGTGGAAGGTCGAGGCCAGCAATCCGCCCACCGCCAGGGCATAGCCCAGACCCCAGAGGAAGAAGGCCGTCCAGCCCGATGGCGTGACAAGGCCCGCGCCGAGAAAGGCGAGGAAACCGAAGCCCAGCCCCGACAGCACCGTGAAGACGATCACCGAGGATGCGGGGTACATCAGAACTTCTCCAGCATGCGGTCCAGCCAGCCCGCGAAGCCCGTGGTCTTGATGTCCAGGAGCGGCGCCAGCGGCGCAGCGTCCATCCTGTCCTTGGGGCGGGGCGGCAGGTACTTGTTCGTCGGCCTTGTGCCCATGTCGGGCATCAGATCGTATCCGCCGCGCCGCGCCGCCAGTTGCGACACTTTCGAGTCCGGATCGGCAAAATCGCCGAAATGCCGCGCGCCGGTCGGGCAGGTCCGCACGCAGGCGGGTTCCCGGTCTTCCTCGGGCAGGGCCTCGTTATAGATGCGGTCGACGCACAGGGTGCATTTCTTCATCACCCCCGCGGCCTGATCCATCTCGCGCGCGCCATAGGGGCAGGCCCAGGCGCATAGCCCGCAGCCGATGCAGATGTCTTCGTCGACCAGAACGATGCCGTCCTCGCTGCGCTTGTAGCTGGCGCCGGTGGGGCAGACCGTGACACAGGGCGCATTGTCGCAATGCAGGCAGGAGCGCGGAAAGGAGACGACCTGCGCCGCACCCTGCTCCGGCACGACCTGATAGCTGTGGACCCGGTTCAGGAAGGTGCCGGATGGGTGGGCGCCATAGGGGTCCTGATCGGAAAGCGGCACGCCGTAGCCCTGATCGTTCCAGCCCTTGCAGGCGGTAACGCAGGCATTGCAGCCGACACAGGTATCAAGGTCAATGGCCAGACCCAGCTTCTTGTCGGTTCGGGCGGGAAGGCAGGTCATGACGGGCTCCCGGGGCGGATGGTTCCTTCGGGGACAACGCGGGTGACGGGCGGGAAGGCGGGTTCGGAACGATCACGCGGACCGACCCGGGTGATCCGGACCCGCTGGTCGAACCATGCGGCCTGCCCCGTCACCGGATCCGAGTTCGAGAGGCGGCCGTTGTCGCCGTCCTGACCCGCCCGCCGTTCCGAGATCAGATGGTTCAGCAGGAAGCCGACCGTCGCCTCGGGCGCGCCGTCGTCCAGCGCCCAGGCGGCCTTGCGCTTGCCGATGGCATTCCAGGTCCAGACGGTCTGCGGGTTCAGCGCCGCCATATGGGCGACCGGCACCACGATCTCGCCATTGGGCGAAGCGACGGCGGCGAAATCGCCTTCGCGGAATCCCTGCTCCTCCCAGATCCGCGTCGGCAGATACAGGTAGTTCATGCCCCGGATCTGGCGCAGCCAGGCATTCTGGCTGCCCCAGCTGTGGTACATGTCCATCGGCCGCTGGGTCAGCGCATGCACCGGATAGCCGGCGGCATCCGCCTCGCCATAGGGCGCATACCAGATGGGCAGCGGATCCATCACCTGCCGCAATTGCGCACGCAGATGTTCGGGCGGCTGATGCGGGCCGATCCCCTCGGCTGCCGCCTGAAAGCGGCGCAGGGGTTCCGACCAGAGGGTGAAGACATAGGGCGACGGCTTGTCGAAAATCGAGGTGGCGACGGCCCAGTCCTGATAGGCCCGGTTCCACGGCTTGTAGAAGGCGGCCTCATCGGGGATATGCGCCTGATAGAAGCCGCCGTTCGCGATATAGCGCTGCAACTGGTCGGGGTTCGGGTCGCCCCTGCCCTCTTGCGTGCCATCGGCGCCGCGAAACCCGATCAGCGGCCCGACGCCCGGCCGTCGCTGGTGGTTCACGATATAATCGGCGTAATCGCGGTATTTCGCGCTGCCGTCGTCGTTCACCATGCCGGGCAGGCCAAGCCGCGCGCCCAGATCCAGCAGCACCGACTGGAAGCCGCGCACGTCGCGATCAGGTTCGATGACGGGCCAGCGAATGCTGTCGGCCGCGGCATCGGGTTCGGAAATCGGCCGGTCCAGCAGGCTGATGCAGTCGTGCCGCTCGACATAGGTCGTATCGGGCAGGATCAGGTCGGCATAGGCCACCATCTCGCTGGCATAGGCATCGGCATAGATGATCCGGGGAATGACATATTCGCCGTCCGGTCCCTTGTCGGTCAGCATCTCCAGCACCTTCGCGGTGTTCATGGAGGAGTTCCACGCCATGTTGGCCATGTAGAGAAACAACGTGTCGATCCGGTAGGGATCGCCGGCATGGGCATTGGGGATCAGCATGTGCATCAGCCCATGCGCCGAAAGCGGATTTTCCCAGGTGAAGGCCTTGTCGATCCGGACCGGGCTGCCGTCCTCATGCAGCGCGAGATGTTCGGGGCCGCGGACATAACCCAGATGCGGGCCGTCGAGCGGCTTGCCCGGCGTCACCTTGCAATGCGGCAGGGGATGGGCCTCGACCGGCTTGGGATAGGGCGGCTTCAGCCGATAGCCGCCGGGCGTTTCGACCGTGCCGAGGACGATCTGCAGCAGATGCAGCGCGCGCGCGGTCTGGAACCCGTTGGAATGGGCCGAGATTCCACGCATGGCGTGAAACGACACTGCGCGGCCCGGCATGGTTTCATGCCGGATGCCGCGAAAATCCGTCCAGGGCCGGGCGATTTCGACGGGTTCGTCAAAGGCGGCATGTGCCATTTCGGCCGCCAGCGCCCGGATGCGCGGCGCGGCGATGCCGCAACGGTCGGCCACCGCCTCTGGGGTGTATTCGGGCGAGAGGTAGCGCTGGGCCAGATGCCGGAAGACGGTCTGGTTGCCCTGCCATTGCGCGCCGAGGTCGGGCTGTACCCCTTCGCCGTCCCAGGGCGCGGGCCGGCCGCTGCGGCGGTCGATCACCAGATGCCGGCCGTCCTCGTCCTGCATCAGCAGACCCTTGTCCGGGCCGTCGGCGATCACGAGGAAGGGCGCATTGGTGAACTGCGCCAGATAGGACAGGTCGATCTTGCCGGCTTCCAGCAGGCAATGGACCAGCGACAGGATCAGCAGCCCGTCGGTGCCGGGGGTGATGCCGAACCAGTCGTCGGCCACGGCATTATAGCCCGAACGGACCGGGTTCACCCCCACCACCCGGGCGCCGCGTTCCTTCAGCTTGCCGATCCCGATCTTGATCGGGTTGGAATCGTGATCCTCGGCCACGCCGAACAGCACGAACAGCTTCGTCCGCTCCCAGTCGGGCTGACCAAACTCCCAGAAGGCGCCGCCCATCGTGTAGATACCGCCCGCCGCCATGTTGACGGAGCAGAACCCGCCATGTGCCGCATGGTTCGGCGTGCCATAGGCCTGTGCCCACCAGCCGGTCAGGCTTTGGCTCTGGTCGCGGCCGGTGAAGAAGGCCATCTTCTCGGGTGCCGTCTCGCGCAGCGGCTTCAGCCAGGAGACCGCGATCTGCATCGCCTCCTCCCATGAGATTTCCTCGAAGGCGCCCGATCCGCGCGGACCCACCCGCTTCAGCGGTGCCCGGAGGCGCGAGGGCGCGGTGATCTGCATGATCCCCGAGGCACCCTTGGCGCAAAGGACACCCTTGTTGACCGGATGGTCGCGATTGCCTTCGATGTATCTGACCTTGCCGGACCGGACATGCACGTTGATGCCGCAGCGGCAGGCACACATGTAACAGGTCGTCTGGCGGATCTCGTCGCCGATCGGCTGCGAGAGGGCGGGCTGGACATTCATGGATCACCTCGTTCGGCGCGGATCCGCACCGCAGGGATGAAACGGAGCAGAAACTGCCCGGGCGAAACGGCGTGACGATGGGCGGGACCGAAGGCTTCTCCCGCGAAATGACCGGAAAGCCCCAGGTGACGACGGATTTTCCACAAACCCTGTCACATCGCCGGTGCATCCCGATCCCGTGCCGTCTGGCAGAACGACGGACCATCTGCCGGTAACGTGGAACTTTCGCAGGCCTTCCGCAAGCGGAAGTATCGGCAGGCGCGCCGCACCCCTCTGGCGACAGGAGCCGCCCGCCCGGCAGGACGGGCCGACTGGTCCGGCCCCGGTCCTGCCGGCAATGAATCCGGGGACATGATCGGGCTGCCGCATCGAACGCGCCGCCATGCCTGTCAGCCGCCGTGACGGATGGTGAAATAATAGATGCCGCCATCCTCCCGCTGTGCGACCAGATCGTTGCCGGTGGTGCGGCAGAACGCATCGAAATCCCTCGGGGCCCCCGGATCGGTCGCCTGAACCTCCAGGATCGTGCCGGGGGCGAGATCCCGCAGCGCCTTTTTCGCCCGCAGGATGGGCAGGGGGCAGGTCAGACCCTTCGCATCCAGAACCATGTCTGCCATTGCGATCCCTTTCAGATATAGAGATTGATGCCGCTGCGCGTGGCTGCGTCAACCCAGGTTGCAGCGCCGCCGACCTCGATACCGTCGATCATGTCCTCCTTGCGGTATTCGAACAGGTCCATGGTCATCTGGCAGGCGATCAGCTTGACCTCCGCCTCGATGGCAAGTTCGCGCAGTTCCTCGATCGTGGCCACGCCTTTCTTCTTCATCATGTTCTTCATCATGGCGGTGGTCAGCGCCGTCGCACCCGGCATGGCAGCCAGGATGTTCGGCATCGCCATGTGGCCACCGCCCATCGGCATTTCCATGGCGGCGTTGCCCAGCGTGTTGATCTTCAGGTTCAGGTCCTTCTTCAGCAACGTCAGCCCGTAGAAGGTGAAGAACATCGTGACCTGCAACCCCATCGCGGCGGCCGTGGTGGCCAGGATGAAGGGGGGATAGGCCCAGTCGAGCGTCCCCTTGGTCACGATGATCGACATCGCCGTCACGTTGGACTCGTCCGGCATTTCCCTCTCCCGGCGGGATCCCGCCAACCCTTGCCCACGCCCTGTCCGGCCCATGAGGCCATCCGCGGATCGGCCGGCGCGATCCCGATCCTCCCCGGCCCCGGCCGCAGGCTTCGGTGTTAGCCAGCTTCGGGCCTGCGATCAATGCATGGTTCGCCGTGATGACCCTCCCGGCGGGCCGGCTATCCGCGATAGTGCGTCATCCGCAGGCCAAGGGCCGCCGCCGTCATCGTCACCACGATCAGGATCGTGCCGATGGCACTCACAACGGGGCTCGCGCTTGTCCGCATCATGCCCCAGACGAATGTCGTCAGCATGTTGCCGCCGCCGATCGTGAACGAGGTCAGCACATAATCGTCGATCGACAGCGCGAATGCGATCAGCATCGCGCCCACGACCGAGGGGCCGATCAGCGGCGTCGTCACGGTGCGGAACACACGGACCGGACCGGCACCCAGATCCCGCGCCGCCTCTTCGATTGCGGGGTCGATCCCCGACAGGCGCCCATGCACCACGATGATGACGAAGGGAACGGTGAACAGCAGATGCGCGCCGATCACGGTATGCAGGCCAAGGCCAAAGCCCGACGCCGATGCGCCGGCAAGCAGGGCAACAGCCTGAAGCAGCGGCGGCAGGACGATCGGAAGCGCAAGCACGGCGATGATGATGCCCGCCTTCCGCGCGGGCAACCGCGAAAGCCCGATGGCGGCCAGTGTGCCGACCACGCCCGACAGGGCCGATGCGGTCAGCAAGACAGTCAGGCTTGTCTTTGCCGCGCAGCCCGGCCCCGGCTCCTCCAGCAGCCCGCGCCACCAGCGCAGCGACGGTCCCTCGAAGGGAAAGCTCGCCAGCCCGCGGTCAGTGAAGGCAAAGACGATCAGCAACACAAGCGGCGCCACCAGCAGGAGGACCGATGCCACGGTAAGGAATACGCGCCAGACGCATGGGCCAGCCGGTCATCGCAGCACCCGGTCAAGAATTGCGGCGCAGACGGCGCCCGTGAACACGGCGACCACGACCAGAGTGAATCCCATCGCAGCCCCCAGCGGCCAGTTGAACAGGGTGCCGAACTCCGGCGCGATCATCTGTCCGCAAAGCACCGTCCTGCCGCCGCCGACCAGGATCGGCGTGATGTAGTCGCCCACCGCCAGGCAGAAGTACAACAGGAACGCCGCGGTGACCCCGCACCGGATGCGTGGCAGAATCACCAGCCGGAACAGCTTGGCCGGCCCGGTTCCAAGATCCCGGGCGGCCTCGATCTCGATGGTCTCGACGGCGCGAAGCGCACCGGCCACCGGCAGGACCGCGAAAGGCAGCAGAAACCCCACCATGGCCGCGACGACCGCAGCGGGGCTGTAGAGCAGCTGCTCGATCGGCGTCGAGATGATGCCGGCGGTCAGATGTTTCACCTAGGTCATGTTGACAAAAGAGGGATTCCCTTGACCATCGTCGTGTGATTCAAGCTCATCTCTACGTGGGAGAAG
>JBDHSO010000159.1:0-9280 GCA_039808125.1 Rhodobacter sp. | reverse complement strand
CATGGTCACCTCCGTCACAGGAAGTGAATCACACCCCAAAGCCGGCAGGAATCCCGTTTATGAGTTCACGGCCTAGGGCCGGCGGCGCCCGGCGGCGGCGCGAGCGCTCCGTGCCGGTCAGTGCCCGCCGTAGCGCAGACGGTTGCGACGTTCGATCCGGGCGAAAAGCCGCGACAGGAAGAAGCAGATCACGAAATACAGCGCGGCCACGACGATGTAGACCTCGAACCGCCGCTGGCTGGAGATGGCAAGTTCGGTGCCGACGAAGGTCAGTTCCTGCACCGAGATCAGCGACACGATGGAACTGTCCTTCACCAGCATGATGAACTGGTTGGCCAGCGGCGGGCTGATGGCGCGAAAGGCCTGCGGCATCACGACCAGCCGGAACAGGCGCAGCGGGCCAAGGCCGAGGCTCTTGCCCGCCTCGATCTGCGATTCCGGCACGGAATCGATGCCGGCGCGGACGATCACCGCGATATAGGCCGCCTCGAACATGGCAAGGCTGAACACCCCGGCGATGAAGTTTTCAAGCAGGCGCGGATTGCCGGCGGCGAAGTCGATCGCCCAGGTGGCCGTCGGCCCGAGGTCGCGGACCCAGCGCGAGATGCCAAGCGCGGGCACGATCTGCGACGAGACGAAGAAGTAGAAGACGAAGAGGAAGACCAGCGGCGGGATGTTGCGGATCAGCCCGACATAGGCCCCGCTCAGAAGCCGTGGCAAAAGGCGCGTCCGGCTGCCGAGGATGCCCAGTACAAGGCCGAGGACGCTGGCGATGATCATGGCCCAGATCGACAGCCGGATCGTGGTGAACAACCCTTCCAGCAGCAGGTTCGGCTCCCACCAGCCGGTTTGGGGATCGGGGCGGAAGAACGCGCGCGGCAGGAAGGACCAGTTCCATTTGTAGACCAGCACGTCCGAGACGCGATAGGAGATGAAGGCCGCAAAAGCGACGACAAGGCCGATGATCACCAGATCAAGGCGGGTGAACCGGGGCTTTCGGTCGGGGTCGGGATACATTCCTGCCTGCGCTGGAGCTTGTGGCAAGGGGCGGCCGGACCGTCCCTTGCCTCGGTGGTTTCGGGGTGGGTTACTCGGCGACCTGATCGGCCCAGGGGCGGCCGTTGAACCAGTAGCCGTGCCGTTCCTCAAGCCAGCCGTCGACGGTACGCAGCATGATCCAGTTCGAGAAGAAGTTCAGCGCATCCGGATCGCCCTTGCGCAGGACGAAGGCTTCCGAACCCGGATCGATCAGCTGGTCGTTGGGGGCGAAGACGATCTCGGGGTTGTCGTAGATCGTGAAGGCCGGCAGCGGCTGCGACGACATCATGACCTGGGCATTGCCGTTCAGCACCTCCTGCACGGTCTGGTTCTGGTCGTCGAACACGCGCAGCGTGGCCTTGGGGAAATGCGTCTTGATGTATTCGCAGGGAGTGGCGCCGCGGCGGCAGGTGAAGGTGATGTCGGGCGAGTTGTAGTCATCGGGCCATTTCAGCCCCTTGGTCGATTCGATATGCGCCATGACCCCCACCGAGGAATGCGCATAGGGCATGGTGAAATTGACGGTCAGGTTGCGCTGCGGCGTGATCGACATGCCGCCGATGATGACGTCGAAATTCCCCGCCAGCAGCGCGGGGATGATGCCGTCCCAGGCCGTGGGCACGAATTCGATCTCGACGCCCATGTCTTCTGCCAGTTTCTTGGCGACATCGACCTCGAAGCCGATCAGGTCGCCGTTCTTGTCGCGCATGGCCCAGGGCACGAAGGTCGAGAGGCCGACGCGCAGCGTGCCGCGCTGCTTGATCGTCTCGATCACGCTGTCGGCCGACAGCGCCTGCTGGGTGTCCTGCGCCCGGACGGGCGGGCTGGCGGCCAGGCCTAGGGCCGTGACCGCAGCGAGTGCGACGGTGCGGAAGAGTTTCATCGGCAATCTCCTTGTTGGTGGTTTCGTTTCTTCGTGGCGCAGGGCGATGGTCATCGCCGCTGCGAGCGCCGGACCCGGCGTTCCAGATCGCGCGACAGCCCCGACAGGCTGGCTGTCAGCACCAGATAGATGCCCGCCACCGTCAGCCAGACCTCGAAGGTCATGATGGTGTCGGCGATCAGGTTGCGGCCTTCGTTCGTCAGGTCGAAGATCGCGATGGTCGAGACGATGGCCGAACTCTTGATCAGGTTGACCAGCGAGGAGGTCAGCGGCGGCAGCATCAGGGGCACCGCCTGGGGCAGTACGACCCGCGCATAGGTCACGCGCTTGCCCAGACCCAGGGAGGATGCGGCCTCCCACTGGCCGCGGCGCACCGACAGGATGCCGCCGCGGATGATCTCGGAGATGAACGAGGCCTCGAAGACGGCAAGGCAGAGGACGCCGGTCCAGAACCGCTCGATCCCGAGGATCGGCGAGAGGACGAAGTAGAACAGATACATCTGGACCAGAAGAGGCGTGTTCCGGATCGCCTCCAGATAGACCGTCGACAGCGCCCGCCCCGAAAACGACCGCGACAGCCGCAGCAGCGCCACGGCCAGCCCGATGCCAAGCGCCAGCGGCGCCGCGGCCAGCGTGACCTCCAGCGTGACGCCAAGGCCGCGCATCAGCGGCCCGGCGATCAGCTCTCCGTCGACGCGGCGGAAGAAGAACTGCGGCACCCGGTACCATTGCCAGTTGTAATGCATGGCCGAGGCGCCTGCAAAGACGCCCCAGAGAATCAGTCCGGCACCGGCCAGGAACATCAGCCAATCCGACAGATTCCGCCGCAAGGTCCTGCGACGGAACTGTTTGCTGTAGCTTTCAAAGGCCTGGGCGGCGTCGGTCTGGGTCATCCTGGCTTCCGGTCAGAGGCACCGATAAGATAGTTTCATAATCCCGGTTTTGGCGCGCATCTCAAGGAATTCTATCAGCAAGAGAAATTTCTACTGCCAAATGTCCCTTTTCCACCCGGGCCCGGCCGGTTCCTGCGGCGCGGCCTGCGGCAGCGAGGCAATTGCCCCGCGCATCGGGCCGTGCCAACCTGCGCCGGTTCGCGACATCGGGACAGGGCATATGAACGTTGACGAGCAACCCGGCGGCCTGGCCAAGGAAGATCTCGACCATCAGGTCGGGATCGCCCTGCGCGGGGCGCGGTCGCAGTCCGGCCTGACACTGGCCGAGCTTTCGGCGAAATCCGGGGTTTCGACCGCGATGATCTCGAAGATCGAGCGCGGCCAGGTCTCGCCCTCGCTTGTCACGCTCAGCGCGCTGGCGCGGGCGATGGGCATGCCGATCATCAATTTCTTCGCCGGCACGGTCGAGATGCACGAGGTTTCGCTTGTCCGCATGGGCGAAGGGACCACGGTGCGCCGCGCGGGATCGACCTATGGCCACAGCTACAAGCAGCTTGGCCGGATCGCCACCGGCGGGATGGAGTTCGAATCCTATCTGATCACGCTGGCGGCGCCGGTGCGGGGCACGCCGATCTTTCAGCATGGCGGTGTCGAGATGATGCATCTGCTGGAGGGCGACCTCAGCTACCGCATCGGCGATGACGTCTACACGCTTTATCCCGGCGATACCCTGACCTTCGAGGCCAGCGTGCCCCATGGCCCCGTGCATGTCGAGGCGGCGCGGGCGTTGTTTCTGACAATCATCGCCCGACCGAGATAAATTTCTCTGTAGTAGAAATATCTATTAGTGGTATAACGCCCTCGGATGCGATCTCCGAAGGAGCGACTCATGGCCGATGCCGTACTGACACCCATCACGCAGGCGCTGCAGGAAGGTGCGCTTTCCCGCAAGGAACTGAAGGCGTTGATGCAGCGGTCGGACCGGCCGACGCTGATCCGGCTGGCGATCTGGCTGGTGCTGCTGATCGCGACGGGCACGATGATCACGCTGGCCATGGACAGCTGGCTGCTGTGGCCGGCGATGTTCCTGCACGGCATCCTTCTGGTGCATCTCTTCTCGCTCGAACATGAATGCGTGCATTACACGCCGTTCCGCACCCGGTGGCTGAACGACGTGGCCGGGAACATCTGCGGCTTCGTCATCGCGCTGCCGTTCCAGTTCTTCCGCTATGAACATTGCGACCATCACACCTATACCCAGTTGAAGGGCCGCGATCCGGAGCTGATCGAACTGCCGATCTCGGTCTGGAAATATCTCTGGTACGTCTCGTCTGTGCCCTACTGGTGGGCAAAGGTGAAGGAATTCGCCCGCCACGCCGCCGGCCGGCTGAGCGCGGACGACCGCACCTTCGTCCCGAAGGAGGCCGAGGCCGCCGTGATCCGCGAGGCCCGGGTGATGCTGGGGCTTTACGCGGCGGTGCTGGTCGCCTCGGCCGTCAGCGGCTGGTGGGGCGCGGTCTGGTACTGGTGGCTGCCCGTCCTGCTGGGAGAGCCGGTGATGCGGGCCATCCGGCTGACCGAACATGTCGGCCGGCCCAATGTGCGCGACATGCGCGAGAACACGCGGACGAATCTGGTCAGCCCGCCGTCCTCGTTCCTGTGCTGGAACATGAACTATCATGCCGAGCACCACTATGCCTCGTCGGTGCCCTATCATGCCCTGCCGCGCCTGCACGAAAAGCTGCAAGGCTATGTCTATGTCGAGCCGCGCGGCTATCTCGGCGCGCATATCGACATCCTGTCGCAACTGACCGGGCGCAAGCGGCGCAGCGACGACCGGCCGCCGGAAGGCGTGTCGGCCGAATGACGGGGGTGGACGAAACGGCCGGGGCCGGGACACGCGGCAAGACCTGGCAGCCGCTGATCGCGGTGGCGGATCTGGAAAAGGGCGATGTCACCCCGGTGACGCTGGGTCGGCGCGCGCTGGCCGTCTACGACACGGTGGACGGGATTTTCGTCAGCCTCGCACGCTGCACCCATGGCGGGGCTGATCTCTGCGACGGCTATTTCGACGGGCGGCATATCGAATGCCCCCTGCATCAGGGCCTGTTCGACGCCCGCACCGGCAAGCCGCTGGCCGCCCCCGCCCGGGTGCCGCTGCGGATGATCGAGGCGCGGGTCGTGGACGGTCAGGTTCAGGTTCTGCTTTAGAAAGGGTTCCCTCATGTCCGCCTGGATCCGCATGATCCCCGACGAAGAGGCAGATGCCGATCTGCTGGATGCCCTGGCGCTGGCGCGCACGCCGCATGGCACGGTCGACAATGTGATGCGGGTGCATTCGCTGCGCCCCAACACCATGCGCGGCCATGTGATCCTGTATCGCGCCGCCCTGCACGATGCGGCGAACACGCTGCCGATGTGGTTGCAGGAGACGATCAGCTCCTATGTCTCGATCCTGAACGATTGTCCCTATTCGCTGGCAAACCACTGGAAGAACGCCCGCCATCTGATCGGCGATGCCGCCCGTGCCGATGCGATCGAGGCGGCGCTGCAGGCGCGGCGGCCGCAGGATGTGTTCTCGGGCGCGGAACTGGCGCTGCTGGCCTATGCCGAAAAGCTGACGCTGTCCCCGGGGCGGATGGAGGCGGCCGATGTCGAGGCGCTGCGCGCCGAGGGGCTGGACGACGGCCAGATCCTCGAGGCGAACCAGATCATCGGCTATTTCAACTATGTCAACCGGCTGCTGAACGGGCTTGGCGTTTCGACCGCCGGCGACGTCGTGGGCTATTATGCCGGAGGGGAGGCGGGCTGATGCAACGGCCGGACTTCTCGTCCTCACGGCTGACGGTCGAGATCGACCTGATGCATCCGGGGCGGCGTTCGGGCAGTTTTGGCCTGCTCTGGTCAGACAATGCCAATCCGCTGGGGGTCTGGCCGATCCCGGCCATGGTGATCGTCGGGGCGCCGGGGCCGACGGTGCTGCTGATCGGCGGCGTGCATGGCGACGAATACGAAGGCCCGGCGGCGCTGACCCGGCTTTATCAGGCGCTGACGCCGGAAGAGGTGACGGGCCGGCTGATCTTCCTGCCGGCGCTGAACCTGCCGGCGGTGCGGGCGGGAACGCGCTGTTCGCCGCTGGATGGCGGCAATCTCAACCGGGTGTTTCCGGGCCTGGCCGATGGCGGGCCGACGGCGCAGATCGCGCATCTGGTCGCGGCCT
Organism: Rhodobacter sp.; assembly: GCA_039808125.1. Lineage (GTDB taxonomy): Bacteria > Pseudomonadota > Alphaproteobacteria > Rhodobacterales > Rhodobacteraceae > Pseudogemmobacter. Next base: position 3,246 of record JBDHSO010000159.1, on the reverse strand, counting down.
GCCTGATGCCGGTCTCCGATGCCGTGATCGACCTGCACAGTGGTGGCGCGGCAAGCTGGTTTCTGCCCTGCGCGCTGCCGGCGCGGGCGGCGGATGGCGGTCTTGACGCTGCGAACCTGGCGCTGGCCCGGGCCTTCGGCACCGATGTGGCCTGGCTTCTCGGGGCGGCGAACGACAACCGTTCGGTCAATGGCGCGGCGACGGCGGCCGGCGTGCCCTGCATCGCCGCCGAACTGGGTGGCGGGGGCGGCATCGACATCGTGCCGCTGGCGCTGGCCGAAGCCGGGCTGCGCCGGGTGCTGATCCATCTGGGCGTGCTGCCGGGCACCCTGCCCGGCACGCCGCCGCAGCGTCTGGTCGAACTGACCGGCCCGGCCTCGCGCGTGGTGGCGCCGGTCGAGGGGCTGTTCCTGCCCGAGCGGCCGGCGGGCCACGACATTGCCGCGGGCGAAAGGCTGGGCCGGGTCGTCGCGCCTGAACGCCCCGACGACCCGCCCGTCGACATCATCGCCCGCACCGCGGGCCTGATCCTTGCCGAAACCCGCCGGGCCGCCGTTCGGCCCGGCGCCTTCCTAGCCCTCATCGCGTCGGACGTTGACCAAGCCGCGCAGAACCCAGGAGACCGGAAATGAGCTATGCCACCGCCCGCAAGACCATGGCCGAGGAAATCCCTGTCGTCGACATCACCCCGCTGCGCGACGGCAGCGATCCGAAATCCGTCGCCCAGGCGCTGCATGCCGCCAGCCAGGGCCTCGGCTTCATCTACATCCGCGGCCACGGCATCCCCGAAGAGGTGATCGCCGCCGCCCGCGCCGCCGCCTATGACTTCTTCCATGCCGACCCCGAGGCGAAGGAAGGCGTCCGCGTCTCGGACCGGCATCGCGGCTGGCTGGGTCGCGGCGGGGCGAAGATGCAGGACGATGCCAAGGCCGATCTGAAGGAAAGCTTCATCTGGGGCTTCCAGGACGAGGAGGGCAAGACGCCCGAAGACCACCCCCTGCGCGGCCAGAACCGCTGGCCGGCCTTCCAGCCCGGCCTCGAGACGGCGGCGATGAGCTATTACGATCATGTCCATGCCGTGGCGCATCAGCTGATGCGGGGCTTTGCCCTGGGGCTGGACCTGCCGGTCGACTTCTTCCTGCGCAGCGCGGACAAGCCGCTGTCGCGCTGTTCCTTCGTCTATTACCCGCCGCAGGATGCCAGCGCCGGTGCGGACCAGTTCGGCGTCGGCCCGCATACCGACTTCGGCGTGCTGACCGTGCTGTGCCAGGACAATGTGGGCGGGTTGCAGGTTCAGGACACCAATGGCGAATGGATCGAGGCGCCGCCGATTCCCGGCACGCTGCTGGTCAACGTGGCCGATCTTCTGACCCGCTGGACCGATGGCGCCTACAAGTCGACCGTGCACCGGGTGGTCAACTCTTCGGGGCGCGAGCGGATGTCGCTGGTTCTTGCCTTCGACCCGAACCCCGAGACGATGATCGATTCGCGCGATGTCTTTGGCCCGGACCATGTGTCGAAGGACGAGCCGATCACCTGCGGCGACTATCTGATCTGGCGCTTCGGCAAGGCCTTTGCCTATCGTGCCAAGGCCTGAGGCATGAAGGACCGCTCCGATCCCGTTCCGGCCGGCGATGCGCTGGCCGATGCCGCCGCCAACCTCCTGGTGGGATGCGGCGGTTTCGCGGCCGGCGACGAGATCGTGGTCTGCCGCGAGGATCCGGCCCTTGGCTGGTACGACGGGCGCCTGGCTGCCACGGTGGCCGGCGCCGCCGATGCCCTGGGCATTCGCGCCCGGGTCTGCGACGTTCCGGCACCCGGCATTCCGCCGGATGCCGATACCGCCGCGATGCTGGCCTCTGCCGCCAACATCGTCTTTTTCGCCCGCCTTGGCGATCAGGACAGGTTCGGACCCTCGGGCGGTCTCGGGCGGCGGGTGATGGTCTATGCCCGCGATCTTGCCGCCCTTGCCTCGTCGTTCGGGCGGATGCCGCATGCGGCGATGCTGACCTTCAAGGCCGCGATGGACGATGTCCTGTTTTCGGCCGAGGAGATCGTGATCACCTGCCCCGACGGGACGCGGATCGCCGGACGGGTGCCGGCGGCGGCGCGGACGCCCAAGCCGCCGGACGTGACGGTGCGCCGCTTTCCGCTGGGCGTGCCGGCGCCGGTTCCCGCGGCCGGCTTTTCGGGCTGCGTGGCGCTGACCGACGCCCTGACGCCGACCGGGAACCGGAGCTACGATCCGCCGGTGCTGTTTTTGTCGGCGCCGGTGCTGGCCTGGGTCGAAAGCGGCCGCATCACGGGTTTCGAGGGCGCGTCGGCGGATGTCGCGGCCATCACCGCCCACTACCGGCATCTGGGCGACCTGTTCGGCATCACCCCCGATGTCGTTCATTCCTGGCACGGCGGCATCCATCCCGGCTGCCGGTTCTATCCGGCGCGGGGGACGGACCGCGATCTGTGGTCGAACACGGTGTTTTCCAGCCCGCGGCTGCTGCATTTCCACACCTGCGGGACCGAGGCGCCGGGAGAGATCAGCTGGAACCTGGTCGATGCCACGGTGACGGTGGACGGCACGGTCCTGCTTGACCGCGGCCGGCTGTTTCCCCGCCGGTTTGCCGCGCTGGCGGGCGTCATCGCGGCCGATGCCCATCTTCAGGCCCTGTTCGGCCCGGCCGGCTGACGGGGCCGGCCGGCCCCGTCTCAGAGCCGGTCGAGATAGAATGTCACCTTGCCATAGCCGATCTCCTGCACCGGGCGGGTCGGGTGGGGCGGCGGAATGGTGGTGATCAGAAGGCCCCCGGGATGGGCCGCGATCCAGCTTTCGACCGCATCCTCCGCCACGGTTTCGACCGGCTGGGTCAGCCGGGCGGCAAAACCGAACTCGCCCTGATAGCGATAGCCCGAGATGCCGATCCCCGCCGCCGGTTCGGCCCCGATCATTGCGCCCAGGGCATCGGTGTCGTAATGCGCGCGCAGCGGCGCCATCAGCCCGAGATGCACGGCCAGCACGGTCGCCGGCGCGATCAGCGCCCAGCCGCAAAGCGGCGCGCGTCGGCCGGCGATGCCCAGGCCAAGAACCACGGCCAGCGCCAGCACGATCCAGGCTGCGACACCCCCCGCGGTCAGCCCGGCGGCGGGGCGGTCCGCGATGGCCGCCTGCCCCGTCACCAGCAGCACCAGCCAGGCCGCCACCGGCGCCAGCACGGCCAGCGCCAGCAGCGCCGGGGCCAGGCCGCGGCG
>JBDHSO010000158.1:0-9308 GCA_039808125.1 Rhodobacter sp. | reverse complement strand
GCGGCTGGGCGACATCGTGGTGGCCTATACCCGCGAGAAGAAGCCGATCTACTGCCGCGACATCAAGGCCGACGGCGCGATGACCGTCCTTCTGAAGGATGCGATGCAGCCGAACCTGGTGCAGACGCTGGAGAACAACCCCGCCTTCGTGCATGGCGGCCCGTTCGCCAATATCGCGCATGGCTGCAACTCGGTCATCGCGACGCAGACGGCGCTGAAACTGGGCGAATACGTGGTGACGGAGGCCGGGTTCGGCGCCGATCTGGGCGCCGAGAAGTTCTTCGACATCAAATGCCGCAAGGCGGGGCTGAAACCCTCTGCCGCGGTGATCGTGGCCACGGTGCGCGCGATGAAGATGAACGGCGGCGTGGCGAAGGCCGATCTCGGCGCCGAGAATGTCGACGCGGTGAAGAAGGGCTGCCCGAACCTCGGCCGTCATATCGCCAACGTCAAATCGTTCGGCGTGCCGGTGGTGGTGGCGATCAACCACTTCTATTCCGATACCGATGCCGAGGTGCAGGCGGTGAAGGACTATGTGGCCGCCCAGGGCGCCGAGGCGATCCTGTGCAAGCACTGGGCCCTTGGCAGCGCCGGGATCGAGGATCTGGCGAAGAAGGTGGTGCAGCTGGCCGAATCGGGGACGGCGAATTTCGCGCCGCTCTATCCCGATGACATGCCGCTTTTTCAGAAGATCGAGACCATCGCCAAGCGCATCTACCATGCGGACGAGGTGCTGGCCGACAAGTCGATCCGCGACCAGCTCAAGGCCTGGGAGGCCGCGGGCTATGGCAACCTGCCGATCTGCATGGCCAAGACCCAGTATTCCTTCACCACCGACCCGAATGTCCGCGGCGCGCCGACGGGGCATTCGGTGCCGGTGCGCGAGGTGCGGCTGTCGGCCGGCGCGGGCTTCATCGTCGCGATCTGCGGCGAGATCATGACCATGCCCGGCCTGCCCAAGGTGCCGAGCGCCGAGGTGATCCGGCTGAACGACCAGGGCCAGGTCGAGGGTCTGTTCTGACCGGGCGAAGGCCGGGGGGCCAGCCCCCCGGACCCCCCGGGATATTTGCCGACAGATGAAAGGGGTTTCCGGGGTCCGGTCGCTGGCTTATTGAGGGCGCGACCGATCCCGGAGACAGAGAATGAAACGACCCTCCGATTGCACGACCATGGCGGATATCCGCGCCGAGATCGACCGGCTGGACGAGGAGCTTGTGCGGCTGTTCGCGGCGCGGGCGGGCTATATCGACCGGGCGGCCGAGATCAAGGCGGAGGTGGATCTTCCCGCCAGGATCGACACCCGGGTGGAGGAGGTGGTGCAGAACGTCCGCCGCCATGCCGCGACCCATGGGCTGCCGCCGGATCTGGTGGAAAAGCTGTGGCGGCGGCTGATCGACTGGTCGATCGCCCGCGAGGAAAGCCATCTCGGGCCGGACAGCCTGCGCCGCGGCTGAGGCATCGCCGGAGGGGTTTGGCGCGCGAGGGCGCGGCCTTTCGCGCGCCGCGGCCGGCGCGGGACTGACGCGGGGCGGGCGAGGTACGGGTGCCCGATGCAAGATGGATGGATCAATGCTGTTCGGCCACGGGCCGCAGCGGACCGACGGAGGAACGGAATGACGGCCACGGTAATCGACGGTAAGGCCTTTGCGGCGAAGGTGCGGGGTCGGGTGGCGGCCCAGGTGGCGCGGCTGAAGGAGGAACAGCGGCTGCAGCCAGGCCTCGCCGTGGTTCTGGTGGGCGAGGACCCGGCGTCCCAGGTCTATGTCCGCAACAAGCATGCCTCGACGGTCGAGGTCGGGATGGCAAGTTTCGAGCATCGCCTTCCGGCCGAGACCCCGGAGGCCGACCTTCTGGCGCTGATCGACCGGCTGAACGGCGACACGTCGGTCCACGGCATTCTGGTGCAGCTGCCGCTGCCGGCGCATCTCAATTCCGAACTGGTGATCAACCGGATTTCGCCGGCCAAGGATGTCGACGGTTTCCACATATCGAATGTGGGCCTTCTGGGCACCGGGCAGAAGTCGATGGTGCCCTGCACGCCGCTGGGCTGCCTGATGATGCTGCGCGAGCATCACGGGCGGCTGGCCGGGCTGGAGGCCGTGGTCGTCGGGCGGTCGAACATCGTCGGCAAGCCGATGGCGCAGCTTCTGCTGGGCGACAGCTGCACGGTGACGATCGCGCATTCGCGCACGAAGGACCTGGCGGAGGTCTGCCGCCGCGCCGATATTCTTGTCGCCGCGGTCGGCCGGCCGGAAATGATCACCGGCGACATGGTGAAACCCGGGGCGACGGTGATCGATGTCGGCATCAACCGGATCGAGCGCGATGGCAAGGCGAAGCTGGTGGGTGATGTGCATTACGCCAGCGCGGCCGAGGTTGCCGGCGCGATCACCCCGGTGCCGGGCGGGGTCGGGCCGATGACCATCGCCTGCCTGCTGGCCAATACGCTGACCGCCTGCTGCCGGGCGCATGACCTGCCGGAGCCCGAGGGGCTGACGGCCTGAGCTAGCGCCCGGCCGGCCGGTTGCGCCGGGTGCCGCTGCGCGGGACCGAACTGCCGGCGACCCCGGCCGAGGGCGTGCGGGCGGCGGGAACGGGGTCGGCGGGCGCGATGACGGTCATGCGCCGCAGGGCGGCGACACGGTTCGCCGTCGAGGGATGGGTGGCGAACAGATTGTCCGCGCCCTGCCCGCTCAGCGGGTTGATGATGAAGAGCGGCGCCAGCGCCGGGTTGCGTTCCGCCGCCGGGTTGGGTGTGGCGCGGGCCGAGGCGTCGATCTTCGTCAGCGCAGAGGCCAGCCAGTCGGGCCGGCCGCTGATCTCCGCGCCGAGGCGATCGGCCTCGTATTCGCGGCTGCGCGAGACCGCCATCTGCACGAGGCCAGCGGCCAGCGGCGCGAGGACCATCAGCGCCAGCGTGCCGGCGAGCCCGCCCGGCCGGTCTCGATCCGAACCGCCGAAGAACAGTGCGAAATTCGCCAGCATCGCGATCGCGCCGGCCAGCGTGGCCGTGACCGTCATCGTCAGCGTGTCGCGATGACGGATATGGGCCAGTTCATGCGCCATCACGCCCTCCACCTCCTGCGGTGACAGCCGGCGCAGCAGGCCGGTCGTCGCGGCGACGGCGGCGTTTTGGGGGTTGCGCCCGGTGGCGAAGGCATTGGGCTGGTCGGTGTCGATCAGATAGACCTTGGGGCGCGGCAGGCCGGCCCGGTCGGCCAGCCGGTGCACCATGCCGACCAGTTCGGGCGCGGTGCGTTCGTCTACCGCCCGGGCGCCGGTCATGCGCAGCACGGCCTTGTCCGAATTCCAGATCGCGAAGAGATTCATTGCCCCGGCGATCAGCAACGCTGCCAGCGCGCCGCCGGTGCCACCGATCAGCGCCCCCACCGCCATGAAGAGCGCGGTCAGCGCCGCAACCAGAACGAAGGTCCGGATATTTCCCATGTCATTCCTGCCTTTCGCAGCAGGATGTGGGATGCCGCGCCCCCTGGGGCAAGATCAGCGCGGGGCCAGCCGCTTCAGCGCCAGACGGATCAGCGCCGCGGTATCGGCTTCGGGCACCTCGCCGCCGGCGATGGCCACCGCCTCGGCGGCATCGCCCTGCCCGTAGCCGAGGTTCAACAGCGCCGAGAGCGCATCGGCAGCATAGCCGGCCCGCATCTGCGCGGCCGAAGGGGCGGCGGGGGGCGGCGCCTTGCCGCCCGGCGGCCGGGCGGCGGGGCCAGGCGTCGGCGGAGCGGCCGTCCCCGCCGGCTCGACCGGCTCGATCACCAGCGCCGCATCCTGCATCCGGGCGCCCATCGCCATGACCGCCGGCGCCTTGGCCTTCAGTTCCAGGATCACCCGCTGCGCGAGCTTTGGCCCCACCCCCGGGGCGGCCTGCACGGCGCGCGCATCGCCCAGGGTGATCGCCCTTGCCACGCCCTCTGCCCCCAGCGTGCCGAGGATCGCCATCGCCGCCTTTGCGCCCACGCCCTGCACCGTCGTCAGCAGGCGGTGCCATTCCTTCTCCAGCATCGTCGGGAAGCCGAAGAGTTGCAGCAGATCCTCGCGGACGAGCAGGTCGGTGAACAGCGCCACCGCCTCGCCCACCGGCGGCAGGGCGGCCAGCGTGCGGTCGCTGACATGGACGATATAGCCCACGCCGCGGCAGTCGATCAGCACCTCGCCCTGCCCCTTCCAGTCCAGCCGGCCGGAAATCTTGCCGATCATCCCGCCGCCCTCCGCAGCGCCTCGCGCAGGCGGCCGGCGCTTTGCACATGATGGGCATGACAGATCGCGATGGCCAGCGCATCGGCCGCATCGGGGCCGGCGACACGGATCCCGGGCAGATGCAGCCGGACCATGTGGTCGACCTGCACCTTGGCGGCATGGCCGACGCCGACCACGGTCTTTTTCACCGCATTCGGGGCATATTCCCCCACCGCCAGACCGAACTGCGCTGGAACCAGCAGCGCGATGCCCCGCGCCTGGCCGAGTTTCAGCGTTGCCACCGCATCCTTGTTGACGAAGGTATGTTCCACCGCCGCCGTCTCGGGAACATGGGCCAGGAAGACCTCGGTCAGTTGTGCATGCAGGCTGGCCAGCCGTTGCGCAAGGTCTGCGCCGCCGCCTTCGGTGCGGCAGATGCCATTGGCGACATGGGCGATCCGCGCGCCCATGACGTCGATCACTCCCCAGCCGAGATTCCTCAAGCCCGGATCGATACCGATTACCCGCATGCCTGCCCCTTTTTCCTTGCACCAGAGCTAGCACGAACCGGGAACACCCGCCAATCCCGAAGTTTCCGCTTGCAGGCCGCGGGGCCTCGCCCTAAGCAAAAAAGCGACCCGCCAGCGCACGGGTACGACATGCCGCCCATCCTGCCCGCAACACCGTGGCAGAATTGTGGCCCGAGGCATGCAGCCGGTGCATTTCTGCATTGCAGCATCCAGCCTTGCGAGAACGCTGCGGCGGCATTATCTGCCGTGTCGAGAGGCAGACAGCCGCTCGGAACCCGCAGTTTGCAAAAGGAATATCACCATGGCCGCCATCGAGACGAGCCGCCCGGCACCGTTCGGCGCCATCGCGACGTATCGTGCCGTCAACGCCTTCAGCAACACCCTGGCGAAGTTCAAGGTGTGGAACGATACGCGGATCACCCGCAAGTCCCTGTCGAAGCTCTCGGATCGCGAGCTGGACGACATTGGCCTGTGCCGTGGTGACATCGAGATGCTGGGGCGCTGACAGCCCCTGACCGACTGGTCCCTGGACGGTATATAAAGGCCGCTGCGCGAGAGATGCTCGCGGGCGGCCTTTCCTTTTGCGTTGCCCGCCCCCGGGGGTCTTTGCGCCCGCATCGGGTTGCAGCGGGCGGCAGTACCGCGGCACACGCGCCACCCGAACGTCAGGCCGCCTGCGGGAAGACCTGCGCCAGAAAGGCCGCGATGGCCTTCGTCACCGGATCGGCCGACATGAGGCGCGCCGCAGTCGGGTCGAAACCGGCACCGGCGGCAAGGCCGGCGATGCGCGCATCATAGGTTTCCGCGCCGACATGGAAATAGAGCGCCCCCTTTGCCAGAAGGGCCAGCGCCAGAACCACCGTAAGGCGAACGGCTAGTGTCTTCAGTGGGTTCCGGCGGCCCCATCTGGCCGAGCGGCCCAGCGTGCCGGGCGCCTCGAACCCGAAACCGCGGGCCCGCGCCTTTTCGATGCGCCGGAGACGTTTATGAAAATCCCTGAGATTCGGGTCCGCCCACATCTCACAACCACGTCCTGTCGGCCCCCGCCTGATGTCCGGGATGCGTCCGGAATGTGTCGAAAGTACGGCAAACCCGCCGCCTTGGAGCGGCATCCAGAAAAATTTCCTCAATATATCAATATATTAATTCCGTTCCAGCACCAGTGCAGACCATTCGCCCAGATCGTTTCGATCCAGAAGACGGAAGCCGGTGGCAAGATAGGCCGCGATCACCGCCTCGGCCTGGACCACCAGAAGGCCGGACAGAATCACCCGCCCGCCCGAAGCGACATGGCTGGCCATGGCGGGGGCAAGCTCGATCAGCGGGCCTTTCAGGATATTGGCGAAGACCAGATCGAAGGGCGCGGCATCGCGCAGGCGGCGATGATCGAAGCCGGCGGCCTCGATACAGTCGATGCGGCCCTCCAGCCCGTTGATCGCGACATTGGCCTTCGCCACCTCGACCGCGACAGGATCGATGTCCGAAGCGATCACCCGCGCCTCGGGAAGCATCCGCGCGGCGGCCATCGCGAGGACGGCCGTGCCCGCGCCGATATCGGCGACGTTCGCCGGGCGAAAGCCCTGATCATACATCCGGTCGAAGGCCAGAAGGCAGCCGAGCGTGGTGCCGTGATGGCCGGTGCCGAAGGCCATGGTCGCCTCGATTTGCAGCGCGATGCGGTCGGGGGGCACCTTGTCGGCATCATGGCTGCCATAGACGAAGAAGCGCCCGGCCTCGACGGGATGCAATTCGCGCTGGACCCTGGCCACCCAGTCGACCTCGGGCAGTTCCGAGACGAGAAAGCTTCGGGCGCCGAAGGCCGCGGCCATGATCTCGAGCGCGATCCCGTCCGGCGGCTCGGTGAAATAGGCGCCGACCTCCCAGATGCCGGAACCGTCCTCGACCTCGAAGACGCCGATGCCATAGGGTTCGGGTTCGATCCGTTCCAGCGCCTCGCCCAGGGCACGGGCCGTCGCTTCGCCGGTCAGCGTGGTCAGCGCGGTATAGGTGGGCATCGGGGCCTCCATCGGGGTCTGGGCGCGCCCCGGGTCCTAGACGCGGGGCCGCGCGTGGTCAAGCGAGCTGCGGGGCCGCGCGGAATGTGATGGCAGAAGCGGGCGGCAACAGGGGGCGCTGCCCCCGTCCGGGCCATGCCCGGACTCCCCCGGGGTATTGCGGTCAAGAGGAAGACCGATCCCGCCGGGAGACCGGATACGCCGGGATTGCGGCGCGCCGTCATGGCGGCCGCGATTGCGACTGGTCCGGCCAGGGGACATGGCGCGCGGGGATCAGGCCGCGCAGCGCGTTGCCGATCCAGAGCCGGACCCGGGGCAGATCCTCGGCGCGGAGGATTTCCTCGGGGCAGGCCAGTTCGGCACGCAGGACGCCCGGCAGGAGGCCCGAGGCGAGGGGGGGCGTGCGCAGGCCGGCGCCACGGTCGAAGAAGACGCTGGTGATCGTGCCCTCGCAGATCTCGTCGCGCTCGTTGCGGAAGACGGTTTCGTCGATGCCGGCGGGCAGCGCGGCCCGGGTGCGGTCGTAGAGGTCGCGCCGGCTGGTCTTGTGCCGCAGCCAAGGATCGGCGGAGGAAAGCCGGTCGGGGGCAAGGGCCAGGCTCCAGAGCGGCCGCGAGGCCGGCAGGGGATGGACCTCCCACCGGGCGTCGCCGGCGGCGTCGAGCGTCAGGCGCAGGCGGGCGGGTTGGGGCGGTGCGGGCGGGGGCGGCAGATCGTGCGCGGGCCAGCCGAGCGCATCGGCCGACCGGGCGATCCGGGCGCGGTGCAGCGGCCAACGCGGCGCCGCCGTGCCGGTCCAGAGCACCGTCTCGATCAGCCTCAGGCCGGGCTGACGGCCGCCTTCACGAAGCGTGTCTTCCACAGCGCCTCCTCCCATTCACCGGACGGGGTGGAATCCTGCACCACACCGCCGCCGACGTTCAGCGTGATGCGGCGGCCGGCGAGGGCCAGGGTCCGGATCGCCACCGAGAAATCGGCCGAGCCGTCCGGCGCCATCCAGCCGATCGCCCCGCAATAGGCGCCGCGGGCGGTCGTCTCCACCTCGCGGATGATCTCCATCGCCCGGATCTTCGGCGCGCCGGTGACGGAGCCGCAGGGAAAGAGCGCCTGAAGGAGCGCCGGCAGCGTGGCGGGGGCGGCGAGATCTCCGGTGACGGTCGAGGTCATCTGGTGGACCGTGGCATAATGTTCGATGGCGTAGAGCCGCGGCACCTTCACGCTGCCCAGCCGCGCGATGCGACCGATGTCGTTGCGCAGAAGGTCGACGATCATCAGGTTCTCGGCCCGGTCCTTGGGATCGGCCGCAAGGGCGGCGGAAAGCGCGGCATCGCGGGCGGGATCGGGGTCGCGCGGGCGGGTGCCCTTCATCGGCCGGGTCTCGATCCGGCCGGCGGCATCGAGCCGGAAGAAGAGTTCGGGGCTGCGCGAGACGATCACTGGTCCCTGGCCGAGATCGACATAGGCGCCATGGCCGACCGGCCCGCTGCGGCGCAGGGCGCCATAAAGGCCGAAGGGCGTGCCCGACAGCAGATGCGCCCGCAGCGGGAAGGTCAGGTTGACCTGATAGCAATCGCCGGCCGCGATATAGGCCTTTACCCGGGCGATGGCCCGCAGATAGGCCGCGCGCGAGATCAGCGGGCGCGGCATTGACATCATGGTGCCCTGCCCCGCCGCCGCCATGGCGGCCAGCGTCTCGCCGCCCGGCTCCGGCCGGTCGTAGAGGCCGATGAGAAGGAGAGGCGCCCGCCGCGCGGCGGGCATCAGCGGGGCAAGCCGGGGTTCGAGGGCATAGCCCGCCTCATAGGCGACATAGCCGGCAAGCCAGGCGCCCCGCGCCCGCGCGGCCTCGGCCCGGGCCAGCGCCGGGACAAGATCGCGGGCGCGGCGCACCGCGATCACCGCCCGCGGGCTGCGAAAGACCGCCGGCTCCCCCCCCGGGCCATGTTCGACAAGGATCACCGCGCCCCCCTTCCCTTTGCTGCCGGGATAAGCCCTTCGCGCCCGCCGCGCCAGACGTCCGCGCCGCCTTTGTGCGGTTTCGCGATCGCCGGCCCCCGCGCGCCGCGCCGCCGGTCCCGCACGCCGTTTGCCCTTGCGCCCCGGCGCGCCCCGACTATAACCCGCGCAATTTGCCCGCCCGCCCGATGGAGAACGCCATGCCGAAGAGAACCGACATCCAGTCGATCATGATCATCGGAGCGGGCCCCATCGTCATCGGACAGGCCTGCGAGTTCGACTATTCCGGCGCCCAGGCCTGCAAGGCGCTGCGCGAGGAAGGCTACCGCGTCATCCTGGTGAACTCGAACCCCGCGACGATCATGACCGATCCGGGGCTGGCGGACGCCACCTATATCGAACCGATCACCCCCGAAGTCGTCGCCAAGATCATCGAGAAGGAACGCCCCGACGCGCTTTTGCCCACCATGGGCGGGCAGACCGGGCTGAACACCGCGCTGGCGTTGGCCGACATGGGCGTGCTGGACAAGTTCAATGTGGAACTGATCGGCGCCAAGCGCGATGCCATCGAAATGGCGGAAGACCGCAAATTGTTCCGCGAGGCGATGGACAG
>JBDHSO010000157.1:0-9381 GCA_039808125.1 Rhodobacter sp. | reverse complement strand
CCCCAAGCCTTCGACGCCATGGACCGCGCGCTGCGCGCCACGCTGACCGAGGTTGGCAATGGAAATTGAACAGGTCCTGGCCAGCGCCCTGCGTGCCCTCATTCCGCCGCCGCGCCTGCGCCTCTCCGAATGGATCGAGTCGGAGGTCGTTCTCCCCGAGGGTGTCAGCGCCCAACCCGGGCCGGTGCAGCTTTGGCCCTTCCAGCGGGACATCGCGGATGCCATCGGGGATCCGACCCTTGAGCGGGTTACGCTGGTCAAGCCGGTTCGCGTCGGTTTCACCACGCTCTTGACCTCGGCCGTTGCGTCCTTTGTCGCAAACGAGCCTGCACCCATCCTGTGCCTTCTGCCGGCCGAGGCGGATTGCCGCGACTATATGGTCTCGGACGTTGAACCAATATTTGCCGCCTCGCCCTGTGTTGCCAAGGCATTGGCCTATGACATCGACGGCGATGATCGCAACACGCTGATGTCTCGCCGTTTCCCCGGCGGATCGCTGAAGGTGGTCGCCGCGAAAGCCCCGCGCAACCTGCGGCGCCACAACGTCCGGGTGCTTTTCATGGACGAAGTGGACGGCATGGAGGCAACCGCCGAAGGCTCGCCCATCCTGCTTGCCGAAAAACGCACCCTGTCCTTCCCCGACCGCAAGATCGTCATGGGCAGCACCCCGGTGCATGAGGAAACCAGCAACATCCTGCGCGCCTTTGCGCAATCCGACGCCCGGATCTACGAAGTGCCGTGCCCGGAATGCGGCACCTTCTCCGAAATCCTCTGGGATGCGATGGTCTGGGATGAGGGCAAGCCGGAAACTGTTCGCTGGCAGTGCCCGCATTGCGCGGCCGGCATCGGGGAACGCCACAAGCCCCGCATGGTCGCCCATGGCCGGTGGCACGCGACCCGGCCGGACGTGAAACGCCACGCCGGATTTCAACTGAACGCCCTGGTATCGCTGCATGCGAACGCATGCTGGCCCCAGCTGGTGCGCGAATTCCTGTCCGCAAAAAGCGACCCGACAACCTTGCAGACCTTCGTCAACACCATCCTTGGGCAGGGCTGGCGCGGCGCAGGCGAGGAACTGGACGATCAGGACATTGCCAGCCGGTGCGAAGCCTTCGGTCTGACCGACCTGCCGGCGTCGGTTCTGGCGATCTGCGCCGGCATCGACACCCAGCATGACCGGCTGGAATGCACCCTGATCGGCTTTGCCCAGGACGAATCCGCCTTCGTTCTGGGCCATGTCGTGATCTGGGGGGCGTGGGATGCGGCCGAGACATGGGCCGAGCTTGATCAGTTGCTGAAAACCCGCTGGCCCCACCCCCTGGGCGGAACGCTGGGGGTAGAGGCGGCCGTCATCGACGCCGGCGACGGGGTGACGATGGAGGCAGTTCTTGCCTTTTGCGCGCCCCGCCAGCGCCGCCGGATCATGGCGGGAAAAGGCGCCGCCGGAACGCGCCCCTTCATCGAGCCTTCGAAGTCGCGCGCAGCCAGAGGCGGGCGGCTGTGGCTTGTCGGTGTCGACGGGATCAAGGCCGCCCTGCTGGCCCGGCTGTCCCGGCGCGGCTCCGTCCGGTTTTCGGCCGATCTTCCGCCGGTCTGGTATGAGCAGCTTGCCTCTGAACGCATGGTGGTGCGCTATGTCCGGGGCCAGCCGCAGCGGCGGTTCGAGCGGATTCCGGGGCGTCGGGCCGAGGCGCTGGATTGCGTGGTCTATGCCATCGCCGCGAGGCAGGCGGTGCATGTGAACTTTGCCGAACGGGAAGCGCAGTTGCGTGCCGGGGGAATTCAGGATCGGCCCCGACCGAAGAATGTCTATCGGTCGAAATTCCTGACCGGCCAGTAGTCCCGCCGCAACGGCTGCTGAAAAGCGTTCAAGGCCGGGTCGTGTTTCTCGCGGCTTGCGCCGGCGCTGAACATGATCGCGACCAGACCCGACAGGAAGAGGAAAATGCCGATGGCGCAAACCGCGCATGCAAGCCAGAGCGCAACATCGACCATCCACATCGCCCCAACTCCCCGCTCCTTGCGTCACTTCCGGAGGCATGACGCCCCCGGGAAATATAGCCTGTTTTCGGCACACTCGCCAGATGCCCCGGTTGTGCCGCCGGAGCGTGGCTGGCAAGCAGTCGCGCCGCGCCGCAGGATTCAGGGAGTTCGGCGGGGGGCGTCAGTGGCCGAAATGGCCTCGGCCAGATCGTGGGCGATCCGCTCATAGAGGGTTGCCTGCTGGTCGCCGGAACTGCCGGGGGCGGGGTTTCCGGCCCGGATTTGCTTCGCCAGCCAGACGAAATGGTCGCCCGCCAGCACATGCCGGATGAACTCCGGCCGCGATGGCGCAGGGTCGAGCCTGGCGCGCTGCGCATCCACCCAGGCGAGAAGGTCGGGTTGCAGGCGAACCATGATCGGGGTTCCCTTGCCGGTTGGGGCGGGACCACGCTTGCCTTTCCGGGATACCACAGTTTTTTCTTGCTCGTTCATAACAACTCGGATATCACGGTAAGCGGGTCGAAGGAAGTTGACGCTTCCCCCGACCCTAACCGAAACGTTGATCTATGGAGGATCACCGAATGGCTATCACCAGCCATAGCGGACAGGCATTGCCTGTCGCAAGCCTGCATGAAATCCATGACTGCCTGACGCTGGCCCTTGACGCGACCGAGTGCCGGCAGGGCTACCGTCAGGACGAACGCGAAGCCCGGTCCTATATCCGCTCTGCCCTGCGCCGCACCGAAAAGCTGATCGAGGGCTGCGGCACGATGCGCGGCGGAACAAACATGGTCGCGCGATTGTAGCGGGCCGAGACGGCACAGCGCAACGCCGACACCATCCTGACCCAAACCGATCCGAAACGGAGACCGAGAATGGCTGACTACCATGCCAATGCCGCATGCCTTGTTCCTGACCGGCTGACCCGCCGCAGCCTGTTCGTGGGGGCGCCGCTTGTCGCCGCTCCGCTGGCGGTTCCGTCTTTGGCAAAAGCCGAAGAACCACGGGAAACCGACTGGGATCGCGTGATCCGCGTCATCGAGCAGCTTGAGGCGTGGCAGGGCTGGGAGCGCTCGGGCATCGTTGCCGCCAAGGCCTTCGCGGCCCGGCGGATGCGCAAGGCCCTCGGGCTGGACCTGCCCGACCCGAAACTGGCGCAGATGCACGTCGATCTGCAGCGGCAGGCGTTCGAGGAATACCGCCGCACCGTCTGGTCCGAACGTGATGTCGCGGAGGGAAGGCTATACCAGATTGCCCCGGTGGAAAGGACGCTGGCATGAACGCCGGCATCAGCCGGGCAGATACCGGCACTGCAAGGCAGGCTTGACATAGTTCGATTTGAACTATACAATTCGGGATGAACCATGTGGAGGCACCTTGGAGAACGTCATGACCATCCGCCTGTCTGAGTGGCACGTAAGCGCCCGCATTGCCTCGGAAATTCTTGGGGTGCCTGTCGAAACTTTTCGGACCTGGCGGAAGCGCCACGGCCTGCTGCCGCAAGCCGAGTGGGCTGGACCGGGCCGCGCGCCGGAAAAGATGTTCCAGTTTCGCCACCTCCTGCAAGCTCGGGTCGCCCAGAAGCTGATGGGCGTCGGCGTCCCGGTGGGGCAGGCCTGCGAAGCGGCGAGCTACGGCGCTTTTCGAGCCTTCATGGCCCGTCAGGATATCCGCGTTGGATTTACAGATAGAGCGGTGAACCCCGCCCCAGACCTGGATGAGGACGTGTTCCTTACTTTCAGCCTGGAAAACGACGGCATTCGGATTGCCCGCCAACTGGCGGACGACATCGCTACCCATCGCGGCGATGAGACGGGCAAGATCGCGCTCGACGACTTTCTGAAGGCCATCCGCGACAACCGCGCGCAGTTGCGTGGCGAAATGTGATCGCGGTGACGAAGCCCTCTCCCATATCCGCCGGCATGACAAGGGCGCGCCTTTCGGTTTCGCGCGTCCTCGGTTCCGCTGCCCGCGCCATCTCACCCGCCCGCGCCATTGCGGCGGATGGCACCGGCGGCGGCCAGCGCCGCATCCTCGCCGCCGCGACCGGCGGCCGGCGCGGCGGCGGTCTGGGAACCTTCGGCCCGATCAATGCCGAAGTGGCGGCGGGGCATTCCCTTGTCGGCCGCCGCGCCGCCTATCAGGCGGCGAACAACGCCTATATCAACAACGCAGTGGCGAACCTCCTCGCCTTTCTCGTCGGAACCGGGCCGCGCCCGAACGTGCGCGGTGTGGAACGGGATACGCGCCGCCGGCTTCACTCCGCCTTCGACCGCTTTTGCGAGACGGCGGATTTCGGCGGGCGAACCGACTTCGGCGGGCTTCTGACGCAGATCGCCCGCGACATGATCGTGCGCGGCGAAGGGCTGGCCGTGATGCGCAACGAAGCGGCCGGCCTGCAGTTGCAGGCCATCCCGCCCGACCACCTGGACGCCGCGCGAACCGAAGCCCTTGGCGACGGCCGCCAGATCGTGCAGGGCGTCGAATTCGACACCAGCGGGCGGCGGGTGGCCTACTGGATTTTCACCGAGCGACCGCATTCGGCTTTCGCCGACTACGCCCCCGCCGTGCGGGTGGATGCCGCGCATGTGCTGCACCTTTTCCACCCGATCGCACCCGGGCAAGTGCGCGGCCTGTCGTGGCTGGCGGCGGCCATTCTGACTGCGAACGAATTCGACCAGTACCGCGACGCGCTGCTGGTGGCCGCGAAAATGGCTGCGATGAGCGCCGGCTTCATCACCAGCCTATCCGAAACCGGGGGCGACGACGATCTGTTTGCAGAGCCGGTCTGGGAGCCAGGCGCCATCACCCGCTTGCCGCTTGGCACCGATGTGCGGTTCAGCGCGCCGGAACAGGTGAAGGACGCGCCGGCCCTGATGCGGATGAGCCTGCAAGCCCTGGCCGCCGCGCTTGGGGTGCCGGAGTTCCTGCTTTCGGGCGACCTGACCAGCGCGAACTATTCGAGCCTGCGGGCGGGGCTGATCCCGTTCCGCGCCCGTATCGACCAGGTGCAGTACAACACGTTGGTGCCCCAGGTCCTCCGCCCGGTCTGGCGGCGCTGGCTGGTGCTGGAAATTCTGGCGGGGCGCATCGACGCCCCCGCCGATACGCCTTGCGACTGGATCATGCCGCGACCGCAACAGGTGGATCCGGCAAAGGATCTGGAGGCGACGGAGAAGGCGCTGGCCCTCGGCCTGACCAGCCGCACCCATGCCATCAACGAGGCAGGATGGAACGCCGATGACATCGACGAGGAAATTCAGGCGGACCGTGCCCGCGAAACGGAGTTGGGCCTGACCTTCACCGCCGCTGCGACCCGGCCGCAAACATCGGAGGCGAGAGACCTCGATGCCGCTTGACGCCAGGATGGCCCCGGCCAGCTTTGACCTGGAAGCCCGGACCGTGGAGGCCGTCATTGCCACGACGACGCCCGTCACGCGGCGGGACGCGCGCGGCCCTTATGCCGAGGTGCTGGATTTCGCCACGCTGGACCTGAGCAATGCCACCAGCCTTCGGGTCCTTGACAGCCATCGCACCGCCAGCATCCGCGACACGCTGGGCAGCGTGGAGGCGGTGCGGGTGGAGGGCGACAGGCTGGTCGCGCGACTGCGACTGAGCGCCGCCGATGACGTGACGCCGGTTCTGCAAAGAATCGCAGACGGGACCATCCGCGGCGTGTCCATCGGTTACCACGTCCCGCGCTGGTCCGAACATTCCAGCGGCGGGACCCGCATCCGGCGCCCGGCGGAATGGCGGCTCACGGAAGTTACCCTGACCGCGAACCCAGCGGATCCCGTAGCGAAATTGCGAGAAAAGGAGGCCATCGTGCCCAATGATTTGATCGACCCAGCCCCGGCGGATGATGCCGAAAAGACCCGCCGCTCTGAAATCCGCTCGCTGGTGCGCGCGGCCGGGCTTGAGCCGCAGGTTGCCGATGACCTGATCGACGCGGGCGCGGACCTGACCCGCGCCAAGGCGGAAATCTTCGACGCGCAACAGGACCGCCAGCGCCGTGCCCCGATCATCCGCAGCCACAGCCCGGCAAACGATGACCCGGCGGTCATCACCCGCCGCCAGACGGCTGCGATGGCCTATCGCATGGCCGGCGGCGAATTGCCCGACGATGCCCGTCAATATGTGGACATGACGCTTCGGGACCTCGCAATTGACGGCCTTGCCCGCGAAGGCGTTTCCACACGCGGCATGTCCGCTGACGAGGTGTTCACGCGGGCCGCGCACTCCACCAGCGACTTCCCCCTGGTGGTGTCGAGTGCCGCAGGCAAGGTAGCGCTGGACACCTACAAGGCCGCCGAAAGCCCGCTGAAATCCCTGTGCCGCCAGCGGACCTTGCCGAACTTCAAGCTCAGCATGGCCGTCCGCCTCGGCGATATGGGGCGGTTGGAACCGCTGTCCGAAGACGGGGAAATCAGAGCCACGAGCCGTGCCGAAAACGGCGAGTCCATGCATCTCAGGACTTTCGCGCGCGGCCTTACGGTCACCCGCGAGCTTCTGATCAACGACGACCTCGGGATGCTGGGCGACATGACCGCCGCCCTTGGCGAGGCCGCCGCGCAGACTGAGGCCGATGAATTGGTGCGGCTCCTGACCGGCAACCCGGCCATGTCGGACGGAACCCCCGTCTTCGACGCCGGTCGGGGCAATGTCGGCACCGCCGGCGCCCCCTCCGTCGCCACCCTGACCGAGGTCCGCAAGACGATGCGGACGCGCAAGGGGATGGACGGGAAAACCGTCATCGCCGTGGCCCCGCGTTACCTTCTGGTTTCGGCGGCGCTCGAAACCGAGGCCGAAAAGGTTCTGGCGTCCATCCAGCCGGGCAAGACGGATGACGTGAACCCCTTCGGCGGCAAGCTGTCCCTGCTGGTGGAACCCCGCCTGCCGGAGGACGCCTGGTATATCTTTGCCGACCCGGCGCGGCTGGCGGCGCTGCAATTTGCCCACCTCTCCGCCGCACAAGGGGTCCAAATCCAGCGCACCGAAGCTTGGAATACGCTGGGGCTGAAGTTCCGGGCGTTCCTCGACTTCGGCGCAGGGTGGCTGGATTGGCGCCCGGCCCAGAAGATGCCGGTCGCATGATGACCGAGTGGGAACTCATCGCGTGCCGCGACAAACTCCGGCGCGCGCGCTTCAAGGGGATCACGACCGTCACCATCGCCGGCGAAATGGTGACCTACAAGTCCGACGCCCAGATGGCCGCAGCCCTGGCGGCCATCGAGGCGGAAATCTCGAAACTCACACGCGGGCCGCGCCCGCGCACCATCCATCCGCAGACCGCGAAAGGACTGGCCTGATGCGCAATTTTGTCCAGCGTGGCGACACGCTCACCTTCACCAGCCCCGCCCCCGTTTCTTCCGGGCAGGGCGCCGTCATGGGTGCCCTGTTCGGGGTAGCGGCGAGTGAGGCCGCCGCCGGCGCCCCCTTCCAGGCCGCCGTGGTGGGGGTCTTCGAGTTGCCGAAGGAGGCGGGCGTCATCGACGCCGGGGCGAAGGTCCATTGGAACGCCGCCTCCGCAAGAGTCACCACCCAGGCGGCCGGCAACAGGCTGATCGGCGCGGCAACCGAATCCGCCGCAGACGCCGCAACCACGGTTCGCGTCCGCCTGAACGGAACCGTTTAGGCCAGGACATGAGCAGCGCCACGCCCATACTTTCCGGCGCCAATGCCTCGGCCCTCGTGACGTTCGAGGAAGCGGCCAAGCACCTGCACAGCAAGGTGACGGTTTCGGCCCTTCATCGGGCGCGCAAGGACGGCGTTCTGTGGGCGAAGAGGATCGGCAGACGGTATTTCACGACCATCGCCGCCATCGAGGAATATCTGAGATGCCCCGACATCGGAAGCCCGCACGCCTCTATTTCCGCCGCGACGAACAGCAATGGATCATCCGCGACGGTCAGACAAACCGGCGGACAGGCTTTGGCCTTGGCCAGCGTGCAGAGGCTGAAGCGGCACTCGCAGACTACCTCGCGCGCCGAAAGCCGGAACGGCGCGCCGGCCCTGCCCATCCCGGAGAACTGACGGTGGGAGAGGTTCTGGCCAAATATGCGGACGACAGGGGTGCAGATATGGCCTCGGCCGGGACGCTGGCCTATTCCATTCAGGCGCTTGCGCCGTTCTGGGCCGATCTGACCTGCGATGCCGTGAAGGGTACGACCTGCCGCCTGTATGAACGTGAGCGGGCCAAGCCCAGGGCTGTAACGACGACCACGAAGACCGGCCGCACGATCAGCCGCGAACAGACGGCAGGTGCTGCGACGGTGCGCCGTGAGTTGGGCGTTTTGCAGGCCGCGCTGAACCACGCTCACAACGAGGGGCTGCTGATCCATTCGATTCGCCTCAGTCTGCCGGACGCCAGCGTGTCGCGTGACCGCTGGCTGACCCGAAACGAGGTGGCAAGGTTGCTGCGGAATGCGGAACCCCATGTGCAGCGCTTCATCCTGGTCTCGCTCTACACCGGCCGCCGCGCCAGCGCCGTTCTGGAACTGATCTGGACCCGCGTTGACCTTGACGCCGGCTCGATCCGGTTCCGCGCAGACGGCCGAACCGAAAACAAAAAGCGGCGCGGCCGTATCCATATGCCCCGCCAGTTGCTTGGCCACATGCGCCGCTGGGGAGCCCGCGGAACGCATGTCGTGATGTTTCGCGGAAAACCTCTGGGCAGCATCAGGAAGGGCTTGCAGCGCGCGGCCGAGAGAGCGGGCCTGGAAGGCATCAGTCCGCATGTCCTCAAACATACGGCGGTCACCTGGACAATCATGCGCGGCCTTGGCGTAGAAGACGCCGCAGAATACTTCGACACATCCCCCGAAACGATCCGCCGGCACTACTGGCACCACAGCCCACAGCATCAGCGGCGGGCGCTCGATGTGATCGAAAACAGGAAATAGCTGTGCGGATAGCTGTGCGAAAGGCGAACAAAGAATGCGTAAGTTATGGTGCTGCAAGAGAGGATTGAAAACCCGATCCTGCGCCACTTACCGCAGCGATTTCAACGCACTAGCCGCGATTTCTGGTCTCAGTGTATACCCAAGCCGCGATCCCATGCAAGTCTCCCTGAAAAGGTTTCAGGGTCGAATTTCCGAAGCGGCATATCGCTATCGGCCTGCGCTGATTTTTCCCCGTGCCCCTCCCCATGTGCGGGCAGCGACAGGCGAACGCGACCCGATTGACCGCCGGGGGGCGTCTTGTGTGCATGTCTTGCTGTCACCCGGCTGCGGCGATCCGAAGCGGCGGGGGGTGGGTCAGGCTGGACGGGGCAAGGGGATGCGCGGGCGAAGGGCCGTGACGACATGGCCGGACAGCCGACTGTCTCACAGGGCTTGCCCTAGTGAGTCGTCTCAGAGTGCCCCGGAAAGTGCCTCAATAGGATTGACAATGGCATTT
>JBDHSO010000156.1:0-9446 GCA_039808125.1 Rhodobacter sp. | reverse complement strand
TGGCGCTCGACTGCGGCGCGCGCGGCGCCGGCGGCGGGCCCGGCACCGGAGGGCGGCTGCGGCATCTGGTCTACTGGCTGGAGGCCGCGCATGTCGCCCGGCGCTGCCATGAGGCGCGGCTGCCGCATATCCACGCCCATTTCGGCACAAATTCCACCACGGTCGCCATGCTGGCGGCGGAAATCGGCGATCTGACCTTTTCCTTCACTGCCCATGGCCCCGAGGAATTCGATGCACCCCGCGCCTATTCGCTGGGGCAGAAGACGGCGCGCGCGGCCTTTTCGGTGGCGATCTCGTCCTTCGGGCGGTCGCAGCTTTGCCGCTGGACCGCAGTTGGCGACTGGCCGCGGCTGCATGTCGTGCGCTGCGGGATCGAACCCTGGCGCTTCCCCGAACCCGCGCCCCCGCCGGCAGGCGCGCCGAAACTGGTCGCCATCGGTCGCCTGGCCGAGCAGAAGGGCTTTCCGCTCTTGATCGAAGCGCTGGCCCTCGCGGTGCGCGAGGTGCCGGACCTGCATCTGACGCTGGTCGGCGACGGGCCGTTCCGCAGCCTTCTGGAACAGCAGATCCTGGGCGCGGGCCTTGAACGGCATGTCACGCTGACGGGCTGGCTGGACGAAGCCGCGGTGCGCGAGGAACTGGCCCGGGCGCAAGCCCTGGTCCTGCCCTCTTTCGCCGAAGGCCTGCCGATGGTGATCATGGAGGCCTTCGCCGCCGGCCGGCCGGCCATCGCCAGCATCATCGCGGGGGTGCCCGAACTGGTCGGCGCCGGAACCGGCTGGCTGGTGCCGGCCGGCGACGCCGCGGCGCTGGCGCTGGCGATCCGCCATCTTGCCGCGACGCCGGATGCGCGGCTGGCCGAAATGGGCCAGGCGGCGCGGCAGGCCGTGCTTTTGCGCCACGACATCACCAACGAGGCCGAGACGCTGGCCGCGCTTTTCGCCTCGCGGGGGATGCCATGAAGATCGGGCTTGTCGCCGCCAGCCATTCGCCCGCGCTTCTGGCCGCGAACCTCGGCCGGTCGCCCTGCCTCGCCAGCCTGCCGCTGCATGTGGAGGCCGATGCCCCCTCTGCCGCCATCTCCTATAACCGGGCGCTCGACAAGACCGACGCCGAGGTCGTGGTCTTCCTGCATCACGATGTCTATCTGCCGCAGGGCTGGGACGCGCTTTTCCGCGCCCGGCTCGACCAGCTTGCCGGGATCGACCCGGACTGGGCGCTTTTCGGTCCCTTCGGCGTGGCGCTCGATGCCGCGCATGTCGGGCCGGTCTGGTCCTCCTCGCTGGGCCAGATCGTCGGCCGGGTTCCGCTGGCGCCGGTCGAGGTGCAGAGCTTCGACGAATTGATGATCGTGCTGCGCCGCTCCTCCGGCCTGCGCTTCGACGAGGCACTGCCGGGCTGGCATTTCTATGGCACCGATATCGTGGCGCAGGCGCGCTCGCGCGGCATGCGGGCTTGGGCCGGCGGCCTGCCCGTCATCCACAACGACCGCTATCATCAGGCCCTGGGCCGGGATTTCGCCGATAGCTATCGCTTCATGCAGCGCAAATGGGCCACCGCCCTGCCCCTGCGCAGCCCGATCACCAAGATCAGCCGCTCGGGCCTGCATCTGCTGCGCGACCGCTGGCGGGCGCGGAAATCGGAGAGGTTCCGGGCCGGGATGGCCGTCGGCACGGAAACGCCGGTCGAGGTGCTGGCCGCCCGCTGCGGCTGGGCCGATCTGGCGGCCAGCGCATGAGCGCGCCGCGCCTGACCGCGAGCTTCTGGGTGTCGGCCTATCTGCGGCGGCTGGATCTGGCCGGGATTCCGGCCTTTGTCACGGCAAGGGGCGACGAGACGGCCGGCGCCGTGATGGTGAAGGTGGCCACGCTCGACGGCCAGGCCCGCGCCTATTCCCGCCGCTGGGACCTTGCCACCGATGCCCGGCGCTGGGATCTGCTGGCCAACGGCCCCGAGCCCGAGGTCGACGCGCTTCTTTCGCGCGAGCGGGCGCGCGACCCCGATCTCTGGCTGATCGAGGTCGAAGACCGCGCCGGCCGCAGTCTTCTTGACGAAGACGGCCTGTCGGAGGCTTGAACCGGGTTGAAACTGCGCATCGGGGTACCGATCTTTCGCCAACCCCCTTTCAGGACCTTATCATGCCCCCTGCCGACGATCCCGGGCCAGCCACGCCCCATGCCGCCACCGACCGACGGCGGCTGATGCGGCAGTTCGACCTGCTGGCCCGGCGCTGGCCGCGGCTTCTGGGCTGGCTCCGCGCGCTGCAATGCCGCTGGTGCGTGTTCCTGCGGGTGCCGCTGGGGCTGGTGCTGATCCTGGGCGGGATTTTCAGCTTCCTGCCCGTCCTGGGCATCTGGATGCTGCCGCTGGGCCTGATGCTTCTGGCCTTCGACATCCCGCTGCTACAGCGCCCGGTGACGGCGCTGCTGATCCGGTTCCAGGCCTGGATGCGCCGGCGCGACCGGCGGGCGGCGGAAAAACGGGACGAAGGCGGGGACGGGCCGGGATCGGGCGAACCGGGGTCTGACGAGCCTGGGTCTGGCGGGCCTGACGACCCCGCGAGGCCTTGACGCGGCGCGGCCGCGCGACGAGGGTCGCCGCATGACCGACTGGCGCGACGAAGGCGTGATCCTGTCGCTGCGGCCCCATGGCGAATCCGCGGCGATTCTTGAGGTTTTCACCCGGTCCCACGGGCGCCATGCCGGCGTGGTCCGCGGCGGCGGCTCGCGGCGGATGGCGGCGATGCTGCAACCGGGCACGCAGGTCCAGGCCGACTGGCGGGCGCGGCTGGGCGAACATCTGGGCAGCTATACGCTGGAGCCGCTGCAAAGCCGCGCCCATGTGCTGTCGGACCGGCTGGCACTGGCGGGGCTGCTGGCGATCTGCGCCCTGTTGCGCGTCACCTTGCCCGAACGCGCGGCGCATCCCGGCCTCTGGGCCGCAACGATGCCTCTTCTCGATTCGCTCGGCGCGCCGTCCTGGCCATCGGCCTATCTGCGCTGGGAATTGCGGCTGCTGGACGAGCTTGGCTATGGCCTGGATCTTTCGTCCTGCGCGACGACGGGGGCGACCGAGGGGCTGGCCTATGTCAGCCCGCGGACCGGGCGCGCGGTCAGCCGGGCGGGCGCCGGCGAATGGGCCGACCGGCTGTTGCCGCTGCCGCCGGGGCTGGCCGGTACGGCCGCGCTGGATGCAGAGGCACTGGCGCAAGGCTTCCGGCTGACCGGGCATTTCCTGAACCGGGAACTTGCGGGCGGTGCCCATGGCCGCCCCCTGCCCGAGGCGCGGGGCCGGTTGATTGACCTGATCGTCCGGAAGTCCTGACCCCCGCCACGGGCGACATGGGATGTCGGTTTTGTGGCAGACCTTCCGGCCGCCACGGGCGTTCTGTGACCCATGGCCTTGCGTTACCTACCCCTGCAGCTCAAGCACGCGGCGAGTCCACGGATCGAGCATTTCGCGCTGCTGGCCGGGATCGAGGCCTCTGTCCGCGGCATGCTGGTCTCGACCATGCCGCTCGCGGTATATCAGTCGCTTGGCGATGCGCAGGTGACTTCGGCCGCCTATTTCGCCGCCGGAATCGTCGCACTTGTCTGGGGGCTGATGGTGCCCTGGACCACCCAGTACATCCCGCGCCGCTGGGTCTATACCGGGGGCTGCGTGCTTTATCTGATCGGCATGTCACTGGCCATTCTCGGCACGGGCTGGGCCATGGTGCTGGCGCTGTTCGCGAATGCCATGGCCACTGCCACGACCTTCGTCTGCTTCAGCGCCTATATGCTCGATTACGTGCAGCGCGCGCAGCTCGGGCGCAGCCAGTCGGTGCAGATGGCCTATGCGGCGGCGCCCTGGATGATCGGGCCGCTGCTGGGCGTCTGGCTGCACGAACACTGGGCGCCGGCGCCGTTTCTGCTGGCGGGCGGGTTCGCGCTGCTGCTGCTGGGCACCTTCTGGGCATTGCGGCTGGGCAACGGCCGGCAGATCACCCGCGCGCGCGGACCGGCGGTCAATCCGCTGGGCTATCTTGGCCGGTTCTTCCGCCAGCCACGGCTGATCGCGGGCTGGTTCTTTGCGGTGATGCGGTCCTGCGGCTGGTGGGTCTATATCGTCTATCTGCCGATCTTCTGCGTCGAGGCCGGCCTGGGCGACAAGGTGGGCGGCATCGCGCTGTCACTGTCGAACGCCCTCTTGTTCGGCGCACCGGCGATCAACCGCGCGGCGCGCGCCCTGTCGGTGCGCCTTGCGGTCCGGGTGGCGTTTTTCGCCAGCGGCGCGCTGATGCTGGTTGCGGCGCTGCTGTCGTTCCTGCCCTGGGTGACGGTGGTGCTGTGTTTCGGCGCCTCGTTCTTCTTCGTCACGCTGGATGCCGTGGGCGGCCTGCCCTTCCTGATGTCGGTCAAGCCGTCGGAGCGGACCGAGATGTCGGCGGTCTATTCCAGCTACCGCGACGTCTCGGGAATTCTGACGCCGGGGGCGGCCTGGCTTGTGCTGTTCGTGGCACCGCTGCCGGCGATCTTCGTCGCGATCGCGGCCGGGTTGTTCGCAAGCTGGGCCATCGCCGGGCGGATGCATCCCCGCCTGGGCGTCGAGCGCCCCTCGCATGGCGGCGAGATCCGGGCGGCCTGACGGGCCATCGGCCTACATCAGCCGCTTTGCCAGATCCTTGATCTTTACCGCCCCGCCCTGCCAGAGGATCTGGCCCTGCCAGGCGGCAAAGACTGCCTGTGCGGCCGCGCGCGCGCGTTCGCGCTGCCCCAGACGCAGCGCCAGCGTGGTTTCCACCCGGCCGCGCCAGTCGGCGGCCAGCGCCATCGCCGGCTCGTCCCGCCGCCCCAGCTCCAGCAATCGCGGCGCCATGGCCGCGCCGGTCGCCTCCAGCGCCTTCAGATAGCCCTGCGGACCCTTGTCCGCGGTGCGGCTTGCCTCTGCATCGGCGGCGGCGATCAGCGCCAGCCAGCCCGCGCGCGCAGCCGCCGCCGCCAGCCCCTCGACCGTGCCGAACCGCTGCGACAGCGTCGAGGCCGCCAGCCCCGTCGCCAGCGACAGCGCCCCGAAGGTCAACGCCTTTTCGCCGCCTTCCGCATGCAGGCGGCGGGCTTCGATCAGGACGGCATCGTCGGACAGCGTTTTTCTGCGCGGCATTCCCGCAGAATGAACCGGCGGCGAGGGCCGATCAAGCCTCTGCTTCGCCTTTTGCGGCCTTCTTGAACGGCGCCATTCCGCCGCGGGCCAGGGCATCGGCGCGCTCGTTCTCGGCATGGCCGGCATGGCCCTTGATCCAGCGCCAGTCGACGCGGTGGCGGGCCTGCGCCGCCTCCAGCCGCTGCCAGAGATCGACATTCTTCACCGGCTTGCCGTCGGCCGTCTTCCAGCCGTTCCGCTTCCAGCCGTTGATCCAGCCGGTGACGCCGTTCTTCACATAGGCGCTGTCGGTGATCAGCGTGACCGGCGACGGACGGGTCAGGCCCTCCAGCGCCATGATCGCGGCGGTCAGTTCCATACGGTTGTTGGTGGTATCGGCGGCGCCCCCCGAGAGCTCGCGCTCCTTCACCACCCGGTCGCCCTCGCGCGCGATCAGCAATGCGCCCCAGCCGCCGGGGCCGGGGTTGCCCGAACAGGCCCCGTCGGTATAGGCGAAGATCTCGGTCATCAGGGCGCGCGCTCCATGGCAAGGCGAAGCCCCAGCGCCGCAAAGGACGCGGCAAAGGCGCGTTTCATCCAGACCAGCAGCCGTGGCGACGACAGGATGCGCTGCCGGCCGGACGCGCCCAAGACGGCATAGCCAAGAAAGGTGAGGAAGGTCATCGCCGTGAACCCCGCGCCCAGCACCAGAAGGGCGCCGGAACCGGCGGCATCGGCCGGCAGGAATTGCGGCAGGAAGGCCATGAAGAACAGCGGCAGTTTCGGGTTCAGCAGGTTCAGGACGATGCCGCGCCGGACCAGCCGGCCCGGCGAGCCGCCTTCGGCCGCCGAGATCGTCAGCGAGCCGGTGGATTGCAGCACCGCCCAGGCCATCCACAGCAGATAGACAACGCCGGCGAATTTCAGCGCCTGAAACAGCACGGCAGAGGTGTGCAGCACCGCCGCCAGTCCCGCCATCGCCACCACCATGTGAAACACCGTGGCCAGCGTGCAGCCGGTCGTGGCCCAGAACCCGGCCCTGAACCCGCCCCCCAGCGCGACCGACAGGGTATAGACCACCCCGATTCCGGGGGTGACGCAGACGACGAAGGCCGTCAGCAGAAATTCCCATGTCAGCACATGCATCTCTTCCGTCCTTTGATCAGGGGATATGCCGGCCAGCGGCGGCGCGGGCCGCCGCGATGGCGGATGCGCGCGGCCCGCGCGGGCCGGGTCATCCCGCCGTTTCCTCGCGCAGGATGCGCGGCACCTTGAACTCGATATCCTCGACGGCGGTCTCCACCTGTTCGACCGTCACGCCGTAACGGGCGCGGAAGGCGTCGATCACCTCCGCGATCAGCACCTCGGGGGCACTGGCACCGGCGGTGACGCCCAGGGTCCGGATGCCGTCCAGGGCGCGCCAGTCGATATCGGCCGCGCGCTGCACCAGTTGCGAATAGGCGCAGCCCGCCGCGCGCCCCACTTCGACCAGCCGCCGGGAGTTCGAGGAATTCGGCGCCCCCACCACCAGCAGCGCGTCGATCAGCGGCGCGATGGCCTTGACCGCCGCCTGCCGGTTGGTGGTGGCATAGCAGATATCCTGATGCCCCGGCCCGACGATCTGCGGGAACCGCGCCCGCAGCGCAGTGACGATCCCGGCCGTATCGTCGACCGACAGCGTGGTCTGCGTCGCGAAGGCAAGCCGTGCCGGATCGCGCACGACAAGCGCCGCCACATCCTCCGGCGTCTCGACCAGAAGCACCTCGCCCGGCGGCAACTGCCCCATGGTGCCCACGGTCTCGGGGTGGCCGCGATGGCCGATGAAGATCAGTTGCAGCCCGTTGACATGGTGGCGCGCCGCCTCGCTGTGCACCTTGGTCACAAGGGGGCAGGTCGCATCCACCGCGATCATCTCGCGCCGCGCCGCCTCGGCCGGCACGGCCCTGGGCACGCCATGGGCGGAAAAGACCACCGGCCGGTCGCCCGGGCATTCGTCCAGTTCCTCGACGAAGACCGCCCCCTTGGCGCGCAGCCCGTCGACCACATAGCGGTTGTGCACGATCTCATGCCGGACATAGACCGGCGCCCCCCATTTCTCGATCGCCATCTCCACGATGCGGATCGCCCGGTCGACACCGGCGCAAAAGCCGCGCGGGGCAGCAAGATAAAGATGCAGGGGCGGCAGGTCGGTCATCGGGGGCTCGTGCGCGGTTCGGGCTTCAGAGCTAAGGCCAAAGGGCGCCGGGGTCCAGTGCGGATACCCGCCTGACCCTGCGGGCAAGGGCTTGAGCGGCGCGCGCCCGCATGCTCTGCTGCCGCCATGCGCGCCCTGATCCTGCCCGCGATCCTTGCCGTCACCCCGGCCCTGGCCGAACCCGCCCCGCCCTTTGCCGCGCCGGGGGTACTGCAATTGGACTGGGGCATCTTCTGTAGCGGCGAGGCGATGGACCGCGCCGTCGCGCCCGACACCGACTCGGGCTTCATCCATGTGCCGCGCCGGTCGCTGTCGTTTCACTGGCCCGGCGCGCGGCGGGTGCCGGCTGCGCTGGGGCTGGCCTTCGGGGTCGAGGCGATGGCGCAGCCCGGCGGGGCAGAGCCGGTCGAAATCCGGGTCTTTCACCCGGGCCGTGCGCTTCCCGAACGCTGGGACAGCACCCTGTCCGACACCGCAGCCTCGCTGGTGTTCTTCCGCTTTGACCGGCCCGACGAACTGACGCCCGGCATCTGGACCATCGAGGCGCATGCCGGGGCCGGGGACGACACGGGCCTCCTCTACCGGGTGGAGTTTGAAATCGTGCCCGCCGAGGCGCTGCCCGAAATCGTCCATGCCTGCGGCGCGACGGCCTGACAGAAAAAACGTCAGGGACATTTTCCTTCGCGAAAGACGAAAGACGCGAAATGATATTGCGCTGCAACTGCAAAAGGATTACCTCCTGCCGCAGAAACCCCGTCAGGATTCCGCCCCGGAGCGTCCCATGCCGCATGATGGCCAACCCCTTGCCTCACCGCTTCTTCCCGACCTGCGCGCCCTTGCTGCCGCGACCCTGCCCGAGGTCGAAGCCCTGTTCGCCGCCGCGCGCGAGGAGTTGCGCGGCCGGGTGACATCGGGCGTCCGGATCTCGGCCGCGGCGCTGGAGGAACAGCAGTTCGCCGCACATGCATTGTCGTGGCTGGCCACCTATACCGAGGGTCTGCGCCAGCTTGATGCCTGGGCCGAACGATTGACCGGCGACGACGCCTTCGGCGAGATGGAGGCGCTGATCCTGCAGATCGGCTTTGGCGAATACCTCGCCCAGATCTCGGGCGGCATCCCGATGAGCCAGGGCGAAACCGCGCGCCTGGCCGATCTGGGTCAGGCCTGGACCCCGGGCGAGGCCGCAGCGCTGCTGATCGCGCGGGGCAACACCCCGGCCGCACGCGCCCGCCTGGTCGCGCTGATGCGCGACAACCACGGCTGCGCGACCTTTGGCGCCACCGGGCTGGGCGAGGAACTGGAGATGATCCGCACGCAGTTCCGCCGCTATGCCGACGAGAAGGTGATCCCCTTCGCCCATGACTGGCACCTGAAGGACGAATTGATCCCGATCGGGATCATCCGCGAACTGGCGGAGATGGGCGTCTTCGGGCTGACCATCCCCGAGGAATTCGGCGGGTTCGGCCTGTCCAAGGCCTCGATGGTGGTGGTGTCGGAAGAGCTTTCGCGCGGCTATATCGGCGTGGGGTCGCTGGGCACCCGCAGCGAGATTGCCGCCGAGCTGATCCTTTGCGGCGGCACGCAGGAACAGAAGGCGGAATGGCTGCCCAAGATCGCCAGCGCCGAGATCCTTCCGACCGCCGTCTTCACCGAACCGAATACCGGATCGGACCTTGGCAGCCTGCGCACCCGCGCCACCCGGACGGAGGACGGCTGGGAAATCACCGGCAACAAGACCTGGATCACCCATGCCGCGCGCACCCATGTGATGACGCTGCTGGCCCGCACCGACCCCGACACGACCGACTGGCGCGGGCTGTCGATGTTCCTCGCCGAAAAGACGCCCGGCACCGATGCCGATCCCTTCCCCACCCCGGGGATGAGCGGCGGCGAGATCGAGGTGCTGGGATACCGCGGGATGAAGGAATACGAACTCGCCTTCGACGGATTCCGGGTGAAAAGCGAAAATCTGCTGGGCGGCCAGCCCGGACAGGGTTTCAAGCAATTGATGCAGACCTTCGAATCCGCCCGCATCCAGACCGGCGCCCGCGCCATCGGCGTGGCGCAATCGGCGCTGGAAACCGGGTTGCAATATGCCGAGGAGCGCCGCCAGTTCGGACGGGCGCTGATC
>JBDHSO010000155.1:0-9483 GCA_039808125.1 Rhodobacter sp. | reverse complement strand
GTGGCCAGCCATTCGGCCGAAGGTGTGATCGAGCTGATGCCGACATCGGATGGGGTCAGCTACGGTTTCAAATATGTCAACGGCCACCCGAAGAACACGAAGTCTGGCTTGCAGACTGTCACTGCCTTCGGCCTTCTGGCGCGGGTCGACACCGGCTATCCCGAACTGCTGACCGAGATGACGCTGTTGACCGCGCTGCGCACAGCCGCCACCAGCGCGATGGTCGCGCGCCATCTGGCGCCCAAGGGCGCCACGACCATGGCGATGATCGGCAATGGCGCGCAATCCGAGTTTCAGGCCCTGGCGATGCGCGCAATCTGCGGGATCAGCGAGTTGCGGCTTTACGACATCGACCCCGTGGCGACGGAAAAGCTGATGCGCAACCTCTCCTGTCTGGGCATCGGGCTGACCGCCTGCAAGACCGCGCAAGAGGCCATCGAAGGGGCGCAGATCGTCACCACCTGCACCGCCGACAAGCAATATGCGACGATCCTGACCGACAACATGGCCGGCAGCGGCGTCCACATCAACGCCATCGGCGGCGACTGCCCCGGCAAGACCGAGCTGCACGGCGACATCCTGCGCCGCTCCGATGTCTTCGTGGAATACACCCCGCAGACCCGGATCGAGGGCGAGATCCAGCAGATGCCCGAAGATTTTCCCGTCACCGAGATGTGGCAGGTCATCACCGGAACCGCGCCCGGCCGCACCTCCGACCGCCAGATCACGCTGTTCGACGGCGTGGGCTTCGCCATCGAGGATTTCTCGGCGCTCCGCTATGTCCGCGACCGGCTGGAGGGCACGGACCTGTTCCAGAGGCTCGACATCATCGCCGACCCTGATGACCCGCGCGACCTGTTCGGGATGCTCTCGCGGGCGGGCCAGAGCTAGGCGCGGCTAGCGCCCGGCCTGATCCGACCCGATTGCCGCCCCGGCCGACCATCCGGCATTTCCGGCACCGCGAGCTTTCGATCATTGCTGTCGCAATCAGGCGATCCGGCTCAATGCGCCGGGCTATTCTTCATCGGGTCTCCCCTGCGTGAGTCTCTGGAATTGAAGCCGCAACACATTGTTCTCGCCGTGCTGCCGCCCTTGCTGTGGGCCACCGGATATTCCTTCGGGAAGGGAGCGCTGATCCATTTCCAGCCATTGTTCGCGACAGCGATGACTTATGCGGTTGCCGGCGCGGTTCTTTTTCGACCGGCCTCCCCCATTCGGACACCCTGGCGCTGGCTTCTTCTCATCTCTGTCATCGGGTGCAGCCTGCAAAGCGCCCTGATCTTTTCGGGCGTGGCGCTGGTCGATACCGCGCTCGCCAATCTGGTGGTTCAGGCCCAGGTGCCCTTTGCCATCATTGCCGCAGCCCTTTTCGGTCTGGAAAGACCCAACCCTTTGCGAATTGCCGGCGTCGCCGTCTCGATCCTCGGGATTGCCGTGGTCCTCGGTTCCCCCGGGTCAGGCAGCAGCCTGTCGGGGCTTTTCCTGATCCTGGCCGGAACAGCAAGCTGGGGCATCGGCCAGGCGCTCGTCCGGCGTCATTCCCGCGATGCGATCAATCAGTTGATCGGGGCGACCTCTCTGCTCGCGGCACTGCAATTGCTGATCCTGTCGCTGGCGGTCGAGCAAGACCACATGTACCTTCTTGCAACGGGTTCGGCCTACGATTGGTTCGGCGTGGCGCTGCTCGGCCTTGGCGCCTTCGTGGCGGCCTACCTGATCTGGTACTGGCTGCTGGAGCGCAACCGGATGGATCAGGTTGCCCCGTTTGTCCTGCTTATGCCCTTGTTCGGCATGTTCATAGGAGTAGTCTTCTTTGGCGAGACCCTGACATCCGGTTTCATTCTCGGCTCGGTCCTGGTGCTGGCCGGGTTGGTAATTACGTTGATTTCCCAAGGTCGGTGTACGCCAGAGGATGTGATGCCCCCCGTGCGAACAAATGCTCGCCCATGATCAAACTGCATTTTCGTGGTGCGACGACGTGAGAGCTGTTTGGCGAGATTGAAAATGTACCGATGCCAAGGTGCGCCGGCCTTTCCATTCTGCTGAGGGCAAAGTCCTGAAGGTCATTTGGATATCAGCCCCTTTCGCACTGCGAGCCCATGCAGCGCGAGCTTTCCGACAAACTCACTGCATGAGAACGTCTGCGCCAGTTCTTTCAGGCGCGCTTCATAGGTGGTGGTCCCAATCCGCCCCCGCAGATCGCTTTCGTGAAATTGCCGGTTCGCCACCGGCGCCAGCGCGATGAGTGCCTGCAACTCCCGCTGCCTCTCGTTCATTTCCTGCGGTGGTCTTGGGGCCGCCGCGGCCTGCGTGAGAACTCCGCCCACCCGCCATTTCCGCATGAACCCAAGCAGATAACCTGCCGGAACTGCGTCATGGCCTCGCTTCCGGTTAAACAGCCTGAACCTTTCCCAGATGTGCCGATTGTCGATTCCACGGCAGGGCAGGGTGGTCTTCGCGGTGTCGATCAAGGCCAGCCAACGGTCTGCCTGCGGGCAATCGGCTCTATCCAACACGATCATTCCCGAGAATACATTTTTGTGTGAATCTTCCTTATAAGGAGATCTGTCGTCTGTAGCTGACACAGCAGACCCGCCTGCGCCCTCATCACAGCAGCCAAAGCGAAACCGCCAGAGCGCTATCGGCCCGCGCAACCGCTGCCGCATCAATCTCAACCCGGAGGCAGCCAACTCGCCAAGCAAGACGTGCAGATACTGCCGGGAGACCCCCATCTGGCGCGCGAGGTCGCCAAGTGTGAAGGCGGCCGTTCCGCGCGGCAGGCCGTTGTAGCCGTCCTTCCAGGCGATGCCGTCGAGGATGACCGTCGCCAGCTTGTGCGCCGAGACTGAGAGATTGGTGCGGGTGATGCGGCGCAAGATAGCGCCGGTCGTGAGTTCCATGGGATGTCTCCGGGAAGGAAGACACCTGATCGAGAGGATACAACATTTATGCCGACAAAATCACATTGTCGGTTGCGTGTGCTATTGAGTTGGGCTAGAACACTCGGGCAAGGTTGAGTATTCGGGCGCGGCGTTGGACCTCTGGTCTGGCGTCGTTCTCGTTTTCAGGGGGGATTGCGCCCCCAGGATGGATGGAAACTGGGGCGATCACGCCCCGGCGGTGATTCAGTAGCGCACCTCTTCGGACCCGTAGTTTCCGGCATGATCGCGCCAGTCGACGAAGACCGAACGCCAGGAGTAATTGCGGCAGTTGGCAGGAACGGCGAGGTCGGATTCCTCCGGAACTGCGGTGACGGAGGCCCGCGTCCAGCGGTAGTCGCCTTGTGTGCCGTAGGACCCCAGTCGGGTGGAATCGCTGCGGATGCAGTCGCCATCGCGATTCTGCCGCTGGCTGTACTGGATGTGATAGACCCGGATGCTCCTCACGAAATCGAACGCATCGCCCGAGATGTCGATATCCGCCTGTTCCGACGCCTGAATCTCGACCAGTGGCAGGGCAGGGGGACTATACAGCTCCGCCCCGTTTGCCGGGGTGCGTAGGGCAATGTCGTAGAGCCGCTCCATCGAGCTGAGCGGAGCGCTGCGCTCAAACGCTGCGCCCATCGGACAGCGCCAGATCTGAAGCGGCGGCTCGACCGGCCAGGGCGTGATGCGGCGGATGAACTCGGCCCGCGCCCGCGAACAGGGAACCGAGGACGGCCACCCCCCTGCAAGACAGAGAAGGATCGCACAGTCGATCTGATAGCTCTGGGCCTGGACAGGGGCGGGCAAGGCGCCGGTCAGTGCGACCGGGACGGCAAGAAGAAGGTTTCGCGGGGCTTTGTGCATGATGTGACTCGCTCGACTACACCTTGTCGATACAATTCAACATCAATGCAGGCAATAGTGTTTATCGCGCGTGGCGCCTGCCCGACCAAGCTTCGGCCGGATCATTGGGTGCGTCAATCCCGGACGAACGGCTCACTCCGCGACCATCCCGATGAAGCGGCCATAGTCCTGGCTGACCTCTTGCGCCTCAGTGAAGGCGCGGGCCCGCTCGGCATCGAGACAGTGGAAATAGTCCTGCACCGCCGAGATGTAGCCCTCGAAGTCCGACCGGATGAGATCGGCATAGGTGCGGGCGTCCTCGGGATCGGCCGGAAGGAAGGGCCGCTCCGGCGGCAGGCAATTGGCGGATGCCGGAAGCGCCGAAACGACGCCCGCCCCAAGAAGCAGCGCCACCCGCAAGAAGGCCATGGACAGGACAAGCCTCCATCAACGCTTTGTTTTGATACGTTCGTAGGGTATCCACCTGAACGGAGCATGGCAGGCCTGTCAATCCGATAAAATAGGCTTGCTATCATTAATGTTGTATCGTATCGGTCGTGTGGAAATGATTTCCCGCGGCCCAACCTGCTCATGCAAAGGACCGAGGGGAGCCCATGCTAGAAGAAGCCCCGAATGTGGTTACCGAAGAAGGACTGCGCGGACTCTTGGCCCAAGGCTATCGGGCTGAAGTCGTGTGCAAGGAAACTGGCGAGAAGCGACACAACAGCTGGTACGGCACATGGGTCGTGCGTGCCATCGGCCCCGACGGCCGAGACGAGAAGCTGCTGGTCACCAGCCGCAGCTATCTCAAGGTGCGGGAGTTCAAGACCGTCGTCGGTCTCGTCAGTTTCCTCTACGATATCGGAATGCGCACGGCGCATATCCCGCTGGAACAGGGGGGTCGCGTCTCCCACACGCTCGCCGAGGCGACCCCAGCGGCCTGAGGCAGCACTTGTCCTTCTGGCCCTGATCGGCTTCGGCGCAGTTGCTGCGACCGAAGCCAAGGCAGACGACTTCGTCTTCGCCATGGCGGAAGACGGCCGGCTGGCCTCCATTTCCTCGAATGCCGGTTTCATGCGGGAGTTCGGCGAAGCAACGTCGGACCGCCTGTTCCTTTTCTCCTCCCCTTCGGATGACCCGGAAAGCGCGACGGAAGTCACCGCTCCGCGCACGGTCGCGGCCAGCGCCGAGGTGCTGCGCGGCATCGAAGACACGGCTTTGCGTTATGGCGGACATGCCGCGCTGCGCCGGGCGGGCCTGACCGTTACCGATTGGACGCTGTTTTACCGCGCCAATATCGAGGTCGAGAGCGCCTACAATCCTGCGGCCTTGAGCCATGCCGGGGCCATCGGCCTCGGGCAGTTGATGCCCGACACGGCCAGCTTCCTCGGTGTGGATCCCCATGACTGGCAGCAGAACCTCGACGGATCAGCGCGCTATCTCCTCCTGATGCTCGAGACCTTCGGCACGCCGGAGCTGGCGCTCGCCGCCTATAACGCCGGTCCCGAGGCGGTCACCCGCCACGGCGGCATCCCCCCCTATGCGGAAACCAGAGGCCATGTCGCCCGTGTCCAAGCCGTCTATGCGCGGCTGAGAGGAGATATTTCGTGAGACAGTCTTCCGTCACCGCCCTCGGGGCGATGGCCCTTGTCCTGCTGGCCGGTCCGGCACTGGCGCAGAGCATCGACCTTTCGCCGGTCCAGACGCTCCTGCAAGGCATCGTCGATGCGATCACCGGCCCCTTGGGCATCGTCATCGGCACGCTCGCCCTGATCGGCGTCTTCCTGTCCTGGCTCTTCGGCATCCTCGATTTCCGCCAGGCCCTCTGGGTCGTGGTCGCCATCGCCGGCATTGCAGCCGCCCCGACCATCGTCGCCGCGATCTGGACCACCTGAGGGCGGATCATGGCGGAACAGTCGCGCGTCTTCATCGGGCTTCTCCGGCCCCCCAAGCTGATGGGGTTGCCGATCATGTATGCCATGGTCTGGCTCTTCGGTTCGACGCTGCTGTTCCTCTGGGTCCAGAGCTGGGTCATCGCGCTGGTGGCGGGGGTGACCTGGCCGCTGTTGTGGAAGGCGGCGGACTGGGATCCGAACTTCCTCGACGTGCTGGTGATCACCCTGCAGGAAACCCCGCCGACGCGGAACCGCAAGCATCACGGCGGTGACAGCTATGCCGCGTGACGTTCTTGCTGCGCCAGACCCGGCGCTCGCACCTGCCAGCAGCGCAGATGCGGTCCTGCCGGATTGGGCCGGAAAGGAGAAGCGGCTGGCGCATATGCTGCCCTATGTCAGCCTCGTCACCGACACGACGATCCGCACCCGGGGCAACGAGCTGATGCAATGCATCCGGCTCGAGGGGGTGAACAGCACGACCTCGGAGGACAGTCACCTCGACCGGATCGGCGCCTTGCTCGCGGGCGTGGTGGCGCAGGTCGGGACGGGCTTTTCCTTCTACCTGCACAAGGTCTCGAAAGCGGTCGATACAGCACTGCCGGCCATCCCCGGAGACGGCTTCGCCGCGACGGTGGACCGGCGCTGGCAGGCGCATCTGGCGAAAGCCGGATTGCGCGACAAGACCCTGACCCTCTCCGTCCTGAAGCGGCCGGACGCCGGCGGCCGCATCCCGTTCGCGGCGAAGGCCTCCCAGGCGCGGCTCACCGCCGACACGACCCGCCGTCTGCGCTCACTGGACGAGGTGGTGGGGTTTCTCCTGTCCACCTTCTCAGACCTGAAACCCCGCCTTCTTCATGCCGGGACCGGCGAACTCCTCGGCTTCCTCGGCAGTCTCAACACCGGCGAGGAGCATCCGCTCTTTCCGGCCTCGCGCCTCTGCATCCTGGCCGAGGACGTCGCCAATACCCGCGTGACCTTCCGCGGGGCGGAGATCCATCTGACCGATGGCGCCGTGGGCGAAAAGTTCGGCGCGATCTTCGCGGTGAAGAATTACCCGGCCAAGACCGACAGCCTGATGCTCGACGAGATGAACCTGCCGGTCGACATGGTCGTCAGCCATTCCTTCGTGCCGGTCAATTCGAACATCATGGCGGGCCGGATCAAGCGGCAGCTGCGGCTAATGCAGGCCGCCAATGACGGGGCGGTCAGTCTCGCCCAGGAACTGGAGCTGGCCCAGGACGATCTGGAATCGAAGCGCCTGATCTTCGGCGAGCATCACATGACCGTCGCAGTCTATGCCCGGACCCGCGCCCACCTCGCTGACATCTGCGCCGAAATCCGCAACATCTCCGCCAGTTCCGGCATCAACCTGATCTCGGAGGGCTTCGGCAGCCGGGCGCATTACATGGCGCAACATCCGGGGAACACCGCGGCGCGGAGCCGCAAGGCCGCGATCACCAACCACAATTTCGCGGATCTGGCGACGTTTCACCGGACGCCACTCGGCAAGAGCGGAGCGGAATTGCCTTGGGGCGTGCCGATCGCACTCTTCCCGACGCCGGAACGCAGCGGCTTCCGCTTCAGCTTCCACGAACAGGGCTCGCCCGAGAAGGAACCGACCGGCGGCCACACCCTGATCCTCGGCCGACCCGGTTCCGGTAAATCGGTGCTTGCCGCCTTCCTGATGGCCATCGCCCGGCGGGCCGGGGCGCGGCTTTTCATCTTCGATTACCGGGCCGGGATGGAAATGGCCGTCCGCGCGCTCGGCGGCAGCTATGCCACGGTGCGCGCCGGCAAGCCCACTGGCCTGAACCCGCTGCAAACCGAGATCGACACTCGCGGCCAGGCCTGGCTCGCCGACTGGCTGGCCACGCTGCTCGAGCGCCGCGATCGCCCGCTGACCCCGGTGCAGACCAACCGCCTGCAAGAGGTCGTCCGGCAGAACGCCGGCGCCGATCATGCCGGGCTTCGCAACTGGTCGGACTTCGCGTCCCTCCTGGTCTCGACCGACGATGACGGCGATCTCTTCGAGCGGATGCAGGAATGGACCGAGACCGGCCGCTATGGCTGGATCTTCGGCGCCAACGCAGAGGACAGCTTCACGCTCGGCGGCGAGGTCTCGGGCTTCGATCTGACCGGCATCCTCGATTCCGAGAGCGAACGCGAACGGATGGCGGTGCTCTCCTATCTCTTCCGCCGGGTCGAGCGGGTGATCGAGGATCGCCGCCCGACGGTGATCCTGATCGACGAGGCTTGGAAGGCGCTCGACAATGCCTATTTCGCGGATCGGCTCAGCAACTGGCTGGTGACGGCCCGGAA
This sequence comes from Rhodobacter sp., assembly GCA_039808125.1. Lineage (GTDB taxonomy): Bacteria > Pseudomonadota > Alphaproteobacteria > Rhodobacterales > Rhodobacteraceae > Pseudogemmobacter. The sequence continues at coordinate 1,502 of JBDHSO010000155.1, read as the reverse complement.
GCAGAACGCTGTCGTCGTGATGATGACGCAGTATGCAAGCCAGCTCGAGCGCACTCGGACCGGCAAGACCATTGTCGAGGCGGTGCCGACCCAGATCCTCTTGCCGAACATCCGCGCCAGCGCCGCCGATTACGCGATGCTGGGTCTGAGCGGGAAGGAACTGGATGTTCTCCTTGGGGTCGGCACCTCCTCGCGTCTGGCACTGGTCCGCGATGACCGTGGCTCGGTCGTGATCGATGCCGATCTCTCGGCTCTCGGGCCCCTCGTGACCGTCCTCGGCGGCATGGAGAAGGGCGAGCAACTGGTGGGGGCGGATTACCGCGACCGCCCGGATTTCTGGAAGATATCCTGACATGGACCGCGCTAAACGGCGACGCATCTCATCTCTTTCCCTTCCGGGCCTCTTCCTGCTGCTCGCCGCCTGCGCGGGCGGCGAGGCCCCAAAAGCCAATTGCTTCAGCTTTGCCGGACGGGCCTCGGAGGTGACGGTTTCCACCATGGGGGCGGAAGTCTCTCGACGTGCTTCTCCCTGTGAATTCAGAAGAATCGGCGGGACGGAGTAGCCTCATGGCGCGTATTCTTCCCACCCTGATGGTCGGAGCCTCGCTCGCTCAGCCCGCCGCGGCGCAAGGCGTGCCCACCTTCGATGTCGAAGGCTTTGCCCGGACCGCGGCGCTGATCACCCAGCGGGATCGCGACATTGCGCTGCAAGAGGAACGTCTCACCCGGGAACAGGAACTGGCGGAGATCGAACGGCAGCAACTGGCCGCGCTCGGGAGCATCCTCGGGGCAACGACCACGGGCTCCGGGGCTGCAGTAGCGGGAACCGTTGCCGCGCTGGAGGCCGGGACGGAGGAGGGAACCGGCATCGCCGCGGTCTATCCGACCGAGGACGGCAACCCGGCGGCGGCGCGGCTCTTCGGCGATGCGCGCGAGACGGTGGAAGAGCTGATCATCCGCGCCGCCCGCGACACCCATACGCTTCCCGGCGTCTCGGCCGCTGGACTCACACCGGTGCAATGGCGCTGCCTTCTGCAGGCGCTGATCTGGCAGGAAAGCCGGTTCCAGATCGGGGCGCAGTCGCCCGTCGGCGCTTTCGGCCTGACCCAGATCATGCCCGGCACCGCCGAAGGCCTCGGCATCTATCCGGCCTATTACGACGATCCCTATCTGCAGGTCACCGGCGGCGCGCGCTATCTGGCGCAGATGCTGGCGATGTTCGATGGCAATATCATCCATGCGCTTGCCGGCTACAATGCCGGACCGGGGCGCATTCAGGAATATGGCGGCGTGCCGCCCTTTGCCGAAACCCAGCATTATGTCGCGGTGATTCCGGAGCAGTACAACAGATATCTCGCCCTGGTCGGCGGGCCTGACGCGCTCGGCACAATCGACCCGGTGCTGCTGACGCAAGCCGGGCTCAGCCTTTCGGCGCATGGCTCCGGCGTCTATGGCGATGCCACGCTGCCGGCGATCCGGGCCGCGGCACGGCGCATTCGTGA